>NZ_MSGP01000340.1 GCF_002078235.1 Streptomyces viridosporus
CTCGGCGCCCTCGCCCTCCCCGCCTCCCCGGCGGGGGCGCTGCCCACCGCCCGGCGCGCCGCCGCGGACGGCTCCCCGGAGTGGAACGGCGACATCTCCGTCTTCCGGGTCGGCACCGAACCGCCGCACACCACCCTCATGCCGTACGCGGACCTGCGGCAGGCGCTGGCCGCCGACCGCACCCGCTCGCCGTACCGGCTCGGTCTCGACGGCCGGTGGAGGTTCGCCCACGCCGACCGCCCCGACGACCGCGACCCCGACTTCCACCGCACCGACCTCGACGACTCCTCCTGGGGCACCCTCCCCGTCCCGTCCTGCTGGCAGCTCCACGGGTACGACGCCCCGATCTACGTCAACATCACCTACCCCTGGTGGGGCCCCAACGGACGCGGCGAGGACGTGCAGCCGCCGGCCGCACCGACCCGCCACAACCCCGTCGGCCAGTACCGGCGCACCTTCACCGTGCCCCGCGACTGGACCGGGCGGCGCGTCTTCCTGCACTTCGAGGGCGTCAAGTCCGCCCACTACGTGTGGATCAACGGCACGCTCGTGGGCTACCACGAGGACTCCTACACCCCCGCCGAGTACGACATCACCGAGCGGCTGAAGCCCGGCACCAACCTGATCGCCGTGGAGGTCTACCGCTACTCCGACGGCGACTGGCTGGAGGACCAGGACATGATCCGGCTGAGCGGCATCTTCCGCTCGGTGTACCTGTACTCCACCCCGGCCGTGCACCTGCGCGACTTCAAGCTGGA
This sequence comes from Streptomyces viridosporus, assembly GCF_002078235.1. Taxonomy (GTDB): domain Bacteria; phylum Actinomycetota; class Actinomycetes; order Streptomycetales; family Streptomycetaceae; genus Streptomyces; species Streptomyces viridosporus. The sequence goes on from NZ_MSGP01000340.1 coordinate 759, forward strand.
CACCCCGCTGGGCGACGACCACACCTCGGCCGGCCTCGAGGTCACGGCCGCCGTGCGCGACTACTCCGGCGGCGCCGGCGGGCGGTACTCCGTCGAGGTCCAGCTGTACGACGCCCGCGGCCACGCCGTCTGGTCCCGTCCGCTCGAGCGGACCGCCGACCTGGACTCCGTACCGGCGGGGCAGGACGTGACCGTCGAGGCGTCCCGGGCCGTGCCCGAGCCGAGGCTCTGGTCGGCGGAGCACCCGTACCTCTACACCGCCGTGCTCCGGCTGCGCGACCCGTCCGGCAGGGTGACCGAGACCCTCTCCCACCGGGTCGGCCTGCGCGAGTTCGCGCTCCGGGACGGGCTGATGCGCATCAACGGCAGGCCCGTCTCCTTCCGCGGCACCAACCGCCACGAGATGCACCCGGACCGCGGCACGGCCCTCACCCGCGCGGACATGGTGAAGGACATCGGCATCATCAAGCGGCTGAACATGAACACCGTCCGCACCTCGCACTACCCCAACAACCCGCTCTGGCTGGAGCTCGCCGACGAGTACGGCCTCTACCTCGTGGACGAGACCAACCTCGAGACCCACGGCATCCGCGACGAGTACCCCGGCGACCACGCCGACTGGACCGAGGCGTGCGTGGCCCGCGCGCAGAACATGGTCCACCGCGACAAGAACCACCCCTCGGTGGTGATCTGGTCGCTGGGCAACGAGGCCGGCGGCGGCAGCACCTTCACCGCCATGCACGACTGGATCCGCTCCTACGACCCCACCCGCGTCATCCAGTACGAGGGCGACGACCGCCCCGGGACCAGCGACATCCGCTCGAGGATGTACGAGAGCCCCTCCCGCGTCGAGGCGAGGGCGAAGGACACCGCCGACACCCGCCCGTACGTGATGATCGAGTACTCCCACGGGATGGGGAACTCATGCGGCAACTTCAAGAAGTACTGGGACGTCGTACGCCGCCACGACGTGCTCCAGGGCGGCTGGATCTGGGACTTCGCCGACCAGGCCCTGCGGTGGCCCGCGCCCGCCCGCACGCTGTTCACCGAGTCCGGCCCCGCCGCCCTGCGCGGCGAGATCGTCAACCCCAGCGGCACCTTCACCCGCGACCGGGGCGTGTCGGGCGGCACCGTCTTCGCCCGCGACCCGCGCCTGGACCTCACCGGGTCGCTGACCCTGGAGGCGTGGATCACCCCGGACGTGACGGGCCACCACCAGCCGGTCATCGCCAAGGGGGACACCCAGTACGCCCTCAAACAGACCGACGGGAGACTGGAGTTCTTCATCCACGGCGGCGGCCAGTGGATCTCGGCCGCCTGGGAGCTGCCGGGCGACTGGACCGGGCGCGAGCACCACGTCGCCGGTGTCTTCGACGCCGAGGCGGGCACCCTCACCCTCCACGTGGACGGCGCGGTGCGGGCCACCCGGACCACCACGCGCCGCCCCGACGCCACCACCGCGCCCCTGGCGCTCGCCACCGACGTCGACAACCCGACGCGGGAGTTCAGCGGCACCGTCCGGCGGGCGCGGGTGTACGCGCGTGCGCTCGGCGCCGCCGAACTGGCCGCGGCGGACCGCGGTCCGGGCGACGACGGAGTGCGGTTCTGGTTCGACGCGGCCGACGTGGAGGTCACCGAGGAGCGGTCCGGGGAGCGGACGTTCCTCGCCTACGGCGGCGACTGGGGCGACAACCCCAACGACGGCGCCTTCTCCGGGGACGGCATCGTCACCGCCGACCGCGGCCACACCGGCAAGGCCGCGGAGGTCAAGCGGATCCACCAGGCCGTCCACGCCGCGCCGCCGTCCGGCGGCCCGCTCACCTCGGGACGCCTCACCCTCACCAACGAGTACCTGTTCACCAACCTCCGCGAGTTCGACGGCCACTGGTCCCTGATCGCCGACGGAAAGACGGTCCGGCGCGGGAAGCTGACCCGCGACCAGATGGACGTGCCCCCCTCGTCCGCCAAGGACCTCACCGTCCCCGTGGAACCGCCCCGGAACCCGGCGCCCGGCACCGAGTACTTCCTCCGTCTCTCCTTCACCACCCGCGAGCGCACGCGGTGGGCCGACGCCGGCTTCGAGGTGGCCGCGCAGCAGCTCCCCGTCGACGCGGGCAGCCCGCCGGTGACCCCCGTCCCCCTGGGAGACGTCCCGGCCCTGCGCCACGACGACGGCGAGAAGGCCGTGACCGTGAGGGGGAAGGGCTTCTCCGTCACCGTCGACCGGGCCGCCGGCACCATCACCTCCTACGAGGCGGCCGGCCTGCGCCTGATCACCTCCGGCCCGGTGCCGAACTTCTGGCGGGCGCCCACCGACAACGACCGGGGCAACGGCCACCACACCCGCAACCAGACCTGGCGCGACGCCGGCGCCCGGCGCGAGGTGACGGACGTCGCCGTGCGGCCCCTGGGCGACCGGGCCGTCGAGATCGAGGTGAGCGGCACGCTGCCCACCACGGTGGAGTCGGCGTACACCACCACGTACACGGTGTTCGGCAACGGCGAGATCAGGGTCGACCACACCCTGCGCCTGGGCGCCGCGAACCTGCCGTACATCCCGGAGGTCGGCGCGCTGCTGTTCCTGCCGCGCCGCCTGGACCGGCTGCACTACTACGGCCGGGGCCCCGAGGAGAACCACTGGGACCGCAACAGCGGCACCGACGTCGGCCTGTACTCCGGCACCGTCTCCGGCCAGTGGAGCGGCTACCTGCGCCCGCAGGAGAACGGCAACAGGACCGACGTGCGCTGGGCGGCCCTCACCGACGGCGGCGGGCGCGGCCTGCTCGTCTCCGGCGAACCCCTGCTGGAGGTCAACGCCTCCCGCTTCACCCCCGAGGACCTGTCCTGCGGGGCCCGCCACGACTACCAGCTCACCCCGCGGGACGAGGTCGTGCTGCGGGTGAACCACCGGCAGATGGGCGTGGGCGGCGACGACAGCTGGGGCGCCCACACCCACGACGAGTTCAAGCTGTTCGCCGACCGCGCGTACGCCTACACGTACCGGCTGCGTCCGCTGACCGACGTCCGCACGGCGACGGAGCTCTCCCGGCGGCCCACGGCGAAGGAGTGAGCGAAGCGGTCCGCCGACGGCGCCGCCGGGTCCTCACCCGGCGGCGTCGCTGATCCCCAGCCGCAGGTGCTCCACGTGGTAGACGGCCTGGTCGAGCAGTTCGGCGACGTGGTGGTCGTGGAGCGCGTACACGACGGAGCGGCCCCGGCGTTCGCCCACCACCAGGCCCAGATTGCGCAGCAGGCGCAACTGGTGCGAACAGGCCGACTGCTCCATGCCCACCTCCGCCGCCAACTCCGTGGCCGGCAGCGGGCCTTCGCGCAGCCGGGCGAGGATCAGCAGGCGTGAGGGCGTGGACAGGGCCTGGAGGGTGGTGGCGACCTTGGCGACGTTGTCCGCGTCCAGGCGCACGCGCTCGGCGTCGTCCTGCGCGGGAATGACGGCTCCATGACCCATGGGGACATCCTACTCATCACATATGAACGAATGAATGACTCTTCATGTGTTCCTGTAGGGTGACCGGGTGTCCGTGACTCTCGCTCCCTCGTCCACGGCGTCCGCCGGTGTTCCCACGGCGCGCCGCCGCACCCGTCTCCTCGCCCTGCCCGAAGCGCGGTGGGCGCTCGTCGCACTCGTGGCCTTCCTGGTCGGGCTCGCCGCGGACCTCGGCGGTGCGCCGCTCTGGGCCGCCGCGATCCCGTATGCCGTCGCCTACGCGGCCGGCGGCTGGGAACCGGCCCTCGAAGGACTCCGCGCGCTGCGCGAGAAGACCCTCGACGTCGACCTGCTGATGGTCGTCGCCGCGCTGGGCGCCGCCGCGATCGGGCAGGTTTTCGACGGCGCCCTGCTCATCGTCATCTTCGCGACCTCGGGCGCGCTGGAGGCCCTGGCCACCGCCCGCACCGCCGATTCCGTGCGCGGCCTGCTCGACCTCGCGCCCACCACGGCGACCCGGCTGACCGGCAGCGGCGAGGAGACCGTGCCCGTCGCCGAACTCGCCGTCGGTGACGTCCTGCTGGTCCGCCCGGGCGAGCGCATCGGCGGCGACGGCACCGTCCTGGACGGCGTCAGCGAGGCCGACCAGGCCACCATCACCGGTGAGTCCCTGCCGGTCGTCAAGCGCCCCGGCGACGAGGTCTTCGCCGGCACCCTCAACGGCACCGGCGCCCTGCGCGTCCGGGTCGAGCGCGACCCGGGCGACTCGGTGATCGCCCGCATCGTGGCCCTGGTCGAGGAGGCCTCCCGCACCAAGGCGCCGACCCAGCTCTTCATCGAGAAGATCGAGCAGCGGTACGCGGTCGGCGTGGTCGCGGCCACCCTCGCCGTGTTCGGCGTCCCCCTCGCCTTCGGCGAGGACCTCACGGACGCCCTGCTGCGGGCGATGACCTTCATGATCGTCGCCTCGCCGTGCGCGGTCGTCCTCGCCACCATGCCGCCCCTGCTGTCCGCCATCGCCAACGCCGGCCGCCACGGCGTCCTGGTCAAGTCGGCCGTCGCGATGGAACGCCTCGGGGAGATCGACGCGGCGGCCCTCGACAAGACCGGCACCCTCACCGAGGGCACCCCCGAGGTGACGGCCGTGCGCCCGCTGCCCGACTCCGGCCTCGACGAGGACGCCCTGCTCGCCCTGGCCGCCGCGGCCGAGCACCCCAGCGAGCACCCGCTGGCCCGGGCCGTGGTGGCCGCGGCCCACGCCCGCGGCCTGCCCCTCGCCCCGGTCACGGACTTCACCGCCGCGCCCGGCCGCGGCGTCACCGCCACGGTGGAGGGCGCCGTGGTGACCGTCGGGCGCGCGGAGGCGGCGGAGGCGGCCGACGGCGGGACCGTCGTCCGCGTCACCCGTGACGGCGCCCCCGTGGGCACCCTCACCCTGACCGACCGCCTCCGCCACGACGCCCCCGCGGCCGCCTCCGCCCTGACCTCCCTCACCGGCACCGCGCCCGCCCTCCTCACCGGCGACAACGCGCACACCGCCGCCCGCGTGGCCAGCGCGACCGGTCTCACGGACATCCGCGCCGGCCTCCTGCCCGAGGACAAGGTGAACGCCGTACGCGGCCTCCAGGCGGCCGGCCGCAAGGTGCTGTTCGTCGGCGACGGCGTCAACGACGCGCCCGCCCTCGCCGCCGCCCACGCCGGCATCGCCATGGGCCGCGCGGGCTCCGACCTGGCCCTGGAGACGGCGGACGCGGTCGTCGTGCGCGACGAGCTCGCGGCCGTGCCCGCGGTCGTACGGCTGTCCCGCACCGCCCGCCGGCTGGTGCTGCAGAACCTCGTCATCGCGGGCACGGCCATCACCGGCCTCGTCCTGTGGGACCTCCTCGGCCACCTCCCGCTCCCGCTCGGCGTCGCCGGCCACGAGGGCTCGACCGTCCTGGTCGGCCTGAACGGACTGCGGCTGCTGCGCGAGTCGGCCTGGCGATCCGGGCAGCCGCAGCACAGATGAGGTCGATGTCGGATTCTCGCCGGACCGGGCACGGCCCGTGCCCGATCCTTGAGGCATGCAGAAGGGGATGCACACCGACACGGAGCGCTGCGTGCGCGCCGTGCAGTCCAAGGACGCGCGGTTCGACGGCTGGTTCTTCACCGCGGTCCTGACCACCGGCATCTACTGCCGGCCCAGCTGTCCGGTGGTGCCGCCGAAGCCGGAGAACATGGTCTTCCACCCGAGCGCGGCGGCCTGCCAGCAGGCCGGGTTCCGGGCCTGCAAGCGCTGCCGCCCCGACACCAGCCCCGGATCGCCGGAGTGGAACCGGCGCGCCGACCTGGTGGCCCGCGCCATGCGGCTGATCGCCGACGGGGTGGTGGACCGCGAGGGCGTACCCGGCCTCGCCGCCCGGCTCGGCTACAGCACCCGGCAGATCGAACGCCAGCTGCTCGCCGAACTGGGCGCGGGCCCCCTCGCGCTCGCCCGCGCCCAGCGCGCCCAGACCGCACGCCTGCTCATCGAGACGACGGCGCTCCCCATGGCGCAGGTCGCCTTCGCGGCCGGCTTCTCCTCCATCCGCACCTTCAACGACACGGTGCGCGAGGTCTTCGCCCTCTCCCCGAGCGACCTGCGCGCCCGGGCGCCGAGGAACGCCGCCCGCCCCACCCCCGGCGCGCTGTCGCTGCGGCTGCCGTTCCGCGCCCCGCTCAACCCCGACAACCTCTTCGGCCACCTCGCCGCGACCGCCGTGCCCGGGGTGGAGGAGTGGCTCCCCCACTGCCTGGAGGGCGCGGGCGGCACCCCCGTCGGCGCCTACCGGCGCACGCTGCGGCTGCCGTACGGCCACGGCGTCGTCGCCCTCGCCCCGCAGCCCGACCACATCGCCTGCCGCCTCACCCTCGGCGACCTGCGGGACCTCCCCGTCGCCATCAGCCGCTGCCGGCGCCTGCTCGACCTGGACGCCGACCCGGTGGCGGTCGACGACCAGCTGCGCACCGACCCGGTGCTCGCGCCCCTGGTCGACAAGGCACCCGGCCGCCGCGTCCCGCGCACGGTCGACGAGGCGGAGTTCGCCGTACGGGCCGTCCTCGGCCAGCAGGTCTCCACGGCCGCCGCCCGCACCCACGCCGCCCGCCTGGTCACCGCGCACGGCGAACCGGTCGACGACCCCGAGGGCGGTCTCACCCACCTCTTCCCGTCCCCCGAGGCACTGGCCGCCCTGGACCCCGGGACCCTGGCCCTGCCCCGCACCCGCCGCACGACCCTCACCACCCTGGTCCGCCACCTGGCCGAGGGGGAGCTCCCCCTGGGGGCGGAGAGCGACTGGGCGCAGGCCCGCGCGCGGCTCCTCGCCCTGCCCGGCTTCGGCCCCTGGACGGCCGACGTCATCGCCATGCGCGCCCTGGGCGACCCCGACGCCTTCCTCCCCACCGACCTCGGCATCCGCCGCGCCGCCCGGGGACTGGGCCTGCCGTCCACCCCGGCCGCGCTCACCGCCCGCGCCGCGGCCTGGCGGCCCTGGCGGGCCTACGCGGTCCAGTACCTGTGGGCGACGGACAGCCACCCGATCAACTTCCTGCCGGCATGAGGAAACCCGCAGGGAAACGGAGAGTTCCAGCCGATGAAACAGCACACCGTGATCGACAGCCCCTACGGCCCGCTGACGCTCGTCGCCGACGACGGCGTCCTGTGCGGCCTCTACATGACCGACCATCGCCACCGTCCCCCGGAGGAGACCTTCGGCGACCGCGACGCCACCCCCTTCGCCGAGGCACGGGAACAGCTGGCGGCCTACTTCGCGGGCGAGCTGAAGGAGTTCACCCTCGAACTGCGCCTGCACGGCACCCCGTTCCAGCGCCGCGTCTGGGACCTGCTGACCCGCATCCCCTACGGCGAGACCCGCTCCTACGGCCGGCTCGCCGACGACCTCGGCAACCCCCGGGCCTCCCGCGCCGTCGGCCTCGCCAACGGCCGCAACCCGATCAGCATCATCGTCCCCTGCCACCGCGTCATCGGCGCGAGCGGCGGCCTCACCGGCTACGGCGGCGGCCTGGACCGCAAGCAGCGCCTGCTGGACTTCGAACGGGGAGCGGCCCTGTTCTGAGCCCGCGCCGAGGGCGACGGTGACGGAGCCGTGCCCCGCCGCGCCCGGACGGTTCGTGGCACCACGCCCGTGGGTCCGGGCGTGGCCGGCTGCGGGAGGGCCGGGTCAGGACGCAGTCCCGGCGGCCAGCCGGCGCAGCAGCGCGGGCAGGGCCGTGCCGATCGGCTCGCGGATGACCTCGTCGGCGCGGTCGTCGTACGGCGTCGGCTCGGCGTTGACGATGATCAGCCGGGCGCCGTGGTCGGCGGCGACGTCCGCGAGGCCGGCGGCGGGGTGGACCTGGAGGCTGGTGCCGACGGCGACGAAGACGGTGCAGGCCTTGCTGATCGCCAGCGCCTCGCCGAGCACCACGGGATCCAGCCGCTCGCCGAACATCACCGTCGCCGACTTCAGGATGCCGCCGCAGTCCCGGCACGGCGGATCCTCCTCACCGGCCTCGACGCGGGCGAGGGCGTCCTCCATCGGGCTGCGGGCGTGGCACCGCGTGCACACCACGCTCCGCACCGTGCCGTGCAGCTCGAGCACCTTGCGGGCCGGCATCCCGGCGAGCTGGTGCAGTCCGTCCACGTTCTGGGTGATCACCCGCACCGGCACCCCGGACCGCTCCAGCTCGGCCACGGCACGGTGCGCGGCGTTCGGCTCGGCCGTGAGCGCGCGGTTGCCGCGCCGCATCAGCCAGGAGCGGCGGCGGATCTCCGGGTCGCTCATGTAGTACTCGTACGTCACGAGCTTCTCGGCCTCGGGGTCGCGGCGCCACAGCCCGTTCGGGCCGCGGTAGTCGGGGATGCCGGAGTCGGTGCTGACGCCGGCACCGGAGAGGAGGGCGACGAGGGGCTTGCTCATGCGGCGAGGGTAGGCGGCCGGGCGCCGGTGGGGCGAGCGGATATGGGCGGGGGACGGACAGGGACGGGCGGACGGGCGCGGGTCAGTGCACCCGGTACCCGTCCTCCAGCTCCGCGGTGCCCGAGCCCTCGGCGAGGACGTCCAGCGCCGCCAGCACCCGGCGGCCCAGGGAGCCCGGGAGGTACGCGGTCAGTTCCTCGCGCGGCACCAGCCGCCAGGACAGCAGCTCCGACTCCTGCAGCCGGATCGCCCCGAGCTCGTCCTCGCCGAGCACCCCGCCGTCGTACAGGTACGCCACCAGCGGCGGCTGCCCCGGCCAGCGCACCCAGTCCACCGCCAGCAGCCGGCCCGGCTCGCGGTCCAGCCCGATCTCCTCGGCCGTCTCGCGCCGCGCGCCCTCGCGCGGGCTCTCCCCCTCGTCCGACTCGATCGTGCCGCCGGGCAGTGCCCACCCCTCCCGGTAGTTCGGCTCGACGAGCAGCACCCGTCCCTCTCGGTCCCGGAAGAGCGCGGCGGCCCCGGCGAAGATGCGGGGGAGGGAGGCGAGGTAGGCGGCGAAGTCCTGGGAGTCCTGCGTGGTGGTCATGCGGGAAGGGTAACCGCGGGGTCGGACACCCCCGCGGGGCCGGCCGCCGGCCCCGCGGGGCGCACGGCAGCACGCGCCGGTCCCGTGGCCGACACCGGACGGCGCACACGCCGGGGGCACGGCCTTCAGTCGTTCGCCCGCGCCAGCCGCAGGGTGCGTTCCGCCAGCTCGCTGATCCGTACCCCGTCGAAGCCGAAGACCGCGCTGCGCACCGTGTCCTCCAAGGGGGCCTTCCACTGCTCCGGGACGGCCGCGGCACCGCACAGGACGCCCGCCACCGAGCCCGCCGTCGCCCCGTTGGAGTCGGTGTCCAGGCCGCCGCGCACGGTCAGGGCGATGGTGCGGGTGAAGTCGCCGTCGCCGTACAGCAGCCCGGCGGTCAGGACGGCGGCGTTCGGGACCGTGTGGATCCAGCCGAGGCCCGCCGTCTCCTGCGCGAGGGTCGTGAGCGTCTCCTCCCAGGACAGACCGGCCTCGTGCAGGGAGACCGCCCGGCGTACGGTGCGGGCGAGGCGGCTGCTCGCCGGGATCACCGTCAGCGCCTCGTCCACCGCGTGGCGCACCGTGGGCGCCGTGAACGCCGCCGAGACCAGCGCCGCCGCCCACATCGCTCCGTACACGCCGTTCCCCGTGTGCGACAGCACCGCGTCCCTGCGGGCCAGCGAGGCGGCGCGGCGCGGGACGCCCGGGGAGGTCCAGCCGTGGATGTCGGCCCGGATCAGGGCGCCGATCCACTCCTGGTACGGGTTGTCGTACGTGGCCGTGAGCGGCGGTCTGAGGCCGTTCGCGAGGTTCCGGTACGCCGCCCGCTCCGCCGTGAAGGTCTGCAGGTACGGCAGCCGCAGCAGCCACAGGTCGCCCACCTGCTCGGTGCTGAAGCCGAAGCCGTGGGTCTCCAGCAGGTGCAGGCCGAGGATCGCGTAGTCGATGTCGTCGTCGCGGCAGCTGCCGCGGACGCGGCCCCGCACACAGGCACGCCACTCCGGGCGCAGCGCGAGGCCCTCGCTCTCGCTCGGCGGCTCGGGGAGGTAGTCGGTGAGGGGGAGGGCGTTCGCCCGCCGCAGGTAGCGGTCGATGCGCTCGCGGGTCCACACCTCGCCCTGCTCCACCGGCTTGCCGAGCATGTTGCCCGCGATCCGGCCCAGCCAGCCCCCGAGGATGCGGTCGGCCAGCCCTGACTCCGTGCCCACAGCGGTCATGGGAACGGTCTACCCGAATCCCGGCGCCACCGCGCGTCCCCGCACCGCGGTCGCGGCCGTTCCACGGGCCGGGCGGGGCATGGCGGTGACGGCGCCCGCCGGTTAGGGTCGCAGCGGCGCGACTGGCCTTGACATGTGCGCGAGGCCCGGAGAACGAGGGGAAGGCAAGTGGCGGACGCTGCAGGAAGCGGCACTCGTACCACGCGGTCGGCACGGCGGGTGCTCGTCGCCGCGGACAAGTTCAAGGGGTCGCTGACGGCCGTGGAGGTCGCCGAGCGGGTGACGGCCGGCCTGCGCCGGGTCGTGCCGGACCTGGCGGTCGAGGCGCTGCCCGTGGCCGACGGAGGCGACGGCACCGTGGCCGCCGCGGTCGCGGCCGGGTTCGCCCGGCGGGAGGTACGGGTCGCGGGTCCGCTCGGCGACGAGGTGACGGCGGCGTACGCGCTGCGCGGTGACACCGCCGTCGTGGAGATGGCGGAGGCCAGCGGGCTGCAGCGGTTGCCGGCCGGCGTCTTCGCGCCGCTCACGGCGTCCACGTACGGCTCCGGCGAACTGCTGCGGGCCGCGCTGGACGCGGGGGCGCGCACCCTCGTCTTCGGTGTCGGCGGCAGTGCCACCACCGACGGCGGCGCGGGCATGCTGGCGGCGCTGGGCGCCCGGTTCCTGAAGGCCGACGGCGAGCCGGTGGCGCCGGGCGGCGGCGGGCTCGCCGAGCTGGCCTCGGCCGACCTGTCCGGTCTCGACCCGCGTCTCGGCGAGGTCGAGCTGATCCTCGCGAGCGACGTCGACAACCCGCTGACCGGCCCCCAGGGCGCCCCGGCGGTCTACGGCCCGCAGAAGGGCGCCTCCCCCGAGGAGGTGGAGCGGCTGGACGCGGCCCTCGCGCACTTCGCGAAGGTGCTGGAGGGGTCCATCGGCCCGCGGGCCACCGCGTACGCCGCCTCGCCGGGGGCGGGCGCGGCGGGCGGCATCGGCTACGGCGCGCTGCTGCTGGGGGCCGCCTTCCGGCCCGGGATCGAGGTCATGCTGGAGGTGCTCGGCTTCGCGCCCGCGCTCGAGCGGGCCGATCTCGTCGTCACCGGCGAGGGGTCCCTGGACCGGCAGACCCTGCACGGCAAGGCACCGGCGGGCGTCGCCGCCGCCGCCCGGGCGGCGGGCAAGGAGGTCGTCGCGGTGTGCGGGCGGCTCGCGCTGTCCCCGGAGACGCTGGACCGGGCGGGGATCCGGCGCGCGTACGCGCTGACCGATCTGGAGCCGGACGTGGCGAAGTGCATCGCCGGGGCGGGGCCGATCCTGGAGCGTACGGCGGAGCGCATCGCACGGGACTTCCTGGGCTGACGCCCGCCGGTCCTCCGTGCCCGGGGGCGTCGGCCCCCTCGGCCCCCGGCGAGGCGAAGGGCCCCGAACCCACCCGGGTCCGGGGCCCTTCGCCTCGCGGAGCGCTACGGCAGCTGCGCCGCCCGCGCCTCCCGCCGGTTGTCGCGGAAGTTGTTCACCCGCCGCGCCGTCGCGAACAGCGGGATCACCGCGCCCAGCACCAGCTGCAGCGCGCAACCGGTCTGCAGCAGCAGCTGACCGCTCGGGGCGTCGAACGCCCAGGCCGCCAGCATCCCCATGCTCAGCACGATCCAGGTGAGCATCGCCACCGCGAGGCGTCCCCGCGGCTTGGGGTACTCCACCCGGCTCACCATCAGCCAGGCCGTGCCCAGGACCGCCAGCAGCGTCGCCACGAACGGCAGCTCCAGCAGCACGATCGAGACGACGGTCAGCGCGCCGAACGGCGACGGCATGCCCTGGAAGGTGCCGTCCTTCACCGTGACGCAGGAGAATCTCGCCAGCCTCAGCACCACCGCCAGCAGCACCACGATCGCCCCGACCGCGGCCACCCGCTGGTGCGCGTCGTCCGCGACCATGCCGTAGACCAGGACGAAGTACGCCGGCGCGAGGCCGAAGCTGATCAGGTCCGAGAGGTTGTCCAGCTCGGCGCCCATGGGGGAGGAGCGCAGCTTGCGCGCCACCAGGCCGTCGAACAGGTCGAAGACCGCCGCGCACAGCATCAGGATGACGGCGGTGGCCGCGCTGTGGCGGGCCATGCCGGTCTCCTGGCTGCCCGTGAGGTGCGGGATCAGGATGCCGGTGGTGGTGAAGTACACCGCCATGAAGCCGCAGGTGGCGTTGCCGAGGGTGAGGGTGTCGGCTATCGACAGGCGGAGCGAGAGCGGCATCTCCTCCTCGTCGTCCGGCTCGTCGGCCTCCGGCACCCACCCGGTCTGTGTCTCGGGATCAATCACGGTCAATGCGAGTCACCCCAGCCACGGTCTTCTGGCCGACCTCGACCGCGACCTCCACGCCCTCGGGCAGGTAGAGGTCGACGCGGGAGCCGAACCGGATCAGACCGATGCGCTCGCCCTGCTCGACCTTGGTGCCCTGCGGCACGTAGGGGACGATGCGGCGGGCCACCGCGCCGGCGATCTGGATCATCTCGATGTCGCCGAGCTCGGTGTCGAAGTGCCACACGACGCGCTCGTTGTTCTCGCTCTCCTTGTTGAAGGCGGGAACGAAGCCACCGGGGACGTGCTCGACCGACGTCACGGTGCCGGACAGCGGGGCCCGGTTCACGTGGACGTTGAGCGGGCTCATGAAGATCGCGACGCGGGTGCGGCCGTCCTTCCAGGGCATGATGCTCTGCACCACACCGTCGGCGGGCGAGATGACCCGGCCCTGGGCGATCTCGCGCTCGGGGTCGCGGAAGAACCACAGCATCCCCGCCGCCAGGGCGGTGGCGGGGACGGCGACGGCCTTCGCCGCACCCGAGCGGCGGGCGCGCAGAAGGCTGACGGCTGCGGTGGCGACGGTCGGCAGAAGCCACGGCGATGCTCCGCGTGCGAGGCGCACGCCGGCCAGGCTGTCGCGAGATGCAGGGGTTTGGCTGTCGGGCATGGATGACCTTCGTAGCGGATGATGCCGCGCACTGACGGGGGACGGCGGCTTTCCGGCGATCGTAGCGGCTCTCGGCCACAACTGGGTAAGCCGAGCAGCAGAGTCGGTGGCACGAGAGTACCTACGGGGTGTGATCATCTTCTGCAAGAAAACACCCCGTATCCGGACAAGTCAGCCCTGGAATCGATACTCTTCGAGCAGCCGCCGACCGATGATCATTTTCTGGATCTCGGCGGTGCCCTCACCGATCAGCAGCATCGGGGCCTCGCGGTAGAGGCGCTCGATCTCGTACTCCTTGGAGAAGCCGTAGCCGCCGTGGATCCGGAAGGAGTCCTCCACGACCTCCTTGCAGTACTCGGAGGCGAGGTACTTCGCCATCCCCGCTTCGAGGTCGTTTCGTTCGCCGGAGTCCTTTTTGCGCGCTGCGTTCACCATCATCGCATGCGCGGCCTCCACCTTGGTAGCCATCTCCGCGAGCTTGAACTGGATGGCCTGGTGCTGGGCGATCGGCTTGCCGAACGTGTGACGCTGCTGGGCGTACCGGACGCCCAGCTCGAAGGCGCGCTGGGCGACGCCGCAGCCACGGGCCGCCACATTGACGCGGCCGACCTCCACGCCGTCCATCATGTGGTAGAAGCCCCGGCCGGTGACCCCGCCGAGCACCCGGTCGGCCGGAACGCGCAGGCCGTCCATGATGAGCTCGGTGGTGTCGACGCCCTTGTAGCCCATCTTGTCGATCTTGCCCGGGATGGTGAGGCCGGGACGGACCTCGCCGAACCCGGGCTCCTTCTCCACCAGGAAGGTGGTCATCGACTTGTGGGGCGCCGTTCCCTCGGGGTGACCCTCGTCACTGCGGACCAGTACGGCCACCAGCGACGAGGTGCCGCCGTTGGTCAGCCACATCTTCTGGCCGTTCAGGACGTACTCGTCGCCGTCCTTCACCGCCTTCGACGTGATGGCCGACACGTCGGAGCCCAGGCCCGGCTCCGACATGGAGAAGGCGCCGCGGATGTCGCCGGCCGCCATCCTCGGCAGGAAGTGGTCCTTCTGTTCCTGCGTGCCGTGCTGCTTGAGCATGTACGCGACGATGAAGTGGGTGTTGATGATGCCGGACACCGACATCCACCCGCGGGCGATCTCCTCCACGCACAACGCGTAGGTCAGGAGCGACTCGCCCAGACCCCCGTACTCCTCGGGGATCATCAGACCGAACAGGCCGAGTTCCTTCAGGCCGTCGACGATCGCTTGCGGGTACTCGTCGCGGTGCTCCAGATCGGTCGCGACCGGGATGATCTCCTTGTCCACGAAGTCCCGGACGGTGGAGAGGATCTCCTGCTGGACGTCGGTCAGACCGGCGGTCTGGGCGAGTCGTGCCATGGCTACTTCTCCTGCTCCCTGGGCTCGGGGCGGCCGGGCTGCTCGCCGCCGCGCTCCTTGATGTACGTCTCGGTCGGCACCATCACCTTGCGGCGGAACACGCAGACCAGGGTTCCGTCCTGCTTGTAGCCCTTGGTCTCGACGTGGACGATGCCGCGGTCGTTCTTCGACTTCGACGGCCACTTGTCGAGCACGGTCGTCTGGCCGTAGATGGTGTCGCCGTGGAAGGTCGGCGCCACGTGCTTGAGCGACTCGATCTCCAGGTTGGCGATCGCCTTGCCGGAGATGTCCGGCACCGACATGCCCAGCAGGAGGGAGTAGACGTAGTTGCCGACCACCACGTTCCTGCCGAAGTCCGTCGTCCTCTCGGCGTAGTTCGCGTCCATGTGGAGCGGGTGGTGGTTCATGGTGAGGAGACAGAACAGGTGGTCGTCGTACTCGGTGACCGTCTTGCCCGGCCAGTGCTTGTACACCGCCCCGACCTCGAACTCCTCGTAGGTGCGTCCGAACTGCATGGCCGTCACGCCTCCGGGATCTCGAACGTGCTGGTGCGCCGCATGCCGGCGGCGCGTCCCTTGCCCGAGATGACCAGGGCCATCTTCCGGCTGGCCTCGTCGATCATCTCGTCGCCGAGCATCGCGGAGCCCTTCTTGCCGCCCGCCTCGGACGTGTAGTAGTCGTACGCGTCCAGGATCAGCTCGGCGTGGTCGTAGTCCTCCTGCGAGGGCGAGAAGATCTCGTTGGACGCCTCGACCTGACCCGGGTGCAGCACCCACTTGCCGTCGAAGCCGAGCGCCGCGGCGCGCTGCGCGACCTCGCGGTAGCCCTCGACGTTGCGGATCTGGAGGTAGGGGCCGTCGATCGCCTGGAGGTTGTTGGCGCGGGCGGCCATCAGGATCTTCATCAGGATGTAGTGGTAGGCGTCCGCCGGGTAGCCGGGCGGCTGCTCACCCACGACCAGCGACTTCATGTTGATGGACGCCATGAAGTCGGCCGGGCCGAAGATGATCGTCTCGACGCGCGGGGAGGCCTGCGCGATCTCGTTGACGTTGTTCAGGCCCTGCGCGTTCTCGATCTGCGCCTCGATGCCGATCCTGCCGACCTCGAAGCCCATGGTCTTCTCGATCTGGGTCAGCAGGAGGTCCAGGGCGACGACCTGCTGGGCCGTCTGGACCTTCGGCAGCATGATGCAGTCGAGGTTCTGGCCGGCGCCCTCGACGACCGTCACGACGTCCCGGTACGTCCACTCGGTCGTCCAGTCGTTGACGCGCACGACGCGGGTCTTGCCGGTCCAGTCGCCCTCGTTGAGGAACTTCACGATGGTGTGCCGCGCCTCGGGCTTGGCGAGCGGCGCGCAGGCGTCCTCCAGGTCGAGGAAGACCTGGTCCGCGGGGAGGCCCTGGGCCTTCTCCAGGAAGCGCGGGTTCGAGCCCGGTACCGCCAGGCAGGAGCGCCGGGGGCGAAGGCGGTTGACCGTAGTCATGCGGGGACCTCCAGGGGGTCGAGCTTGTTCGCGTTGCGGATCTCGTCGACGATGCGGCCGATGATCCCGGTGATGTCGAAGTCCTTCGGGGTGAAGACCGCGGCCACTCCGGCGGCCCGCAGCAGTTCGGCATCACCGCTGGGGATGATGCCACCGGCGATCACCGGTATATCTGTGGCACCGGCCACACGGAGCCGTTCGAGGACGTCCGGCACCAGCTGGGCGTGCGAGCCGGAGAGGATGGACAGGCCCACCGCGTGCACGTCCTCGGCGACGGCCGCGTCCACGATCTGCTCCGGGGTGAGCCGGATGCCCTGGTAGACCACCTCGAACCCGGCGTCGCGGGCCCGCACGGCGATCTGCTCGGCACCGTTGGAGTGCCCGTCCAGGCCCGGCTTGCCGACCAGGAAGCGCAGCTTGCCCACGCCCAGCTCCTCGGCCGTCAGGTCCACCTTGCGGCGCACCTCGGCCAGGGCCGAGCCCTTCTCGGCGGCGACCGCCACCGGGGCGGAGGAGACACCGGTCGGTGCCCGGAACTCGCCGAACACCTCGCGCAGCGCCCCGGCCCACTCGCCGGTCGTGACGCCGGCGCGGGCGCACTCCAGGGTGGCCTCCATGAGGTTGTCGGTGCCGCGCGCGGCCTCCTTCAGCTTCTCCAGCGCCTTGCAGGGGCGCGGGTGGTTGAAGGGCGGCTGGTAGCGGGTGTCGCGCCAGTTCTGCAGCGCGGCGATGACGCGGGCCTCCACCGCCGGGTCGACCGTCTGGATCGCGGTGTCCAGGTCGGCGGTCAGCGGGTTCGGCTCGGTGCCCTCGAAGGCGTTGACACCGATGATCTTCTCCTCGCCGGACTCGATCCGGGCCCGGCGTTCGGCGTGCGAGGAGACCAGCTGCGACTTGAGGTAGCCGGACTCGACGGCCGCCATCGCGCCGCCCATCTCCTGGATCCGCTCGATCTCCGCGAGCGAGTCCGCGACCAGTTGCTCCACCTTCGTCTCGATCACCTTCGATCCCTCGAAGATGTCGTCGTACTCCAGCAGGTCGCTCTCGTACGCCAGGACCTGCTGGATGCGCAGCGACCACTGCTGGTCCCAGGGGCGGGGCAGGCCCAGGGCCTCGTTCCAGGCCGGCAGCTGCACGGCACGCGCGCGTGCGTCCTTGGAGAGGGTCACGGCCAGCATCTCCAGGACGATCCGCTGGACGTTGTTCTCCGGCTGCGCCTCGGTCAGCCCGAGGGAGTTCACCTGGACGCCGTAGCGGAAGCGGCGGTGCTTGGGGTTCTCGATGCCGTACCGCTCGTGCGTGATCCGGTCCCAGATGCGGCCGAACGCCCGCATCTTGCACATCTCCTCGACGAAGCGGACGCCCGCGTTCACGAAGAAGGAGATGCGGCCGACCACGTCGCCCATGCGCTCCTGCGGCACCTGGCCGCCGTCGCGCACGGCGTCGAGCACGGCGATCGCGGTGGACATCGCGTACGCGATCTCCTGCACCGGCGTGGCCCCGGCCTCCTGCAGGTGGTAGCTGCAGATGTTGATCGGGTTCCACTTCGGGATGTGGGTGACCGTGTACGCGATCATGTCCGTCGTCAGGCGGAGCGACGGCCCCGGCGGGAACACGTGGGTGCCCCGGGAGAGGTACTCCTTGACGATGTCGTTCTGGGTCGTGCCCTGGAGCTTGGTGATGTCCGCGCCCTGCTCCTCGGCGACGACCTGGTAGAGCGCCAGCAGCCACATGGCGGTGGCGTTGATCGTCATCGAGGTGTTCATCTGCTCCAGGGGGATGTCCTGGAACAGCCGGCGCATGTCACCGAGGTGGGCCACCGGCACCCCGACCCGGCCGACCTCGCCGCGGGCGAGGACGTGGTCCGGGTCGTACCCGGTCTGGGTCGGCAGGTCGAACGCGACCGACAGACCGGTCTGGCCCTTGGCGAGGTTGCGCCGGTACAGCTCGTTGGACGCCTCGGCCGTGGAGTGACCGGCGTACGTGCGCATGAGCCACGGCCGGTCCTTCTGACGCTCAGTCATCGATGACCTCGGGTGTCCTCAGATGTTCCGGAAGCGGTTGATGGCGTCGATGTGCTTCGCGCGCTTCTCGTGGTCGCGCACGCCCAGGCCCTCCTCGGGCGCCAGGCACAGCACGCCGACCTTGCCCTGGTGCGCGTTGCGGTGCACGTCGTGGGCGGCCTGGCCGGTCTCCTCCAGCGGGTAGACCTTCGACAGCGTGGGGTGGATCTTGCCCTTCGCGATGAGCCGGTTGGCCTCCCAGGCCTCGCGGTAGTTGGCGAAGTGCGACCCGATGATGCGCTTCAGCGACATCCACAGGTAGCGGTTGTCGTACTGGTGCATGTAGCCCGAGGTCGAGGCGCAGGTGGTGATGGTGCCGCCCTTGCGGGTGACGTAGACCGAGGCGCCGAAGGTCTCGCGGCCGGGGTGCTCGAAGACGATGTCGATGTCCTCGCCGCCGGTGAGTTCACGGATGCGCTTGCCGAAGCGCTTCCACTCCTTCGGGTCCTGGGTGTTCTCGTCCTTCCAGAACTTGTAGTCCTCGGCGCTGCGGTCGATGATCGCCTCGGCGCCCATCGACCGGCAGATGTCGGCCTTCTGCTCGCTGGAGACGACACAGACCGGGTTGGCGCCGCCGGCCAGCGCGAACTGGGTTGCGTAGGAGCCGAGTCCGCCGCTCGCGCCCCAGATGAGGACGTTGTCGCCCTGCTTCATGCCGGCGCCGTTGCGGGAGACCAGCTGCCGGTACGCGGTGGAGTTGACCAGACCCGGGGCGGCGGCCTCCTCCCAGGTGAGGTGGTCCGGCTTGGGCATCAGCTGGTTGGACTTCACCAGGGCGATCTCGGCGAGACCGCCGAAGTTGGTCTCGAAGCCCCAGATGCGCTGCTCGGGGTCGAGCATCGTGTCGTTGTGGCCGTCGCTGGACTCCAGCTCGACGGACAGGCAGTGGGCGACGACCTCGTCACCGGGCCGCCAGGAGTTGACGCCGGGGCCGGTGCGCAGCACGACGCCCGCGAGGTCGGAGCCGATGATGTGGTACGGCAGGTCGTGGCGCTTGGCCAGCTCGCTGGTGCGGCCGTAGCGCTCCAGGAAGCCGAACGTCGACAGCGGCTCGAAGATCGAGGTCCACACCGAGTTGTAGTTGACCGAGGAGGCCATGACGGCCACCAGGGCCTCGCCCGGGCCGAGTTCGGGCAGCGGCACGTCGTCGAGGTGGATCGACTTGCGGGGGTCCTTGTCGCGGGTGGCGAGCCCGGCGAACATCTCCGTCTCGTCCTTGTGCACGGTGATCGCGCGGTACGACTCGGGGAGCGGCAGGGCGGCGAAGTCCTCCGACGTGGAGTCGGGCGACTGGATCGCGTCCAGGATGTCCTTCATGGTCACGGTGTTGCCTCCGGCGTCGAGCGCCCTGAGGGAGGGGCGCTGAGGGTTACGTCGGTGCTGCTGAGGGTTGATCGAGGGGGTGCCGTCGGTTCGGCGGACGGTGCTTCGGCGGCGCTTTGTGGCGCGGGAGGTTGCCTGTGACGCAGGCGTCCGGGCGCGCAGGCCTTCCGGCTTGCTGGGACAGCCGACGCACGAGCTTTCTCTGCGCGCCGGCCGCCCGGACTCTTTCAACGTATGGCACGCCGTGTCATCCGGCAAGGCACTGCGTGCCAGAACTTGCTCTCAGATGAAATCTTTACTCGACAAATGAGCGATGATCGATCGAACCGGCCCCGCAAGGAGGTCGAAAGAGGCCCCTGACATGCCAAAACGGCCACCCTGTGGGGTGGCCGTCGTCACAGCGGCGGAGTGCCCTCGGGCACCGTCCCGGTGGCGCGCTCAGCGCTCCTTCAGCGCCTGCTCGATGGTCCGCATCACCTCGTCCAGCGGGGCGTCGGTGCGGGCGACGGTGACCAGCACCTCGCCGTGCGCCGGCACCGGGGCCGCGGCCCGCTGCGGGGCGGCGGCGGTGCGGCGGCCCGCCATGATGCCGCTCCCGAAGGTCTTGCGGACGATCGCGAAGGCGTGGTCGAGCTGGGCCTCCACGTCCCCCTGGCCGCCGGCCCGCAGCCAGCGCCGCAGCACGTGGTTGTGGGCGGTCACCACGGCGGACGCGGCGACCTCCGCCAGCAGCGGGTCGTCGTTGGCGTCGTCGTCGTGCGCGTGCTCGTCGAAGTGGCCGAGCAGGTAGCGGGTGAAGAGGCGCTCGTAGCGCGCCACCGACGCGATCTCCGCCTCGCGCAGGGTGGGCACCTCGCGCGTCAGCTTGTAGCGGGCGACCGAGATCTCCGGCCGCGCCGCGTACATCTTCATGACCTCCTTGATGCCGCGGCACACCGTGTCGAGCGGATGCTCGTGCGCGGGCGCGGCGTTGAGCACCGCCTCCGCGCGGACCAGGGTGTCGTCGTGGTCGGGGAAGATCGCCTCTTCCTTGGACCGGAAGTGGCGGAAGAAGGTGCGGCGGGCGACCCCGGCGGCGGCCGCGATCTCGTCGACGGTGGTCGCCTCGTACCCTTTGGTCGCGAACAGCTCCATCGCGGCGGCCGCCAGTTCCCGGCGCATCTTCAGCCGCTGGGCGGCGGCGCGAGAACCTGCGGCACTCTCCGGCGGCTCGGGCGTGGCGGGTGTACGTACGGACTTGGCGGGCTGGGACATGTCCCGAACGTACTGCATGTGCGCAGCTCGATGCGCATGACCGGGGGTTCCCCCGCCCCCGGCGGACGGGGGAGGCCCGGTACGGGCGGACGGCGGGAGCCGGCCGGGGCCGAGCAGCCCGCCCCACTCGCCGCCGTCCTGGAACCGGTCGCCGGGGCGCCGCTCAGCGCTTGGCATACTCGCGGAAGCCGCGCCCGGTCTTGCGGCCGAGGCAGCCCGCGGCCACCAGGTGCTCCAGCAGCGGCGCCGGGGCGAGGCCCGGGTCGCGGAACTCGCGGTGCAGGACCTTCTCGATGGCGAGCGAGACGTCCAGCCCGACGACGTCCAGCAGCTCGAAGGGGCCCATCGGGTAGCCGCCGCCCAGCTTCATCGCGGCGTCGATGTCGTCCAGGGACGCGTAGTGCTCCTGCACCATCTTGATCGCGTTGTTGAGGTACGGGAACAGCAGCGCGTTGACGATGAACCCGGCCCGGTCGCCGCAGTCCACGGCGTGCTTGCGGATCCTCCCGCAGACCTCGTGCACCGTCGCGTGCACGTCGTCGGCGGTCAGCACCGTGCGCACCACCTCGACCAGCTTCATGGCCGGCGCCGGGTTGAAGAAGTGCATGCCGATCACGTCCTGCGGGCGCGAGGTGGCGCGGGCGCAGGCGACGACCGGGAGGGAGGAGGTGGTGGTGGCGAGCACCGCGCCCGGCTTGCAGACCTTGTCCAGGGTCGCGAACAGCTGCTGCTTGACCCGGAGGTCCTCGGCGACCGCCTCGAGGGCGAGGTCGACCTCGGCGAAGTCGTCGTAGGTGCCCGTCGGCCGGATCCGCTCCAGGGCCTGCGCGGCGGCCTCGGCGGTCATCCGGCCCTTGTCGACGGAGCGGGCGAGGGACTTGCCGACACGGGCCCTGGCGGCCTCGGCCTTCTCCTCGCTGCGGGCGGCCAGGACCACCTCGTAGCCGGCCTTGGCGAAGACCTCGGCGATGCCGGAGGCCATGGTGCCGGAACCGGCGACACCCACCGAGCGCACCGTCCGGCCGGCGCCGGCGGCGCCGCCCTCCGGCGGGGTCAGGGCGTCCGGCACGACGGTCCCGCTGTCCGGCGCCGCGTAGGTGTAGAAACCGCGCCCGGCCTTGCGGCCCGTCAGGCCCGCCTCGCTGAGCTGCTTGAGGATCGGGGCGGGGGCGTGCAGCCGGTCGTGGGACTCGGCGTACATGGCCTCCAGCACCGTGCGCGCGGTGTCGATGCCGATCAGGTCGAGCAGCGCCAGCGGGCCCATGGGCAGGCCGCAGCCGAGCCGCATCGCGGCGTCGATGTCCTCGCGGGAGGCGTAGTGGGCCTCGTACATCGCGGCGGCCTGGTTGAGGTAGCCGAACAGCAGCCCGTCGGCGACGAATCCGGGCCGGTCGCCGACCGCGACCGGCTCCTTGCCGAGATCCAGGGCGAGGTCGGTGACCGCGGTGACGGCCGCCGGGGCGGTCAGCACGCTGGAGACGACCTCGACCAGCTTCATCGCCGGGGCGGGGTTGAAGAAGTGCATGCCCAGCACCCGCTCGGGGTGGGCCGAGTCGGCGGCGAGCCGGGTGACGGACAGGGCGTTGGTGCCGGTCGCCAGGATCGCCTCGGGCCGCACGATCCCGTCGAGTTCGCGGATGATCTGCTGCTTGACCTCGTACGACTCCGGAGCCACCTCGATCACCAGATCGGCGCCGGCCGCCGCGGTGAGGTCGGTGGAGGTGGTCACGCGGGCGAGGACGTCCGCGCGCTCCTGCTCGGTCAGGCGCCCGCGCTCCACGGCACGGGCGGTCGAGGCCTCCAGGACGGCGACGCACTTCGCGGCCTGGGCCTCACTGATGTCGATGCCGACGACCTCGCGGCCGGCCTTGGCCAGGACCTCGGCGATGCCGGTGCCCATCGTGCCGAGGCCGACGACGGCGACGGTCCGGAGCGGGGACAGGGGGGTGTCGGACAGGGGAGTGGCCATCGCGGGACTCCAGGAATGAGGGTGACGACGGGAAACGCGCCCGGGTGCGCCGAGGGGCGCACCGGGTGCGTGCAGGGGGTGCGGGTGTTGCCGGGCTGCGAGCGCACACGCCCGGTGCCGTCGACCCGGACCCGCCCGGAAGGCGGGGAAGGCGTGAACACGCCCCGGTACGACGGCGGTTCCGACCGGCCCTGTCCCGAGGCCGAGCCGTACTGCGGTACACGGAGGTACCGAACCGACTGCGTCCCCCACTGCCTCGACGGCGTGGGAGGTTCCCTCATCGGCGGCCGCGTCACCAAACCGCCGTGAGGAGAGTCGCGAGTGGGTGACTCGCTCGTCTGAGCTTAACTCGCGGGTAACGAGCGCGCCAGCCCTCGTGTTTGTGATGTACGTCCCGAGCGGCCCACCGCACCCCTAATCTCTGGGACATGGACGAAGAGTTGCGATCGATCACGGAACGCTTACGGGCCGAGGCGGGCGGATCGGCGGCGTACGACCGCCTCGTGACGACGGGGGACCCCGACACCCTGGCAACCGTCCTCACCGAACCCGGACAGCCGCTGTGGGCCCGGGAACTGGCCGCGTTCCGGCTGGGACTCGCGGGCGACCGGCGGGCCTTCGAAGCCCTGGTGCTCCTCCTCAACCACCGCGACCCACCGCGCTGTGCCTCCGCCGCGCACGCCCTCGCCCGCCTCGGCGACCCGCGCACCGGCCGGGCGGCCGCCGCCCTCGCCACCAACGAACTGCGCGTCGCCTACGCGCTGCACCCGGTGCGCCTGCTGACCCGGCTCCGGGCCCCCGAGGCGGTGCCCGCCCTGATCACCACGTTGGAGCGGCGCCTGCGCCCGCACGACCCGTACCGGCGGGTGGCCCTCGCCTGCGTGGAGGGCCTGGGCGAACTCGGCGACGCGCGTGCCGAACCCGTCCTGAACGAGGCACTCGCCCACCCGGCGCTGGCCGAGGCGGCGGTGCGCGCGCTGGCGCGGATCCCCCGCCGGCGACCGCCCGGAGGGCGGATTCCCGGACCGCGGTAGCGCCGTCAGCCGGGGACCGGGGCGAGGTCCTTCGCGTACCGCACCTCGGGCACGGCCACCCCGTCCACCTCGAAGGGCTCCTCGGCGCCGTCCGCGGCGAACCCCGCCCGCTCGTAGAAGCGGCGGGCGCGGGTGTTGCCCTTGAGCACCCACAGGTACATGCGGCCGTGGCCGGCGGCGGAACAGCGGCGGACCGCTTCCGCGAGCAGGGCCCTGCCCACACCGTGCCCGATGGACTCGGGAAGCAGGTACAGGGCGTACAACTCGGCGTCCCCGGTGCGGGTCTCGCCGTCCCGGTACGGGCCGAACGCGGCCCAGCCGGCGAGCCCGCCGCCGTCGGCCTCGGCGACCAGGTTCACCACGCCGCCGTCGCCGCGCAGGAGGCGGGCGCGGTGGCGTTCGGCGTCCGCCGCCACGTCGAGGCCGTCGAGGTACGGCTGCGGGACGAGCCCGCGGTAGGCGTGCCGCCAGCCGCGGATCCGGATCTCCGCCACGCGGTCGCAGTCGTCCGCGGTCATGGCGCGGATGCCGGGGAAAGCACCGTTCATGGCGGGACCCTAGGCGACACCGCTCGCGGACGGCGCGCGATTGTCCGGGACGACCGCGAGCGCCTCGACCTCCACCAGGAACTCCGGGCGGACCAGGGCCGCCACCTGGACGGCGGACGCGGCGGGCAGCCGGTCGTCGGGCACGTGCTCGGCGCGGGCCTTCCTGATCGCCGGCATGTGCGCCATGTCCGTGACGAAGTAGGTGAGCTTCACGACGTCGTCGAAGGTCGCACCGGCGGCCGCCAGACAGCGCCTCAGGTTCTCGAACACCTGACGGGCCTGGACCCCGGCATCGCCCTCGCCGACGAGTTCGCCGTCCTGGTCCAGGGCGAGCTGGCCGGAGACGGCCACCACCCGGCCCGTGCCCGTGACGACATGGGTGTACTGGGACGCGGGGAACACCCCGTCGGGGGCGGGGATCCTGATCGGTTCGCTCATGACCCCATGGTGGACCACGGGTCCGGCACTCCCGCCCCGACGGAGGGTCAGGCGCTCAGCCGCGGAAGCCGAGCAGGCCGTGCAGCGCCGCGCCGCGGGCGGTCGCCGGTGCCGCCCGCGACGTCGTCGGCTTCGGGTCCGGCAGCGCCGCGCACACCGCGTCGGCCTCGCCGCGGCCCTCGCGCGGCACGGTTCCGTCCTTCAGGTAGGCCGCCAGGTGCTCGTCCAGGCAGTCGTTCCCGCTCAGCGTGACGCCGTGGTTGCCGCCGCCCTGCTCCACCACCAGACGGGAGCCCGCCAGCAGGTGGTGGACCGCGACGGCGCCCCGGTACGGGGTCGCCGCGTCGTGCGTCGCCTGGAACAGCAGCGCCGGCGGCAACGCGTCGTTGACGACGCGCACCGGCCGCAGGGACCCGGTCGGCCAGAACGCGCACGGCGCGTTGTACCAGGCGTTGTTCCAGGTCAGGAACGGCGCCCGTTCGTACACCTCCCAGTGGTCCTTGCGCCACTGCCGCCAGTCGCGCGGCCAGGAGGCGTCCCGGCACTCCACCGCCGTGTAGATGCTGTAGCCGTTGTCGCCGGAGGCGTCGACGGCGCCGAAGTCCTCGTACGCCTCGATCAGCGGCTCGGCGTCCCGGCCGTCGGCGTACGCCGCGAACGCCTCCGCGAGGTAGGGCCAGTAGCCGTTGTAGTAGCCGCCCGGGACGTAGGTGTCCTCCAGTTCGGCGGCGCCCACCGTGCCGCCGGCCGGCTCCTCCTTCAGGGCCGCGCGCATCGCGTACCACTCGGCCTCGACCTTCTCCGGGTCGGTGCCGAGCCGGTACCGCGCGTCGTGCCGCGCCACCCAGGCCAGGAACGCGCGGTGGCGGTCGTTGAAGGCGCGGTCCTGGTGCAGGTTGGCGTCGTACCACACCCCGGTGGGGTCGACCACCGAGTCCAGGGCCAGGCGCCGCACCCGCTCCGGGAACAGCTTGGCGTAGACGGCGCCCAGGTAGGTGCCGTAGGAGTAGCCGAGGTAGTTGATCCTCTCCGCGCCCAGGGCCCGCCGGATCACGTCCAGGTCGCGCGCGGCCTCGGTCGTGGTGATGTGCGGCAGCAGGTCCGGGTACTTCCTGCCGCAGCCCTCGGCGAAGGACCGGGCGCGCTCCAGGTTGGCCCGCTCCACCTCGGGCGTGGTCGGCACCGGGTCGGGGCGCACCGGACCGAAGTGGTCCGGCGCGCAGTCCAGCGCGGGCCTGCTCGACCCCGCCCCGCGCGGGTCGAAGCCGATGACGTCGTACTGGGCGGCCACCTCGGCCGGGAGCGAGGCGGCGACGAACCCGGCGAGCGTCAGACCGCTGCCGCCGGGGCCGCCCGGGTTCACCAGCAGGGGGCCCTGGTACTTCTCCGCGGTGTGCGGGACGCGGGACAGCGCGAGCGTGATCCTCCGGCCGCCGGGGTCGGCGTGGTCGAGCGGCACCTCGACGGATGCGCACTGCAGGGTCGGGTAGTCCTTGGTGGCGCACTTGCGCCATACGGGTTCCGCGGCGTCGAAGGTCTCCGCGGCCCGCGGTGCGCCGGCCTCGGCGGGCACGGCCGTGAGGCTCCCGGCCAGGACGGCGGCGGCACCGCACAGCACGGCTGCGCGTTTTCTCATGAGGTGCTCCCGGGGCGGAGGGCTGCGGGCCGCGCGACGCACGGTCCACGCCGCATCGTTCCGGGGAGGGAACACGGTCGAACACATCCGGCCGGATCTTGACCCGATTGCGCCGACCGATGCGCTCGAACGCTCCTAGAGCAACGAGAGTTGGACCGGGCCGGACACCGGGGCGCCGGTCGGGCCGGGCGTCCTGACCCGTCGCGGCATTCCGGCGTCCGCGGGGCCGATGCGGTACTCCCGGGCCAGGTCGTGGACCTGACGGGTGATCCGGCGCTGGTACCACTTCGGGGCGTAGGCGCCCTCCGCGTACAGCCGCTCGTAGCGCCTCACCAGGTACGGATGGTGCCGCCCGAGCCAGGACATGAACCACTCGCGGGCACCGGGCCGCAGATGCAGCACCAGAGGGGTGACGGAGGTGGCGCCGGCGGCGGCGACCGCCCGTACGGTGGCCCGCAGTTGGTCCGGCCCGTCGCTCAGGAACGGGATCACCGGCGCCATCAGGACCCCGCAACCGATGCCGTGCGCGGCGAGCGTCCGGACGACCTCCAGCCGGCGCTCCGGCGCGGGCGTGCCCGGCTCGACCGTGCGCCACAGCCCCTCGTCGGTGAAGCCCACGGAGACCGAGATGCCGACGTCGGTCACCTCGGCGGCCTGCCGCAGCAGTTCCAGGTCGCGCAGGATCAGCGTGCCCTTGGTGAGGAGGGAGAAGGGGTTCGCGTGGTCGCGCAGGGCGGCGAGGATGCCCGGCATCAGCCGGTAGCGGCCCTCCGCGCGCTGGTAGCAGTCGACGTTCGTGCCCATCGCTATGTGCTCGCCCTGCCAGCGGGGGGAGGCGAGCCGGCGGCGCACCAGCTCCGGCGCGTTCACCTTGACGACGATCTGGCTGTCGAAGCCGAGCCCGGTGTCGAGGTCCAGGTAGCCGTGCGACTTCCTGGCGAAGCAGTAGACGCACGCGTGCGTACAGCCCCGGTAGGGGTTGACCGTCCACTCGAACGGCATGCGGGAGGCCCCCGGAACCCGGTTGACGATCGAGCGGGCCCGGATCTCGTGGAAGGTGATCCCGCGGAACTCCGGGGTGTCGAAGGTGCGGGTGGTCACCGCCTCCGCGCCGAACAGCGCGGCGTCGGCCCGGCTGTGTTCGGAGCCCGTGGCGAGGTTCTCCCAGCGCATGAAGCCTCCTCGGTAGCACTGGGCCACAGAATAGAACAAGTGTTCCCTTGATCGTGCGAGCGACATCTTCGGTCACCCTTCCGGTCACAAACGGACCCTCGATTTGGGTGACCGGACGAGGGGTGGTTGGCTTGCCCCGACCCCGGTAGTCCACGTCCTGGAGGAAAGCGATGGCGCAGGTCGAGTCCACTACGGAGCGGATCGTCGCGGCGGACGCGGAAACGGTGTTCGACGCCCTCGCCGACTACAGCGGCACGCGCGGGAGGGTGCTGCCCGAGCAGTACAGCGAGTACGAGGTCCGCGAGGGCGGCGACGGCGAGGGCACCCTCGTCCACTGGAAGCTCCAGGCCACCAGCAAGCGGGTGCGCGACTGCCTCCTGGAGGTCACCGAGCCGAGCGACGGCGAACTGGTCGAGAAGGACCGCAACTCCTCCATGGTCACCACCTGGCGGGTCACCCCGGCCGGCGAGGGCAGGTCCCGGGTCGTCGTGACCGCCACCTGGCAGGGCGCCGGCGGCATCGGCGGCTTCTTCGAGAAGACCTTCGCGCCCAAGGGCCTCGCCCGCATCCACGACGCCGTGCTGGCCCGGCTGGCCGCCGAGGTCGAGAAGTAGAGCACGTCAACTCCCAAGGTTGGGGCGGGAGTTGGCGTCTCACCGGTTCGGGTGAT
Source organism: Streptomyces viridosporus (assembly GCF_002078235.1). Taxonomy (GTDB): domain Bacteria; phylum Actinomycetota; class Actinomycetes; order Streptomycetales; family Streptomycetaceae; genus Streptomyces; species Streptomyces viridosporus. The sequence continues at coordinate 28,834 of NZ_MSGP01000340.1, forward strand.
CTCTTCCTGACCTTTCCGGGTCCCGTAACTCGTCGCACTTGCTCGTAGTTGTCGCTTTCACGCGGGAATGGTGCGCAGTGCGACGAGGGGAGCGGCACGTGGGCGGGATCACTCTGACGCAGGACGAACCGGGCACGGCGGTCACGGCACCGACGGCCGGGGACCCGCCCCCGCCGCCGGTCCCGGAGCCGGCCGCGGAACCCGGGCTGAGCCCGCGCCGCGTGCGGCTGGTCTTCCTCGCGCTGATGCTGGCGCTGCTGCTCGCCGCCCTGGAGCAGATGATCGTCGCCACCGCGCTCCCGAAGATCGTCGGCGAGCTGCACGGACTGGACCGGATGTCCTGGGCGATCACCGCCTATCTGCTCACCGCCACCATCGGCCTGCCGATCTACGGCAAGCTCGGCGACCTGCTCGGCCGCAAGGGCGTCTTCCAGTTCGCGATCGTCGTCTTCGTCGTCGGCTCCGCGCTGGCCGGTCGCGCGTCGACCATGGACCAGCTGATCGCCTACCGCGCGGTGCAGGGCGTCGGCGCGGGCGGCCTGATGATCGGTGTCCAGGCGATCATCGCGGACATCGTGCCCGCGCGGGAGCGCGCCCGCTTCATGGGACTGATCGGCGCCGCCTTCGGCCTCGCGTCGGTCGCCGGGCCGCTGCTCGGCGGCTACTTCACCGACCACCTCTCCTGGCGCTGGTGCTTCTACGTCAACGTGCCCTTCGGGATCGTCACCCTGGCCGTCGTCGCCGTCGTGCTCAAGCTCCCGAAGCCGGCCGCGCGGCCCCGTCTCGACGTCCTCGGCTGCCTGCTGCTGGCCACCGCCTCCACCTGCCTGGTGCTGCTGACCAGTTGGGGCGGCACCGAGTACGCGTGGGACTCCCGGGTCGTCCTCGGCCTCGGCGCGGGCGCCGTGGCGGCCACCGTCCTCTTCCTGGTCGTCGAGCGCTTCGCCGTCGAACCCCTCATCCCGCTCAGGCTGTTCCGGGACTCCGTCTTCAACGTCACCGGCCTGGTGGGCCTGGTGGTCGGCGTCGCCCTGTTCGGGGCGGCCAGCTACCTGCCGACGTACCTGCAGATGGTCGACGGGGCCACCGCCACCGAGTCGGGGCTGCTGATGCTGCCCATGATGGCCGGCATCGTCGGCGCCTCGATCGTCTCCGGACAGCTCATCAGCCGCACCGGCCGGTACCGGACGCACCCCATCCTCGGTTCCGCCCTCTCCGTCGTCGGCATGTGGCTGCTGTCCCGCCTCGAGACGGACACGCCGCGGCTGCACTACAGCATCTGGATGGCGGTGCTCGGTACCGGTATCGGCATGGTGATGCCGGTGCTGGTCCTCGCCGTGCAGAACTCCGTGCGCCCCGCCGACCTCGGCACCGCCACCAGCGCCAACAACTACTTCCGGCAGATCGGCGGCAGCGTCGGCGCCGCCGTCTTCGGCACCCTCTTCGCCGACCGGCTCACCGACGCGCTCGGCGAGCACCTGCCCGCGCACGCGGGCGCCGCGCCGCCCGACGCCGAGTCCATCACCCCGCAGCTCGTGCACGCACTGCCGCCCGAGCTGCGCGACGCCTACATCCAGGCGTACGCCGACGCCATGCCGCGCATCTTCCTCTACCTGGTGCCGGTGCTCGTCCTCGGCCTGCTCATCGCCTTCTTCCTCAAGGAGAAACCACTGGTGTCCCACAACGTCCCCACCGCCGACCCGGCCCAGGAGGCCCCGCACCTCACCGGGCGCGTACCGCAGGCCCGTCCGTCGTACAACGGTGGCATCCCCGTCTGCGGCACCGTGCAGCATCCCGACGGGACCGCCGTACCGCGCGCGGCGCTCACCCTCATCGACGTCGCCGGGCAGCAGACCGGGCGGGGCGCCAGCGGCGAGGACGGGCGGTACGCGCTGGCCACGCCCGGCCCCGGAGCGTACGTCCTGATCGCCGCCGCGGGCGGCCACCAGCCGCAGGCGGTCTCCGTGACCGTCGGCGAGCGGCCCGTCGAACTGGACGTCGTCCTCGGCGGCGCGGGCCGCCTCGCCGGCAGCGTCCTCACCGCCGACGGCACCCCGGTGCGGGACGCCGCCGTCACGCTCACCAACGTCCACGGGGAGGTCGTCGCCAGCACCCGCAGCGGCCGGGAGGGCGGCTACGTCATCACCGAGCTGGTGGCCGGCGAGTACACCCTCGCCGCGAGCGCGCCCGCCTTCCGTCCGGCGGCCCTCCCCGTCACCGTCCAGGCGGCCCGGGAGACCCGGCAGGACGTCGAGCTCGCCGGCGGCGCGGTGCTGCGCGGCACGGTGCGGGCCGGCGGCGGACGGCCCGTCGAGGAGGCGCGCGTGACCCTGCTGGACGCGGCGGGCAACGTCGTCGACACCCTCACCACCGGACCCGACGGGACCTTCCGGTTCGTCGACCTCTCCTCCGGCGAGTACACCGTCATCGCCGCCGGCTACCCCCCGGTCGCCACCGTGCTCCAGGTCGCCGGCGGGGGCCGTACGGAACGCGACCTCCAGTTGGGGCACGAGGACTGAGCCGGCCGCCCGCGCGCGGGAGCGCACCGCGGCGAGTCCGGCACCCCGAGCCGTCGACAGGAGCCGGCCGCCCGCGCCGGCGGGAGCGCCCGCACACCCGCCGGCGCGGGCCCCCGCGGGCAATTCACGGGTTGCCGCACATCGCGACCGGCCGCCGCCGTACGGTGGTGACGGCGGTACAGATCTTGCCGGGGGAGAGAGGGCCTGGGCCATGGACCGTGGCACCGAGCAGGACGCACCTCCCGGCCATCGGGCCGGGCGCGGCACGGCGGCCGAACGCACCGACGCCGGCCGTGTCCCGCTGGCCGTCGTCGTGGTGGACCGCGGCGGACTCGTCTCCCACTGGAGCAGGGGTGCGCGGCGCCTGTTCGGGCTCGCCAGGGAGGAGGCGCTCGGCCGCCCGGCCGTCGACCTGCTGCCGGTCCTCGGAGCACTGCCCGAGGAAGGGGAAGAGGAGGACGAGGCCGTCCCGTACGGGGCGTACGCGGTCGACGACGGACCGGGCCCCGACCTCGGGGCCTCCCTCGGCCGGGGGCTCGCCTACCCGGCCGCGGGCCGTGCCCGGCTGGCCGTGCCCGGGCAGGACCGCGCCGACGTGCTGTGGTGGGCCTATCCGCTGGTGGGCCCGGGAGCGGAGCGGCTGCTGGTGCTGGCCGTCGGCGCGGACGGACTGCACACGGACGGCGCCGGCGCGTTCGAGCGCATCGCGCCCGGCTTCGCCCTGCACACCGACTTCCCCGGCTCCGAGGACCTCGCCCGCGAGCTCCCCGAGATCCTGCCCAGCATGAGTGTCGCCGACGGCGCCCGCATCGTCACGCAGGTACTCGAACTGGGTTACCCGGTCCTGGAGTTCAGCCAGAACGACCGGGTGCCGGTCACTCCCGACTGGGGTGTGCCCCGGCGGGTCGAGCGCCGGGAGCGCCGGGAGCGGGCCGCACGGGCGTCGGCGGCGGGCGAGCCGGTGCCCGAGGAACTCCGGGACGAGGGCGAGGACCTCGAGTACGCCGCCGTCCGGGAGCGCCTGGAGTTCCTCAACGAGGTCAGCTCCCGGATCGGCACCTCCCTCGACCTCGCGCGCACCATCGTCGAGGTCAGCAAGGCCGTCGTGCCCCGCTTCACCGACGTCGCCGGCACCTATCTGCGCGAACAGGTCGTCGCCGGCGAGGGGTTCGGCGACGGGGTGCCGGACACCACCACCCTGTGGCACCGGGTCGCCGTGGAGCACACCGACGAACCCGGCCGCTGGGACGACGTCGTCCCGGTCGGCGAGGCCATGCCCTTCCCGGCGCACACGCCGTTCTTCCAGTGCATGACCACCGGCGAACCCGTGCTGGTGCCGCGCATCAGCGAGGAGATGGGGCACGCCATCGCCTCGCAGTTCGACAAGCGCGACATCCGGCCGCTGATCACCGGCCGTTCCATGCTGGTGGTCCCGCTGAAGGCACGCACCGTCGTCCTCGGCTTCATGATCCTGCTGCGTCACCCCGAGCGGCAGGTCTTCAACGACATGGACCGGGTCACCGGTGCCGAACTCGCCGCCCGCGCCGGCCTCGTGCTCGACAACGCGCGCATGTACATGCACCAGGAGAACGTCGCCGAGACGCTCCAGGACAGCATGCTGCCGCACATCCCGCCGCGCATGGCGGGCTGCGACATCGCCACCCGCTACCTGCCGGGCACCCTGCTGGGCCGGGTCGGCGGCGACTGGTTCGACGCGGTGAAGCTGCCCGGCGCCCGCACCGCGCTCGTCGTCGGCGACGTCATGGGACACGGGCTGAACTCGGCGGCGATGATGGGGCAGTTGCGCACCGCCGTGCAGACCATGGCCGGACTGGACCTGCCGCCCGCGCAACTGCTGCGCAACCTCGACGACCTCGCCCAGCGGCTCGGCGACACCTATCTGGCGACCTGCCTGTACGCCGTGTACGACCCCGTCGCGGGTGAACTCCACCTCGCCAACGCCGGACACATACCGCCCGTCCTCGTCCGCGCCGCGGACGGGCGCAGTGAACTGCTCGACCTGCCCACCGGCGCGCCCATCGGCGTCGGCGGGGTGCCCTTCGAGGCGGTACGGGTGCGGGTGGAGCCCGGCGACCGCCTGGTGATGTGCACCGACGGGCTGGTCGAGGTGCGCGGCGAGGACATCGGTGTCGGGCTCGCCGCGCTGTGCGAGTCCGCCGCCCATCCGGCCGCCTCCATGGACGACGCCTGCGACACGATCATCCGCGCCCTGAACACGCGCGGCGGCCGCAAGGACGACGTGGCCCTGCTCATGGCCCGCCTGGGCGGCATCGGACCGGACGACGTCGCCGAGTGGCGGCTCACCCCCGAGCCGTCCGGGGTCCCCCGGGCGCGCGCGGCGGTCCGCGAGCAGGTGCGCACATGGGGACTGCCGGGGCTGGCCGGCACCGCGGAGCTGATGGTGAGCGAACTCGTCACCAACGCCGTACGGCACTCCCACACGGGTCCCGTCGCGGTGCGGCTGGTGCGCGCGGACACGCTGCTGTGCGAGGTGGAGGACGACGACCACGAGCTGCCGACGCTGCTCGACGCCCGCCCGGGGGACGAGTTCGGGCGCGGGCTGCGCGTGGTCAGCACCCTCGCGCGCGAGTGGGGGACGAGCCGGACGAAGTCCGGCAAGAGCGTGTGGTTCGAGCTGACGCTCCCACGGCGCTGAGCCGGTACCGCATGGAAGGCCGGCGTGCCGGAGAGGGGCGAGTACCGGTGTGCGGGAGAGAGGCGAGCACTGGTGTGCCGGAGAGGGGCGCGCGCCGGTGTGCCCGGGGGGGCGAACGAGCCGTGAAGGAATGCCCCGGGCGCTTGTCCGCGCGTCCGGGGCGCGATACACCGTACGGACGGGTCGGCGTCGCACCCCGGGGGGCGGGCATGAGCGTGACCGGTCGGTACCGGGAGGCCTGGGAGGGCTTCTGGCGCGAGGCGCCGGAGGAACCCGGCGCGGTGTTCTGGGACGCGGAGCCCGCCCTGGCGGCGGCCCGCCACCTGGCCCTGTTCGCACCGCACCTGTCCGATCCCGGCCTGCCCCTGGTGGACCTCGGCTGCGGCAACGGCACCCAGACCCGCTTCCTCGCCGACCGCTTCCCGCGCGTCCTCGGCGCCGACCTGTCCGCCGCCGCCCTGGACCGCGCCCGCCGCGCGGATCCGGCCGGCCGGGCCGCGTACCGGCAACTGGACGCCGCCGAGAAGAGCGCGACCCGGGCCCTGCACGGGGAGATCGGCGACGCCAACGTCCACGTGCGGGGTGTCCTGCACCAGTGCGAGGCCGGCGACCGGCAACCCCTGGTGGACGGCCTCGCCACCCTGGTCGGCGAACGCGGCCGCGCCTTCCTCGTCGAGCCCTCCCGGGCCGCCGGAGCGCTCCTGAAGGGCCTGGCGGCCGGACCCGCCGGCCCGCCGCCCAAGCTCGCGCCGGTCCTGCGGCACGGCATCGCTCCCGGTGAGGTGGACGACGCGGCGGTGCCCGAGTTCCTCACCGCGGCCGGGCTGACCGTGACGGCGGGCGGCACCCTGCCGCTGACCACCACGGAGCACGGCCCCGACGGCGTCCGCATCGTGCTGCCGTCCGCCTGGTACGTGGCGGGACGCACCGCGTAGGGCACGCGTGGCCGACGTGCCCGGTCCCGTGCCGGGCCGGACCGTTACCGGTCTGGACCAGTGAGAGTTATCCACAGGGTGGCCGGAAATCGGCCGGACCACGTAGCGTGTGCCGAATGAAGATCCTCATCAGCGCCGACATGGAGGGCGCCACCGGTGTCACCTGGCCGGCCGACGTGCTGCCGGGGACTCCCCAGTGGGAGCGGTGCCGGTCGATGTTCACCTCCGACGTCAACGCGGCCGTGCAGGGCTTCTTCGACGGCGGCGCCGACGAGGTGCTGATCAACGAGGCCCACTGGACCATGCGCAACCTGCTGCTGGAGCGGCTGGACGAACGGGCGCAGATGCTCACCGGGCGGCACAAGTCCCTGTCCATGGTCGAAGGCGTGCAGCACGGCGACGTCGACGGCATCGCGTTCATCGGCTACCACGCCGGCGCCGGCATGGAGGGCGTCCTCGCGCACACCTTCCTCGCCAACTCCATCACCGGTGTGTGGGTGAACGACGTACGGGCCAGCGAGGGCCTGCTCAACGCGCACGTGGTCGCCGAGTACGGCGTGCCGGTGGTGCTGGTCACCGGCGACGACGTCGCGTGCGAGGACGCGCTCGGCTACGCGCCCGAGGCGCGGAAGGTCGCCGTCAAGGACCATGTGTCGCGGTACGCCGCGGTCTGCCGCACACCGGCCAGGACGGCCGCCGACATCCGCGCGGCGGCGAAGGACGCGACCGCGCTGGCGGTGCGCCGGGAGCCGGTCGACGGCGGGCCGTTCACCGTGGCGGTGGAGTTCGACGCCGAGCACCTGGCGATGGCCGTGACCGTGGTGCCGGGCGTGGCCCGGACCGGGGAGCGGAAGGTCGCGTACACCAGCGCGACCATGTACGAGGGAATCCGCACCTTCAAGGCGGTCACCACGATCGCCTCGAACGCGGTGGAGGAGCAGTATGGCTGACGAGCGGGCCCTGGACGAGGTCGTGACGTTCACGTCCGACCTGATCCGGATCGACACCACCAACCGGGGCGGCGGCGACTGCCGGGAACGGCCCGCCGCCGAGTACGCCGCCGCGCGGCTCGCCGAGGCGGGACTGGAGCCGGTGCTCCTCGAACGCACCCCGGGCCGGACCAACGTCGTCGCGCGCCTGGAGGGCAGCGACCCGTCGGCCGACGCGCTGCTCGTGCACGGCCACCTGGACGTCGTACCGGCCGAGGCCGCCGACTGGAGCGTGCACCCGTTCTCCGGAGAGGTCCGCGACGGGGTCGTCTGGGGACGCGGCGCGGTCGACATGAAGAACATGGACGCGATGATCCTCGCCGTGGTGCGGGCCTGGGCCCGCCAGGGCGTGCGGCCCCGGCGCGATGTGGTGATCGCCTTCACCGCCGACGAGGAGGACAGCGCCGAGGACGGCTCCGGCTTCCTCGCCGACCGGCACGCCCACCTCTTCGAGGGCTGCACCGAGGGCGTCAGCGAATCGGGCGCGTTCACCTTCCACGACGGCGACGGGCGGCAGCTGTACCCGATCGCGGCCGGCGAGCGCGGCACGGGCTGGCTGAAGCTCACCGCCCGCGGCCGGGCCGGTCACGGCTCCAAGGTCAACCGGGACAACGCGGTGACCCGCCTGGCCGCCGCCGTTACCCGGATCGGCGAGCACGAGTGGCCGCTGCGGCTCACCCCGACCGTGCGGGCCGCGCTCACCGAACTCGCCGCCGTGTACGGCATCGAGACGGACCTGACCGACGTGGACGCGTTGCTGGACAAGCTCGGCACCGCCGCGAAGCTCGTCGAGGCCACCGTCCGCAACAGCGCCAACCCGACGATGCTGGACGCCGGTTACAAGGTCAACGTGATCCCCGGGGAGGCCGTGGCGTACGTCGACGGCCGGTTCCTGCCCGGCGGCGAGGACGAGTTCCGCGCGACCCTGGACCGGCTCACCGGACCGGACGTGGACTGGGAGTTCCACCACCGCGAGACGGCCCTCCAGTCGCCCGTGGACTCGCCGACGTACCGGCGGATGCGGGCCGCCGTGGAGGAGTTCGCCCCCGAGGGGCAGGTGGTGCCGTACTGCATGTCCGGCGGCACCGACGCCAAGCAGTTCTCGCGGCTGGGCATCACCGGCTACGGGTTCGCGCCGCTGAAGCTGCCGGAGGGCCTCGACTACCAGGCCCTGTTCCACGGGGTCGACGAGCGCGTCCCGGTCGAGGCGCTCCACTTCGGCGTCCGCGTCCTCGACCGGTTCCTGCGGACGGCCTGAGCGGTGGGGGAGACAGTGCGGATCCTGGCGTACGGCGAGTGGCCCTCGCCCATCGACGCGGCCACGGCCGCGGCGCACGACGGCAGCCCGGAGTACGCGGGCTTCGTCGGCGACGAGGTGTGGTGGACCGAGCCCCGGCCCGCCGAGGGCGGCCGGCGCACCCTGGTGCGGCGGCACTCCGACGGCACCGAGGAGTCCGTCCTGCCCGCGCCGTGGAACGTGCGCAGCCGGGTCATCGAGTACGGCGGCCGTCCCTGGGCCGGAACCGCGCGGGACGGCGGACCGCTCGTGGTGTTCGCGAACTTCGCCGACCAGCGCCTGTACCGGTACGAGCCGGGCGGCGAGCCGCGCCCGCTCACCCCGGTGTCCCCGGTCGGGCAGGGGCTGCGCTGGGCCGAGCCGGTGCTGCTGCCGGAGCGCGGCGAGGTGTGGTGCGTCCTGGAGGAGTTCACCGGCGAGGGGCCCAGCGACGTGCGCCGCGTCCTGGCCGCCGTACCGCTGGACGGCTCCGCCGCCGAGGACCGGGGCGCCGTGCGCGAACTGAGCGACGACCGGCACCGGTTCGTCACCGGACCGCGCCTGACGCCGGACGGGCGGCGCGCCGCCTGGCTCGCCTGGGACCACCCGCGCATGCCGTGGGACGGCACCGAGCTGCTCCTCGCCGACGTCACCCCCGACGGCACCCTCCAGGACGTCCGGACGGTCGCCGGCGGACCGGAGGAGTCCGTCGCCCAGGTGGACTGGACCCACGACGGCCGGCTGCTGTACGCGAGCGACCGCACCGGCTGGTGGAACCTCTACCGGGACGGGGAGGCGCTCTGCCCGCGCGAGGAGGAGTTCGGCGGGCCGCTGTGGAAGCTGGGGTCACGCTGGTTCGCCCCGCTGGACAGCGGTCTGATCGCCGTGGTGCACGGCCGGGGCGCCGCCGCCCTCGGCATACTCGACCCCGAGACCGGCGAGGTCGTCGACGCCGCCGGGCCCTGGACCGAGTTCACGCCCACCCTCGCGGCGCACGGCGAGCGGGTCGTCGCCGTCGGGGCCGGCCCGCGCAGCGCCCACGAGGTGGTGGAGCTGGACACCAGGACGGGCAGGGCCCGGGTGATCGGCTCCGCGCACCAGGACGCCGTGGACCCCGCGTACTACCCCGAGCCGTACAGCCGCACGTTCACCGGGCCGGACGGCCGTGAGATCCACGCCCACGTCCACCCGCCGCACCACCCCGGGTGCGCCGGCCCCGCGGACGAGAAGCCCCCGTACGTGATCTGGGCGCACGGCGGCCCCACCGGCCGTTCGCCGCTGGTGCTCGACCTGGAGATCGCCTACTTCACCTCGCGCGGCATCGGCGTCGCCGAGGTCAACTACGGCGGCTCGACCGGATACGGGCGCGCGTACCGCAACCGGCTGCGCGGGCAGTGGGGCGTGGTCGACGTCGAGGACTGCGCCGCTGTCGCGCTGGCCCTCGCCGACGAGGGCACCGCCGACCGCGAACGGCTCGCCGTCCGGGGCGGCAGCGCCGGCGGCTGGACCACGGCCGCCTCCCTCACCACGACCGACGTCTACGCCTGCGGCACCATCATCTACCCGGTGCTCGACCTCACCGGCTGGGGCACCGGGGAGACCCACGACTTCGAGTCCCAGTACCTGGAGGGCCTGATCGGCCCGCGCGCCGAGGTCCCCGAACGGTACGAGGAACGCTCGCCCGTCGCCCGCGCCGACCGGCTCACCGCGCCGTTCGTCCTGCTCCAGGGCCTGGACGACGTGATCTGCCCGCCCGTGCAGTGCGAGCGGTTCCTGGCCCGGCTGGCCGGCCGGGGAGTACCGCACGCCTACCTCGCCTTCGAGGGGGAGGGGCACGGGTTCCGCCGCGCGGAGACCATGATCCGCGCACTCGAGGCGGAACTCTCCCTGTACGCCCAGGTGTTCGGACTGAAGGTGCCGGACGTCCCGGTCCTGGAGCTCGCCGGATGAGCCGGGTGGAACCGCTGCGACGGCCGGCCCGACTGGCCCCCGGCGCCCGGGTGGCCGTCGTCGCGCCCAGCGGCCCGGTGCCCGAGGAACGGCTCCGGGCCGGGCTCGAGGTGCTGCGCGACTGGGGCCTCGACCCCGTGGTGGCACCCCATGTCCTGGACCGGCACGGCGCGTTCGGCTACCTGGCGGGCGCCGACGCCGACCGGGCCGCCGACCTGCAGTCCGCCTGGTGCGACCCGGCCGTCGACGCGGTGATCTGCGCCCGCGGCGGCTACGGCGTGCAGCGCATGGTCGACCTGCTCGACTGGACCGCGATGCGGGCGGCCGGGCCGAAGGTGTTCGTCGGCTTCAGCGACATCACCGCGCTGCACGAGGCGTTCGCGGTCCGGCTCGGCCTGGTCACGCTGCACGGCCCGATGGCCGCGGGCGTCGACTTCACCAAGAACGCGCGGGCGCAGGACCACCTCAGGGCCACCCTCTTCGCCCCCGAGACCGTCCGCACCATCCACTCCGACGGCACCGCGCTCGTCCCCGGGCGGGCGCGCGGGGTCACGCTCGGGGGCTGCCTCTCGCTGCTCGCCGCCGACCTCGGCACCCCGCACGCCCGACCCGGCGCGCGCGGCGGGCTGCTGTGCCTGGAGGACGTGGGGGAGGAGACGTACCGGCTGGACCGCTGCCTCACCCAGCTGCTGCGGGCCGGCTGGCTGGACGGGGTCTCGGGGCTGCTGCTCGGGTCCTGGGCGCAGTGCGAGCCGTACGACCGGGTGCGGGCGCTGCTCGCCGACCGGCTCGGCGGCCTCGGCGTACCGGTGGCCGAACAGTTCGGGTTCGGGCACTGCGACGACGCGCTCACCGTGCCGTTCGGCGTCGCGGCCGAACTCGACGCCGACGCGGGGACGCTCACGCTGGACGAACCGGCGCTCGGCGACTGAGCACCCGCCCGGCCCGGTCCCCGCACGGACCGGGCCGGTCGCCCGCCGGGAGGGCCCGGGGGACCCCGGAAGTCCGGTGGCCCGGGGCCCGTGATGTCCTCGCACGGCGGTGTCGGCGGCCTCCCGTAGGGTGGCGGGATGCCGCACACCTCGTCCCCGTACCTCGCGGAGGGCCCCCGCGTGGGCATCCGCCGCTTCACCCGCGCGGACGGCACCGAGTTCACCGCCCGCGTCCGGGAGAGCAAGGACCTGCACCACCCCTGGCTGTTCCCGCCGGACGACCTCTCGGCGTACTCCGCGTACGCGGGGCGGCTGATCGAGGACCCCACGAAGGCGGGCTTCCTGGTCTGCGAGAAGGAGGCGGACGGCGCCCTCGCCGGGTTCATCAACATCAACAACATCGTCGGGGGCGGCTTCCGGTGCGGCGCGCTGGGCTACGGGGCCTTCGCGCACGCGGCGGGGCGCGGGCTGATGCGCGAGGCGCTGGACCTCGTCGTGCGGTACGCCTTCGGCCCGATGGGGCTGCACCGGCTGGAGATCAACGTGCAGCCCGGCAACGCCGCGTCCATCGCCCTGGCCCGCGCCTGCGGCTTCCGCCTCGAGGGCTTTTCGCCGAAGATGCTCTTCGTCGACGGCGCCTGGCGCGACCACGAACGCTGGGCGATCACCAGCGAGATGACGGCCTCCGGCTGACGGCGCACGACCGGGCCGCCGTCCGCCGGACCGCGCGAGGTGGCCGAAGTCGTTGAAGGCGTCACCGCCGTCGGCGAGGATGATCACATGAGGAACATCGTCGTGGTGGACGCCCCCTCCAACCTGGGTCTGCGTCCACCCGCCCCCGGTACCGTGCCCGGCTGCCACAAGCTCGCCGGCGCACTGCGTGAGCAGCGGATCGTGCAGCGGCTGAAGGCCGTGGAGGGCGGGGTGGTGGTGCCGCCGCGCTACGACCGGGGCGACTGGCGGGAGGGCGACGGCGTCTTCAACGCGGCCGCCCTCGCCGCCTACACCCGCAAGCTCGCCGACCGGGTCGAACACCACGTCCGCGCCGGCGATCTGCTCGTCGTCCTCGGCGGTGACTGCTCCGTCCAGCTCGGCGCCTCCCTCGCGCTGCGCCGCCTCGGCCGGTACGGGCTGGTCGCCGTGGACGCCTCCCCGGACTTCCGGCACCCCGGCAACTCCGACCGCGTCGGCGCCGCCGGCGGCGAGGAGGTCGCACTGGCCACCGGGCGCGGACAGGAGGACCTCACCGACCTGGAGGGGCTGCGGCCCTATCTGCGCGACGAGGACGTGCGGTTCTTCGGCATCCGCGACTACTTCGAGGACGAACGCGCCGAACTCGCCGCCCTGAAGATCCCCGTCGTCACCGTCGGCGACCTGCGGGAATGGGGTGCCGACGCCCTCGCCCGCGCCACCGCCCAGTCCTACGCCGCGCCCGGACTCGACGGGTTCTGGGTGCACCTGGACGCCGACGTCCTCGACCCCTCCGTCATGCCCGCCGTCGACAGCCCCGACCCGGGCGGCCTCGAACCGGACGAACTCCTCGCCCTACTGCGCCCGTTGCTCGCCGCACCGCAGTGCGTCGGCATCACCGTCACCATCTACGACCCCGACCTCGACCCGGACGCGACGGCCGGCGCGCTCCTCGCCGACACCCTGGTGTCCGCCTTTGCGCAATCCTGACCCGTGACGCCCCTGTGCAGGCGGGCCCGCGGCGGCTTCCATGGAGATCGTGACGACGATCCGACGTGAGGTACTGACGCTGCCCGCCGCGCACCTGGGCCCCGACAACCCGCTGCCCCCGCTGCGGCCCCTCGACGAGACGCACCGCGTCGAGGACCGCGACAAGGAGGACCTGCCGCGCGACATGGCCCGGCAGATCGGCTACGCACCCCTGCACAGCCTGCTGCCCGTCCGCGTCCGCGACGGCTACGACCGCCGGCGCGAGCCGCGCCCGGTCGACACCCTCGTGATCGAGAACGACCGGCTGCGCGTCACCGTGCTGCCCGGCCTCGGGGGCCGGATCGGCTCCCTCGTCCACCGGCCCACCGGCCGCGAACTCCTCTACCGCAACCCGGTGTTCCAGCCCGCCAACTTCGCCCTCAACGGTGCCTGGTTCTCCGGCGGCATCGAGTGGAACATCGGTGCCACCGGCCACACCGCCCTGTCCTGCTCACCCGTGCACGCCGCCCGCGTCCCCGCTCCCGACGGCGGGGAGATGCTGCGCCTGTGGGAATGGGAGCGCCTGCGCGACCTGCCCTTCCAGGTCGACCTCTGGCTCCCGGAGGACTCGGACTTCCTGTACGTCGGCGTCCGCATCCGCAACCCGCACGAGAAACCGGTGCCGACCTACTGGTGGTCCAACATCGCCGTCCCCGAGGACTGCCGCGTCCTCGCCCCCGCGGAGGAGGCCTGGCAGTTCGGCTACGAGCGCCGGCTGCGCCGGGTCCCCGTCCCGGTGCACGACGGCACCGACCGCACCTACCCGCGCAACAGCACCTACGCCGCCGACTACTTCTACGAGGTGCCCGAGCGGCGCAGGCGCTGGATCGCCGCCCTGGACGCCGACGGCCGCGGCCTCGTGCAGACCTCGACCGACGAACTCGGCGGCCGGAAGCTGTTCGTGTGGGGGAGGGGACCCGGCGGACGGCGCTGGCAGGAGTGGCTCACCGAGCCCGGCACCGGCGGCTACTGCGAGATCCAGGCCGGACTCGCCCGCACCCAGCTGGAACACGTCCGGCTCGAAGCCGGGAGCGAGGTGTCCTGGATGGAGGCGTACGGCCCCTTCGACGCACGGCCGGACGGGGAGTGGACCGGCGTCCTGCGCGCGGCGGAGGACCGGCTCGAGGCGGTCCTGCCCCGCGCCGACGTCGACGCCGCCCGCACCGCCTGGCAGCCGTACGCCGACACCGAACCCGGCGAGAGGCTCGCCACCGGTTCCGGCTGGGGCGCGCTGGAAGTGCTGCGGGCCGGCTGGAAGCTGCCCGGCACGCCCTTCGACGAGAGCACCCTGGGCGAGGAGCAGGAGCCCTGGCTGCACCTGCTGCGCGCCGGGTCCCTGCCCGAGCCGCCGGACAGCCGGCCGCCGGGCGGGACGCTGGTCGCCCGGCACTGGCGGGACCAGTTGGAGACGGCACCCGCCACCCCGCTCACCGAGTACCACCTCGGCGTCGCCCAGTGGCACGCCGGCGACCGCGCGCAGGCGGTGCGCAGCTGGGAGCGGGGGCTGCGGCACGCCCCGGTGCGGTGGCCGGCGCTGCGCTGCCTCGCGGTCGCCGACCAGGAGGACCGTCACCCCGAGCGGGCCGCGGAGCGCTACGCGCAGGCCTTCGACGACCTGTGGCGGGTGCGCCGTGAGGCCGGGGACGACGACGGCTCGTGGACCGCCGTCACCGCCGCGCTCGGGCGGGAGGCGGTCGAGGCGCTGCTCGCGGTGGGGCGCACGGGGGACGCGCGGTCGGTGTGGCAGCGGCTGGATCCCGGGACCCGGGAGCGCGGGCGGTTCCGGCTGATCGAGGCGGGGCTGCTGCTGGCCGAGGGGCGGCGCGAGGAGGCCCGTGCCGTGTTCGACGCGGGCTTCGAGGCCGCCGATCTGAGGGAGGGGGACGAGGTCATCGGACGGTTGTGGAGCGCGCTCACCGACGAACCGCTGCCGGAGCGCCACGACTTCCGCATGCGGCCCACGCCGTGACGGGTCCGGACCGTGACGGACCCACGCCATGACGGGTCCGGGCCGTGACCGGACCGGCTAGGAGGGGTGGCGGTCCACGTACTCGTAGACCGCCCCGTCCGGATGACGCACGATCAGGTTGCGGCCCGCCGGGGTGGGGACCGGGCCCGCGATGATGTCGGCGCCCAGCTCGGCCAGTACCCGGTGGGCCTCCTCCACGTCCTTCACCGCGATCGTCGCCGCGACCTTGCGCAGCACCTCCAACTCGGCCGCGGGGCCGCTCATCAGCAGGAAGCAGCCCACCGCGGCGACCTGGACACCGCCCCGCTCGAACCGGAGGGCCCGGCCGCCCGCCAACCGCTCGTAGAAGGGGATGGCGGTCTCGATGTCGTCGACGCAGACGCGCAGTGTGGCACCCAGAATCTCCATGGGAACGAGCCTAGTTGGGCCGGGCCGGGCCCGGGGACCGCTCCCGGACGATCTCCACACCCCGCCCCCGGGGACGTTACGCGCCCCGGGCCCCCGGGTACCCGACGGCCATGCAGCGCTTGGAGCACTTGGAGCATCTGGACAAGCACCTGGTCGACGAGCTGGCTCAGGTGGCGCGCGAGACCGTACGCGACGAACTGCGCGAACAGACGCGCAAGCAGCGGCGCAAGGCCGCCCTGTACGCCGCGTCCGGCGCCGTGGCCCTGTACGCGGGCGCGGCCGTCGCGCTGGCCGCGGGGCTCGCGCTCGCCCTGGTCCTGCCGGACTGGGCCGCCGCGCTGATCACGGCCGTCGTCCTGGGCGCCCTCGCCCTCGCCCTGCGGAACGCCGCCCGGCCCACCCCGGCCCGGGCCGCCGTTCCCGGGCAGCGGCACGTGCCCTCCGGCGGCACCGCGGCATCCGGTGGTGGCGCGGCCCCCGGTGGTACGGCAGTGTCCGGTGGGAGGACGGTGCCCGTTCCGCCGATGCCGTCCGTCCCGCCCGCCACGGGAGCCGTACCGCTGCGGCGGCCGAACGAGGGCAACGGGCCCGAAGCACGGTAGGACCCTCGCGGGACCGGGCCGGCGGCGGCCCGGTCCTTCGCCGGGCGCGGCGGCCGGGGTGCCTGTCCCCTCGGCCGCTCGTTCCGCTCGGCCCGCTCGGGTCATTGGGGTCACTCGGCCTGCTGGAGCTGCGGCAGCACCTTCGTGCGGTAGAAGTCGAAGAAGCCGCGCAGGTCGGGGCCGATCTGGTTGACGTAGATCCGGTCGAAGCCGGCGTCGGCGAACCGCTGGAGCTCGGCGACGTGCTCGTCCACGGTGTCGCCGCACACCCGGTTCGCGCTCACCATGTCCTCGGTGACCAGGGACTGCACCTGCTCGAAGTGGGCCGGCGAGGGCAGCACCTGGCCCAGCTCGCCGGGCAGCAGCTCGTTCGCCCAGAGGCGGTGCACGGTGCGCACGCACTCCTCCCGGTCGGTGCCGTAGCAGACCTTGGTGCCGCCGCCGACCGGCTTCCCGCCGCCTCCGCCCTTGCGGTACTGCTCCACCATCGAGGCGTCCGGCATCATCGTGATGTAGCCGTCGCCGACCCGGGCCGCGAGCTTGGTCGCCGCCGGGCCGAAGCCGGAGATGTCGATCGGGACGGGCTCGTCCGGCACCGTGTACAGCCGGGCGTTCTCCACCGTGTAGTACGTGCCGTGGTGGTTGACCTCCTCGCCGGTGAACAGCCGGCGCATCACCTGGATGGCCTCCTCCAGCATCTCCAGCCGTATGTGCGCGGGCGGCCAGGCGTCCCCGAGGATGTGCTCGTTCAGCGCCTCGCCCGTGCCCACACCGAGCCGGAACCGGCCCTGCGTCATCACCGCGCTCGTGGCCGCCGCCTGGGCGACCACCGCCGGGTGCACGCGCACGGTCGGGCAGGTCACCGCCGTCTCCACTGGCAGGGACACCGCCTCGGACAGCGCGCCGATCACCGACCACACGAAGGGGCTCTGCCCCTGCGCGTCGCTCCACGGATGGTAGTGGTCCGAGATCCACAGACCCCGGAATCCGGCCTGCTCGGCCATCCGTGCCTGCTCGATCAGCTCGTCGGGGCCGTACTGCTCGCACGAGAGGAAATAGCCGTACTCGGGCATGGGGGGTGCCTCCGTGACGTGGGGCGGTCCGGGTCCGGGGCCGGGTACCCGCAGGGCCCGGGCGGCAACCGGCGGACGTTTGGCGGCCCCGGCCGGGGGGACGCGGAAGGCTCCCGAGGTACGCGACAGCGCCGGAGGCGAACCGTGAGTCGACCCCGCATCGTGATCGTCGGTGCCGGCTTCGCCGGGTACCGCACGGCCCGGACCCTGTCCCGGCTGGCCCGGGGCCGCGCCGAGATCGTCCTGCTGAATCCGACCGACTACTTCTCTTACCTTCCCCTGCTGCCCCAGGTGGCCGCCGGCATCCTGGAGCCGCGCCGGGCCGCGGTCTCCCTGCCCGACACCCTGCCGCAGGTGCGACTGGTGCTGGGGGAGGCCGACCGCATCGACCTCGACGGGCGGACCGTGCACTACACCGGCCCCGAGGGAGACGGCGGCACCCTCGCCTACGACCGGCTGGTGCTCGCGGTCGGCAGTGTCAACAAACTGCTGCCCATCCCCGGCGTCGCCGAGCACGCGCACGGCTTCCGGGGCCTGCCCGAGGCGCTGTACCTGCGCGACCACGTGACCCGGCAGGTGGAGCTCGCGACCGCCACCGACGACCCCAGGAGCTGTGCCGCCCGGTGCACCTTCGTGGTGGTCGGCGCCGGCTACACCGGCACCGAAGTCGCCGCGCACGGGCAACTGTTCACCGACGCGCAGGTGGGCCGGCACCCCATGCGCACCGGTATGCGGCCGCGCTGGCTGCTGCTGGACATCGCCGACCGGGTCCTGCCCGAACTGGACGAGCGGCTCTCGCGCACCGCCGACAAGGTGCTGCGCGAGCGGGGCGTGGACGTCCGCATGGGCACCTCCGTGAAGGAGGCCACGCACGAGGGCGTGCTGCTGACCGACGGCGAGTTCGTCGACACCCGCACGGTGGTGTGGTGCGTCGGTGTGCGGCCCGACCCGCTCGTCGAGTCGCTCGGGCTGCCCATGGAACGCGGCCGGCTGCTCGTCGACCCGCACCTGCGGGTGCCGGGCCGGCCGGAGGTGTTCGCCTGCGGCGACGCGGCCGCGGTGCCCGATCCGGACAGGCACGGGAAGTACACCCCGATGACCGCGCAGCACGCCTGGCGGCAGGGCAAGGTCTGCGCGCACAACGTCGCCGCGTCGTTCGGTGACGGCGAGTGGCGCGCCTACCGCCACAAGGACCTGGGGTTCGTGGTGGACCTGGGCGGCGTCAAGGCCGCCGCCAACCCGCTCGGCGTGCCCCTGTCCGGGCCGGTCGCGGGAGCGGTCACCCGCGGCTACCACCTCGCGGCGATGCCGGGCAACCGGGTGCGCGTCGCCGCCGATTGGCTCCTGGACGCCGTACTGCCGCGCCAGGCCGTGCAGTTGGGGCTCGTACGGTCGTGGTCGGTGCCTTTGGACACGGCGTCCCCCGAACTGGCGCGGGTGCCGGCCGGCCCGGCGGAGAGCCGGCCCGGGACCGAGCCCGCGGAGAGCCGGCCCGGCGGTGGGCCGACGGAGAGCCGGCCCGTGCCCGCGCCGCCCGCCGACCAGCCGCCCCCGGGCTCCGGCGCCGCCCCGGGCCCCGTCAAGCGCGCCGACCTTCCCGCAGACCCCGCAGACCCTGTCGAAGGAGACTCATGAACACCGGTGAACTCGTCGAGCTCGGACAGCAGTTGCGCGTGGACAGTGTCCGTGCCGCGGCCGCCGCGGGCTCCGGGCACCCCACGTCCTCGATGTCGGCGGCGGACCTGATGGCCGTCCTGTTCGCCCGCCACTTCCGCTACGACTTCGACCGCCCCGACCATCCGGGCAACGACCGCTTCATCCTCTCCAAGGGCCACGCCTCGCCCCTGATGTACGCGCTGTACAAGGCGGTCGGCGCCATCGACGACGAGGAACTGCTCACCTTCCGCAAGCGCGGCAGCCGCCTCGAAGGGCACCCCACGCCCCGGCGGCTGCCCTGGGTCGAGACGGCCACCGGCTCGCTCGGCCAGGGCCTCCCGGTCGGCGTCGGCATCGCGCTGGCCGGGAAGCGGCTGGAGAGCGCCGACCACCGGGTGTGGGTGCTGTGCGGCGACAGCGAGCTGGCCGAGGGCTCGGTCTGGGAGGCGGCCGAGCAGGCCGCGTACGAGCACCTGGACAACCTCACGGTGATCGTGGACGTCAACCGGCTCGGCCAGCGCGGCCCCACCCGGCACGGCCACGACCTCGACGCCTACGCCCGCCGCTTCCAGGCCTTCGGCTGGCACACCGTCGAGGTGGACGGCCACGACGTGGACGCCGTCGACCGCGCCTACGGTGAGGCCGTCTCCACCGGGGGCCAGCCCACTGTGATCCTCGCCCGCACCCTCAAGGGCAAGGGCGTCGAGGCCGTCCAGGACCGCGAGGGCCTGCACGGCAAGCCGCTGCCGGAGGCCGAGGACGCGATCGCCGAACTCGGCGGTCCGCGGGACCTGCGGATCAGGGTGCAGGCACCGTCCGGCTCCGGCGCCTCCGGAGCGGGGGCGCCGTCCGCCGGGAGCACCACCGGCCTCGAGCTGCCCCGCTGGGACAAGGGCGAGGAGGTGGCCACCCGGAACGCCTTCGGCGAGGCACTGGCCGCCCTCGGCACCGCGCGCGGTGACGTCGTGGCCCTCGACGGAGAGGTCGGCGACTCCACGCGTGCGGAGTTCTTCGCCAAGGAGCACCCGGAGCGCTACTTCGAGTGCTACATCGCCGAGCAGCAGATGGTCGCCGCGGCGGTCGGCATGGCGGCGCGCGGCTGGACGCCGTACGCCTCCACCTTCGCCGCCTTCCTGACCCGCGCCCACGACTTCGTCCGCATGGCGTCGATCAGCGGCTCCGGCCTGAACCTCGTCGGCTCGCACGCGGGTGTCGCGATCGGCCAGGACGGGCCCAGCCAGATGGGCCTCGAGGACCTGGCGATGATGCGGGCGGTGCACGGCTCGACCGTGCTGTACCCGTGCGACGCCAACCAGACGGCGCGGCTGGTCGCCCGGATGGCCGACCTCGACGGCATCCGCTACCTGCGCACCTCGCGCGGTGGGAGCGCGGTGATCTACGGGCCCGACGAGGAGTTCCCCGTCGGCGGCAGCAAGGTACTGCGCTCCTCCGACCGCGACCGGCTCACTCTCGTCGCGGCGGGCGTCACCGTGCCCGAGGCGCTCGCCGCCGCGGACGCCCTGGCGGGGGAGGGCATCGCGGTACGGGTGATCGACCTGTACTCGGTCAAGCCCGTCGACCGGGACACCCTGCGCACGGCGGCCGAGGAGACCGGCTGCCTGGTGACCGTGGAGGACCACCACCCCGAGGGCGGCCTCGGCGACGCGGTCCTCGAGGCCTTCGCCGACGGGCGCCCCGTGCCGCGCCTGGTGCGGCTCGCCGTGCGCGTCATGCCGGGTTCGGCCTCCCCCGCCGAGCAATTGCACGCCGCCGGCATCGACGCCGAGTCGATCGCTGCGGCCGGCCGGCTGCTGGTGGAGGAGGCGATCGTGCCGTGACCGACGGCGACGGCGTGCGGACGGTCCGGGCCGGCCGCCGCACGGTGGGGATACACCGGCCGGACAAGGTGTTCTTCCCCGGCGGCGGGGACGCCAAGGAGTACACCAAGGGCGACCTCGTCGACTACCACCGGGCCGTCGCCCCGTTCATGCTGCCGCACCTGCGGGGCCGCCCGCTGATGCTGGACCGGCGCCCGGACGGCATCGGCGGCCCCCGGTTCATGCAGAAGAACACCCCGGACGGCTACCCGGAGTGGATCACCCGCGTCGAGGTCGCCAAGGAGGGCGGCACCGTCCGGCACACGGTGTGCGACGACACCGCCACCCTCCTCTACCTGGTCGACCAGGCGAGCATCACCCTGCACCGCTGGCTGTCCCGTGCCGACGGGGCCGACGGTGCGGACGGCGTCGACCGGCCCGACCGGCTGGTGTTCGACCTCGACCCCGCGGGCGACGACTTCGCGACGGTGCGGGAGGCGGCGCGGCTGCTGAGGGAGCTGCTCGACGAGCTGGAGCTGCCCTCGGCGCCGATGACCACCGGCTCCCGCGGCCTGCACGTGGTCGTGCCGCTGAACGCCGACCACGGCTTCGACGACGTGCGCGCCTTCGCCCGCGAGGTCGCCGACACGCTCGCCGCCGAGCACCCCGACCGGCTCACCACCGCCGCCCGCAAGAAGGACCGCGGCGACCGGCTGTACCTCGACATCCAGCGCAACGCCTACGCGCAGACCGCCGTCGCCCCCTACACCGTCCGCGCCCTGCCCGGCGCCCCCGTCGCCACTCCCTTCTCCTGGGACCGGCTGGACGACCCGGATCTGCACGCCCGCCGCTGGACCGTCGCGGACGCCGTGGAACAGGCCCGCACCGACCCGTGGGCCGGGCTGCCCCGCCGGGGCCGTGCCCTGGGGCCCGCGCGCCGCCGGCTGCGGGCGCTGCGCGGCTGAGCGACCGGGAGCGGTAGCGGTACCGCCGACCGACCGGAAACGCAGCAGGAGCACGGCAATCGGGTGAGTCCGTGGAGGTTTGGCGAACAGACATGCGGCCACACGGAGGGGGAGGTGGTCATGTCGAACACGAAGAGCACCGAAGAGTCACAGGAACCACAGGAACCACAGGAATCTCAGGACTCTTCCGAGTCCCGTACGACCGAGAAAAGCACCGGAAAGGCCAAACGGCCGAGCCCGATGGAGGTACTGCGTCAGGCGCGCGGACAGCTCGCGGAGCTCACCGGTATGGAAGCCGAGTCCGTGTCGTCCTTCGAGCAGACGGAGGAGGGCTGGGCGCTGGAGGTCGAAGTGCTCGAACTCGAGCGTGTGCCCGACACGATGAGCCTGATGGCGAGCTACCAGGTGGAGCTGGACCCCGACGGTCAGCTCACCGGTTACCGGCGGGTCCGTCGCTACGAGCGAGGACGGTCCGACGCGCGCAGGTCCGGCGGCCACTAGGCCGCCCGGTCGGACCCACACCCACACCCACAGACAAGGAGGAGCAGCCGGCATGACAGTTGTACCGGCACAGCAGACCGGCGGCGGGGGCGGCAGCAGCGGCCTCTATGACGTGCTCGAGCTCGTTCTGGACAGGGGGCTCGTCATCGACGCATTCGTGCGCGTCTCCCTGGTCGGCATCGAGATCCTCAAGATCGACGTCCGTGTCGTCGTCGCCAGCGTCGACACGTACCTCCGCTTCGCCGAGGCGTGCAACCGCCTCGACCTCGAGGCCGGGCCCCGCAAGAGCCCGGGCCTGCCCGAGATCGTCGGCGAGGTCACCGAGTCCGGTGCCCGGGGCAAGTCCAAGGGGGCGCTCTCGGGGGCCGCCGAGACCATCTCCGACGCGTTCAAGCAGGCACGTGAGGGCGGCTCCGAGAGCGAGACCGAATCCCGTCCGCGGGCCCGCAAGAGCACGTCCGCCCGTCGTAAGGAGGAGCAGGAGTGAGCACGTACGTCTACGGCATCACGGCGGCTTCGCACCCGTCGCTCCCCGAGGGCATGGGAGGCGTCGGCGACCCGCCGCGCCCGGTGCGCATTCTGCGGGAGGGCGAGCTGGCGGCCGTCGTCAGCGACGCCCCCGAGGGCCTGCGTCCCAAGCGCAGGGAACTGCTCGCCCACCAGAACGTGCTCAGCGAGATCGGCGCGGCCGGCTGCGTCCTGCCCATGCGCTTCGGCAGCGTCGCCCCGGACGACGACGCCGTCACCGGCGTCCTCGCCGAGCGGGCCGAGCACTACGGGGAGCGGCTGCGGGCGCTGGACGGCCGGGTCGAGTACAACGTCAAGGCCAACCACGTAGAGGAGGCCGTCCTGCACCACGTGATGGCCGGCAACCCGGAGATCCGTGCCCTCGCAGAGGCCAACCGGCAAGCGGGTGGCGGCAGTTACGACGACAAGATCCGGCTCGGCGAGATGGTCGCCGCCGCGGTCAAGGATCGGGAGGCCGAGGACGGCGCCGTGCTGGAGCGCGCGCTGGCACCGGCCGCCGACGCCGTGAGCGTGGGCCCCGAGTCCACGGGCTGGCTCGCCAATGTGTCCTACCTGGTCAAGCGGGAGACGGCGGAGGACTTCCTGGCGGCCGTGGAGCAGGTCCGCAAGGACATGCCCCATCTGGAGGTGCGCCTGAACGGTCCGCTGCCGCCGTACAGCTTCGTCGAGCCCGGCCCGGCCGAGCCGGCGGGCGCCGCGACAGGTGGGGCGGACACCGAAGTGGGGTGACGTCATGGGCCTGATCTCGGAGGTGCTGCTGCTGCCGTTCGCCCCGGTGCGCGGCAGCGCCTGGGCCATCCGACAGGCGATCCAGGAGGCGGAGCGCATCTACTACGACCCCGCCACCATCCGTGCCGAACTGGCCCGGCTGGAGGAGCAGCTGGAGGCAGGAGAGATCACGGAGGAGGAGTTCGACCGGCAGGAGGACGCACTCCTCGACCGGTTGGAGACCGCAACGCGCACGGGCGCGGGTACAGGGGATGGGACGCGACAGTGAATCGAACGGGACTGGGCCTCGCGATCGGGGCCGGATACCTCCTCGGACGGACGAAGAAGCTGAAGGCGGCGCTCGCCGTCGGCAGCCTGGTGGCCGGCAAGAAGCTGAACCTCAGCCCGCGGATGGTCGCGGACCTGGTGTCCCAGCAACTGCGGGACAACCCGCAGTTCAAGGAGATCGGAGACCAGCTGCGCGGTGATCTGCGCGGCGTCGGCAAGGCGGCCTCCGGCGCCCTGGTCGAGCGGCAGCTCGGCTCCCTCGCCGACCGCTTGCACGGCCGTACCGCCGATGTGCGGGGGCGGCTGACGGGCGTGGGCGGGCAGAAGGGCGCCAAGGACTCCGAGAGCCCCGAGGACACCGAGGACACCGAGGACATCGAGGAAGAGGACCGCGCCCCGCGGGAGGAGCCGGACGACGAGGAGCCGGCGGAGGAGAAGGCCCCGCCGAAGGAGGCCGCCAAGAAGGCGCCGGCCAAGAAGGCGCCCGGGAAGAAGGCCGCCCAGGCGAAGAAGGCTCCTCCGGCGAAGAAGGCCGCCGCCAAGAAGACGGCCGCCAAGAAGACCGCCGTGTCCCGGGGCACCCGCTCCCGCACGCAGAAGGGAGGCGGTGAGGGATGACCGAGACAATCCGATCGGCCACCTCCGCCGCGCGTGACAGCGCGCGTGGCAAGGGGAATCCGCTCGCCGACGTGGCCCACAGCGAGGCCGCCGACCGGCTCAAGGCCGAGCTGCAGGACTACCTCGCGGCCCAGGCCACCCGCCTGCTGACCGGCGTCGGCCGCAAGCTCGGCGAGACCACGAACAAGCTCAACGACATCGCCGAGGGCAACAGCCCGGGTTTCGCCAAGCTCGCCCTGGACGGCGGCCGCAAGATCGCCGAGGGCAAGGGCCCCCTGCGCACCGCCGTCGAGCTGGGGACCTCCCGCGCCAAGGACAACGTGATGGGCGCCCTGAAGGGCTTGGGCGGCGGTGGCGGCAAGAGCAAGCGCAAGCGCTCCGCGGGCAAGAAGCCCACCGTCATCATCGAGAGCATCGATGTCGGGGTCCCGCTGCGCATGGCCTACGACCAGTGGACCCAGTACCAGGACTTCAGCACCTTCGCCAAGGGCGTGAAGAGCGCCAACAAGTCCGACGACACCACCTCGGACTGGCAGGTGAAGGTCTTCTGGTCCAACCGCAGCTGGAAGGCGAAGACCACCGAGCAGGTCCCCGACGACCGCATCGCCTGGTCCTCCGAGGGCGCCAAGGGCACGACGAAGGGCGTCGTCTCCTTCCACCGCCTCGCCGACAACCTCACCCGGGTCCTGCTGATCATCGAGTACTACCCCACGGGCTTCTTCGAGAGGACCGGAAACATCTGGCGCGCCCAGGGCCGCCGGGCCCGGCTCGACCTGAAGAACTTCGCCCGCTTCATCACCCTCAAGGGCGAGGTCGAGGACAGCTGGCGCGGTGAGATCCGCGACGGCGAGGTCGTCCGCAGCCACGAGGACGCCATCGCCGAGGAGGGCGAGGGCACGGAGCCCGAGGGCGAGGAGGAAACGGAACCCGAAGCGGAGGAGGGCGAGGAGGCGGAGCCCGAAGCCGAGTACGACGAGGACGAGGCCGAGGAGGAGGACACCGGCGAAGAGCCGGCCGAGGACTCCTACGACGAGGACGAGGAGGAGTACGAGGACGAGGAGGAACCCGCGGCCGAGGAAGAGCCCGAGGACGAGTACGAGGAAGAGGAAGAGGAAGAAGAGCCCGAGGCCGAGGAAGAGCCCGAGGCGGAGTATGAGGACGAGGACGAGTACTCCGAGAGCGGGACCCGCCGATGACAACGCCCAGCCGGCTGCCCGAACCCTATGGCCAGGGCAGCGGCGCCAACCTCGCCGACATCCTGGAACGGGTGCTCGACAAGGGCATTGTCATCGCGGGCGACATCCGCATCAACCTGCTCGACATCGAACTGCTCACCATCAAGCTGCGGCTCGTGGTGGCCTCCGTCGACAAGGCGAAGGAGATGGGGATCGACTGGTGGGAGTCCGACCCCGCGCTGTCCTCACGTGCCCGGCGGGACGAACTGGCCAGGGAGAACGCCGAGTTGCGTGAGCGGCTGGCCCGGCTGGAGGAACTGGAGCCCCGCCGCGCACAGGAGGAGAAACCGTGACCGGACTGCGGTACGTCTACGCCGTCTGCCGTCCCTTCGACACGCCGCTCCAGGCGCAGTTGACGGGCGTGGGGGGCGATCCGCCCCGGCTGCTGACCCACCACGGCCTGGTGGCCGTGGTCAGCCACGTGCCGGAGGCGGACTTCGCCGAGGAACCGCTCCGTGCGCATCTGGAGGACCTCGACTGGCTGACCGCGGTCGCCCGTGCCCACCAGGGCGTGATCGACGCGCTGACCACCGTCACCACCCCGCTGCCGCTGCGGCTCGGCACCGTGTTCCGGGACGACAGCGGCCTGCGGATGATGATGGAGGAGCGCGAGGAGAGCTTCCTGCGGACCCTGGACCGGTTGGCGGGGCGAGTGGAGTGGGGCGTCAAGGTCTTCCTCGAGCCGGTGCCGGAGGCCCGCGCCGAGCCGGAGCGGAAGCCGGCGTCCGGCCGGGACTACCTGCGGCAGCGGAGCACCCGGACGAAATCGCACGAAGAGCTGTGGCAGAAGGCCGAGGCCTTCGCGACCCAGCTGCACGAGACGCTTTCCGCGTGTGCGGAGGATTCCCGTCTGCACGCGCCGCAGAATCCCACGCTCTCCGGTGCCTCCGGGCGGAATGTGCTCAATGCCGCCTATCTCGTCCCGCGCTCGGAATCCGAGGAATTCGTGGAAAGGGTGGACCGGACCAAGGACGGGATTCCCGGAATACGCGTCGAACTCACCGGCCCCTGGGCGGCCTATTCGTTCGCCGGTGAGGAGACGACGACCTCGGGGGAGGGGGCGTGACCGTCGTCGAACGCCGGGAGATAGCCTTGGTGGACCTGCTCGACCGCCTGCTGGCCGGCGGCGTCGTCATCACGGGCGACATCACGCTGCGCATCGCGGACGTCGACCTGGTCCGCATCGATCTCAACGCGCTCATCAGCTCGGTGAACGCGCAGGTCCCCTCCCCCTTCGAGGAGTCGCGTTGACGGCCCCCCGGGACGACCGGCACACCGAGCCGCACGACGGGCCGCACACCGAGCGGCACGTCGAGCCGCACACCGAGCCGCACAGCGAGCGGCACGTCGAGCCGCACGACGGCCGGCGCCGGCGGCTCGACCTGGAGCCGGACACGGTCGAGCGCGACCTGGTCAAGCTGGTGCTCACGGTCGTCGAACTGCTGCGCCAGCTCATGGAGCGCCAGGCGCTGCGCCGGTTCGACGAGGGAGACCTGAGCGAGGAGCAGGAGGAGCGGATCGGGCTCACGCTGATGCTGCTCGAGGAGCGGATGACGGAACTGCGTGAGCGCTACGGACTGCGGCCCGAGGACCTCAACCTGGACCTCGGGCCGCTCGGACCGCTGCTCCCCCGGGACTGAGTCCCGGAGAATTCCCCGGGGCCCGGCCCCGGGGAATTTCCGTCACCTCACCACCGGTACCAGCGGCCCCGACCACCGCCCGCCGTGGTGCCGCGCACGAAGAATCCCAGCAGCCACAGGACCAGAACGGCCAGGGCGATCCACCAGAGCACCTTCACCGCGAATCCGGCGCCGAAAAGGATCAGGGCCAGGAGCAGAACGAGCAGAATGGGAACCATAATGTCAACCTCCTGCCTTCCTGATTGCCCGTGAAATGAGATTCAGGCTTCCTTGCGGCAGATGATTTCTCCGTGCAGCACACTGAACCAGCCGTCGTCCCGCGCGCCCCACTCCCGCCAGGCCCCGGCCACCGCCCGCAGGTCCTCGCGGGTGGCGTGGCCCCCCTCGACGGCCCGTCCGGCATAGGCCGACGCCACGGTGCGGTCCGCCCACAGGCCGCTCCACCAGGCCCGCTCCTCGGGGGTCGAGAACGTCCAGGTCGCCGAGGACGCGGTGACGTCCGTGAACCCCGCCGCGAGCGCCCAGGACTTCAGCCGGCGTCCGGCGTCCGGCTCGCCCCCGTTGGCCCGGGCCACCCGCCGGTACAGCTCCAGCCAGTCGTCCAGGCCGGGCGACAGGGGGTACCAGGTCATCGCCGCGTAGTCCGAGTCCCGGACGGCGACGATCCCGCCCGGTCTCGTCACCCGCTTCATCTCCCGCAGCGCCCGCACCGGGTCGCCGACGTGCTGGAGGACCTGGTGGGCGTGGACCACGCAGAACGTGTCGTCCGGGAAGTCCAGCGCGTGCACGTCACCCACCGCGAAGTCGACGTTCCCCAGCCCCCGTTCGTCGGCCACCGCCCGGGCCCGCTCCAGCACGCCCGGCTCCCGTTCGAGACCGGTGACGTGCCCGTCGGGGACGAGCCCGGCCAGGTCGGCGGTGATGGTGCCGGGTCCGCACCCCACGTCCAGGATCCGCATGTGGGGCTCGAGCTCCCCCAGGAGGTACGCCGCCGAGTTGGCGGCGGTCCGCCAGCTGTGCGACCGCAGCACCGACTCGTGGTGCCCGTGCGTGTAGACGGCGGTCTCTCGAGCCTCGGGCATGGTGAACCACCCCTTCTCTCCTGGTAGGGCCTCGTGGTGATGACCGTCACGGTAGGCGATACGGCCGAATGATGAGACCCGCGTTTCACATACTGGTCAACGGTCGTGCGGGCACGGAGAAGGGGGGGAGAGCCGGAGGGACGGACCGAAAACCGTTTGCCGCCCGTGCCGACGGCCCGCACAATCGGCTGCCATGGGTCACCTGGAAGCCGCGCACCTGGAGTACCACCTCCCCGACGGGAGGGCGCTCCTGGGCGATGTGTCCTTCCGGGTGGGGGAGGGGGCCGTCATGGCCCTGGTCGGCCCGAACGGCGCGGGCAAGACCACCCTGCTCCGCCTCCTCGCCGGCGAGCTGAAGCCGCA
Organism: Streptomyces viridosporus; assembly: GCF_002078235.1. GTDB lineage: Bacteria > Actinomycetota > Actinomycetes > Streptomycetales > Streptomycetaceae > Streptomyces > Streptomyces viridosporus. The sequence continues at coordinate 57,284 of NZ_MSGP01000340.1, forward strand.
CGGCGGATCCGTCACCGTCAGCGGCGGCCTCGGCGTCATGCGCCAGTTCGTCGGCTCCGTACGGGACGAGACGACCGTGCGCGACCTCCTCGTCTCCGTGGCCGTGCCCCGCGTCCGCGAGGCGGCGCGCGCCGTCGACGAGGCCGAGCACGCCCTCATGACGGTCGACGACGAGGCCGCCCAGCTCCGCTACGCGCAGGCCATCGCCGACTGGGCCGAAGCCCGCGGCTACGAGGCGGAGACGCTGTGGGACATGTGCACCACGGCCGCGCTGGGCGTCCCGTACGAGAAGGCGCAGTGGCGCCAGGTGCGCACCCTCTCCGGCGGCGAGCAGAAACGCCTGGTCCTGGAGGCCCTGCTGCGCGGCACCGACGAGGTTCTCCTCCTCGACGAGCCGGACAACTACCTCGACGTGCCCGGCAAGCGCTGGCTGGAGGAACGGCTCGAGGAGACCCGCAAGACCGTGCTGTTCGTCTCCCACGACCGCGAACTCCTCGCCCGCGCCGCCCGGCGCATCGTCTCCCTCGAACCCGGTCCCGCCGGCGCCGACGCCTGGGTGCACGGCGGCGGATTCGCCACGTACCACGACGCCCGACGCGAACGCTTCGCCCGCTTCGAGGAGTTGCGCAGGCGCTGGGAGGAGAAGCACGCCCAGCTCAAGAAGCTCGTCCTGACCCTGCGGCAGGCCGCCTCGAACAGCGACGACATGGCCTCCCGCTACCGGGCCGCCCAGACCCGGCTGCGCAAGTTCGAGGAGGCGGGTCCCCCGCCGGAGCCGCCGCGCGAGCAGGACATCAGGATGCGCCTGAAGGGCGGCCGCACCGGAGTGCGCGCGGTCACCTGCGAGCGGCTCGAACTCACCGGTCTGATGAAACCCTTCGACCTGGAGGTGTTCTACGGCGAGCGCGTCGCCGTGCTCGGCTCCAACGGCTCCGGCAAGTCGCACTTCCTGCGCCTGCTGGCCGGCGACGACGTGGCCCACACGGGCGAGTGGCGCCTCGGCGCGCGCGTCGTCCCCGGACACTTCGCGCAGACGCACGCGCACCCCGAACTGGAGGGCCGCACGCTCCTGGACATCCTGTGGAAGGAGCACGCCCAGGACCGGGGCGCCGCCATGTCCCGGCTGCGCCGCTACGAGCTGACCGGCCAGGCCGAGCAGACCTTCGAGCGGCTGTCCGGCGGCCAGCAGGCCCGTTTCCAGATCCTGCTGCTGGAGCTCCGGGGCGTCACGGCCCTGCTGCTCGACGAGCCGACGGACAACCTCGACCTGGAGTCCGCGGAGGCGCTGCAGGAGGGCCTGGAGGCGTTCGAGGGCACGGTCCTCGCGGTGACGCACGACCGCTGGTTCGCCCGCTCCTTCGACCGCTTCCTGGTCTTCGGCAGCGACGGCAGGGTCAGGGAGACCCCGGAACCGGTGTGGGACGAGCGCCGGGTGGAGCGGGCGCGGTAGGAGGTTCCGGCTCGGCCGTGGCCGGCGACGGCCGGGTCCTCTCGCGGCCGGATCGGGCCGGGCCGGCGAGGGAGGCCTCCCCGCGCCTGACCGGCCGCGTGTGGATCTTGGCCACACAGGCCGGGAGGGCGGCGCCGTCGTCGTGGTCCCGGGCCCGGTAGGCGCTCGGGCTCTCGCCGACGAGTTCGGTGAAGCGCGAGCTGAACGATCCCAGCGACGTACAGCCGACCGCCATGCAGACCTCAGTCACCGTGAGGTCGCCGCGCCGCAGCAGCGCCTTGGCCCGCTCGATGCGGCGGGTCATCAGGTAGCTGTAGGGCGTCTCGCCGAAGGCGGCGCGGAAGCTGCGGGAGAAGTGGCCCGGCGACATCAGGGCGTCGCGCGCCAGTGCCGGAACGTCCAGCGGCTCGGCGTAGTCACGGTCCATCCGGTCGCGGGCCCGGCGCAGCCGCACCAGGTCGTCGAGGTCCTGCCGTCCCATCCCGTCAGTCTCCCACGGCGCCGGCGGCCCGGGAGGCGGGTGAGCGGACCGGGCCGGTCGGGAAGCGGTCAGGAATCGAGAAGCGCGCGCCGACGGGCGGCGGCTAGCGTGACCGCAGCCAGACGCCCGACGAAGACGGTTCCACCCGTGACAGACACAGATGGGGACACGATGAGCAAGGCCACGAGGACGGACGCACAGCCGCCCGCGCCGCATGCTGCCGACAGCCACGACCTGATCCGCGTGCACGGCGCGCGCGAGAACAACCTCAAGGACGTCAGCATCGAGATCCCGAAGCGCCGGCTGACCGTGTTCACCGGGGTGTCCGGCTCGGGCAAGAGCTCGCTGGTGTTCGACACGATCGCCGCGGAGTCGCAGCGGCTGATCAACGAGACCTACAGCGCCTTCCTGCAGGGTTTCATGCCGACGCCGGCACGGCCCGAGGTCGACGTGCTCGACGGGCTGACCACCGCGATCACCGTCGACCAGCAGCGGATGGGCTCCGACCCCCGCTCCACGGTCGGCACCGCCACCGACGCCAACGCGATGCTGCGCATCCTCTTCAGCCGGCTGGGCAGGCCGCACATCGGTCCGCCCGCCGCGTACTCCTTCAACGTGGCCTCGGTGAGCGCCAGCGGTGGGTTCACGGTCGACCGCGGTGCCGAGAGGACCAGGACCGAGAAGGTGTCCTTCACCCGCACCGGGGGCATGTGCACGCGCTGCGAGGGCCGCGGCAAGGTCTCCGACATCGACCTCACCCAGCTCTACGACGACTCCAAGTCGCTCTCCGAGGACCCGTTCACCATCCCCACCTACACCGGGGACGGCTGGGTGGTGCGGGTCATCACCGAGTCGGGCTTCTTCGACCCGGACAAGCCGATCCGCGAGTACACCGAGAAGGAGCGGTACGACTTCCTCCACCGCGAGCCGACCAAGGTGAAGATCAACGGCGTCAACCTCACCTACGAGGGGCTGATCCCGAAGATCCAGAAGTCGTTCCTCGCCAAGGACCGGGAGTCGATGCAGCCGCACATCCGGGCGTTCGTGGACCGGGCGGTGACCTTCACCGACTGCCCCGACTGCGACGGGACCCGGCTCAGCGAGCTCGCCCGGTCCTCGCGCATCGGCGAGGTCAACATCGCCGACGCCTGCGCGATGGAGATCCGCGACCTCGCCGCATGGGTCCGCGGCCTCGGCGAGCCTTCCCCGGGCTCCTCGAGCGGAGGACACCCCATGGTCGCCCCCCTGCTCACCGCGCTGCAGCACACCCTCGACTCGTTCGTGGAGATCGGCCTCGGCTACCTCTCGCTCGACCGGGCCGCGGGCACGCTCTCCGGCGGCGAGGCGCAGCGCGTGAAGATGATCCGCCACCTCGGCTCCTCGCTCACCGACGTCACCTACGTCTTCGACGAGCCCACCGTCGGCCTGCACCCGCACGACATCCAGCGGATGAACGGCCTGCTGCTGCGGCTGCGGGACAAGGGCAACACGGTGCTCGTGGTGGAGCACAAGCCGGAGACGATCGCCATAGCCGACCACGTCGTCGACCTCGGCCCGGGGGCCGGCACGGCGGGCGGCACCGTCTGCTTCGAGGGCACCGTCGAGGGGCTGCGGGCCAGCGGCACCGTCACCGGCCGCCACCTCGACGACCGGGCCGCGCTCAAGGAGACGGTGCGCAAGCCCACCGGTGCGCTGGAGATCCGCGGTGCGACGGCGAACAACCTGCGCGGTGTCGACGTCGACATCCCGCTCGGCGTGCTCTGCGTCGTCACCGGTGTCGCCGGCTCCGGCAAGAGCTCGCTCGTCCACGGGTCCCTCCCGGCCTCGGAGGGCGTGGTGTCGGTGGACCAGGCACCGATCCGCGGCTCGCGCCGGAGCAACCCGGCGACGTACACCGGGCTGCTCGACCCGGTCCGCAAGGCGTTCGCGAAGGCCAACGGCGTGAAGCCGGCGCTGTTCAGCGCCAACTCCGAGGGCGCCTGCCCCGCCTGCAAGGGCGCCGGCGTCGTCTACACCGACCTGGGGATGATGGCCGGCACCGCCATCACCTGCGAGGAGTGCGAGGGGAAGCGGTTCCAGGCGTCCGTGCTGGAGTACACCCTCGGCGGCAAGGACATCAGCGAGGTACTGGCGATGCCGGTGACCGAGGCCGAGGAGTTCTTCGGCGCCGGCGAGGCGCGCACCCCGGCCGCCCACAGGATCCTCGGCCGGCTCGCCGACGTCGGGCTCGGTTACCTCACCCTCGGCCAGCCGCTCACCACCCTGTCCGGCGGCGAGCGGCAGCGGCTCAAGCTGGCCACCCACATGGGGGACAAGGGCGGCGACCGGGCCGTCTACGTGTTCGACGAGCCGACCACCGGCCTCCACCTCTCCGACGTCGAGCAGCTCCTCGGCCTGCTCGACCGGCTCGTCGACGCCGGCGGGACGGTCATCGTCATCGAGCACCACCAGGCGGTCATGGCACACGCCGACTGGATCATCGACCTCGGTCCCGGCGCCGGCCACGACGGCGGCCGGATCGTCTTCGAGGGCACCCCCGCCGACCTCGTCGCCGCCCGCTCCACCCTCACCGGCGAGCACCTCGCGGCCTACGTCGGCGCCTGAGGCGGAGCGCTCCGGGTCCCGTGGGCGGGCCGGTCCTCAAGGGGGCCGTGCCCGAGGGGGCCCGGGTGCCCGAG
>NZ_MSGP01000341.1 GCF_002078235.1 Streptomyces viridosporus
CCCCCGGTACGAGCGCCCGCACCCGCCCGGCCGCCGCCCCGGCCGCCCCTCCGGGCGGCGTCGGAAGCCGATCGGGAGAAATCGCTTACTACTCTTTCCACCAGCGGGTCTTCCCACCGGGACCGCATGGGGGAAGTATCACGGAAACCCTGGCAGTCCCTCCCGTGATCCACATACGGTGTCATCGCTGCGCACTGTCCCTTCGCAAAGGCGGTCCCTGATGGCCCTGTTCGACCTTCCCCTCGACGAACTGCGCGCGTACCGCAGCGAGTCCACCGCGCCCGAGGACTTCGACGCGTTCTGGTCCAAGACGCTCGAGGAGGCGCGCGCGTACGATCTCGACGCCCGTTTCGAGCCGGTCGACACGGGGCTGTCCACGGTGCGGGTCTTCGACGTGACGTTCGCCGGGTTCGGCGGTCACCCCGTCAAGGGCTGGCTGGTACTGCCCGCCGGCGCCGACGCCCCGCTGCCGCTGGTGGTGGAGTTCATCGGCTACGGCGGCGGTCGCGGGCTGCCCCACGAGCACCTGTTGTGGGCGTCCACGGGCCGGGCCCACTTCGTGATGGACACCCGCGGCCAGGGCAGCGCCTGGGGCGCCGGCGGCGGCACCCCGGACCCGGTGGGCGGGGCGCCCGCGTACCCCGGGTTCATGACGCGCGGCATCGACGCGCCCGAGAACTACTACTACCGCCGGGTCTTCACGGACGCCGTGCGCGCGGTGGAGGCGGCCCGGTCGCACCCGCTGACCGACGAGCGGCGCACGGTGGCCGTGGGCGCCAGCCAGGGCGGCGGCATCACCCTCGCGGTGGGCGCTCTGGTCCCGGACCTGGTCGGCGTCGCGCCGGACGTGCCGTTCCTGTGCGACTTCCCGCGCGCGACGACGCTCACCGACCGGCACCCGTACCGGGAGATCGGCCTCTACCTCAAGACGCACCGCGGCCGCTTCGAGGAGGCCCTGCGCACCCTGTCCTACTTCGACGGCGTGCACTTCGCCGCCCGCGGCCGGGCGCCCGCCCTGTTCTCGGCGGCCCTGGAGGACCAGACCTGCCCGCCCTCGACCGTCTTCGCGGCCTTCAACGCCTGGGCGCACGAGGACAAGGCGATCGAGGTGTACGACTTCAACGACCACGAGGGCGGCGGCCCGTTCCAGGAGGCGGCCAAGCTGCGCTGGATGCGCTCCTACGCCTGAGGCGGCCGCTCGTGCCGCACCGGCGGCCTTCCATCCGGTCCGACCGGTCGGTACGTTCTTGCCGCCCGGACCGCGACACCGCGGCCCGGGTTTCCGACGGTCGGCGGAGGGCCCATGTCCGAGCACGAGGTACGAGTCCACGGTCACTGCGAGCCGCGCTTCGCGGCGGTGCGGGCGGCGTTCGAGGAGAACTTCCGGGAACGGGAGGAGCTGGGCGCCGCGGTGGCCGTCACCGTGGACGGCGAGACGGTGGTGGACCTGTGGGGCGGCTGGGCCGACGCGGCGCGCACCCGGCCCTGGGAGCGGGACACCACGGTCAACGTGTGGTCGACCTCCAAGGGCCCGGTGGCCCTGTGCGCCCACATGCTCGCCGACCGGGGGCTGCTCGACCTCGACGCGCCGGTGGCCGCGTACTGGCCGGAGTTCGCCGCGGCGGGCAAGGAGAAGGTCCTCGTGCGCCATCTGCTCTCGCACCGCGCCGGGTTGCCCGGGCTGCGCGAGCCGCACTCGCTCGCGCAGCTCTGCGACTGGGAGCTGACCACCCGGCGGCTCGCGGCGACGGAGCCCTGGTGGGAGCCGGGCACGCGGTCCGGGTACCACGCGCTGACGTACGGCCACCTGGTCGGCGAGGTGGTGCGGCGGGTGTCGGGGCTGCGGCCCGGGGCCTTCCTCGAGCGGGAGGTGACCGGGCCGCTGGGGATCGACTTCACCATCGGCCTGCCGGCCGAGGACGCCGGCCGGGTGGCCGAACTGGTGCAGCCCCCGGTCCGGCGCAGCGCCGAACAGGCGGAGACGTTCGGCCGGTTGGCGCCCGCGGCCGTCGCGGCGCTGGCCAATCCGGCGGTGGGCGCGGCGGGCGCGAACACGCCCGAGTGGCGGGCCGCCGAGATACCGGCCGCGAACGGCCACGGCACCGCGCGGGCCGTCGCCGCGCTGTACGCGGTCTTCGCGGGACGCGGCGCGTACGGCGGCCGCCGCTTCCTGTCACCGTCGGCGGCCGAGCGGGTGCGCGAGGGACAGGGCGCCTGCCGGGACCTGGTGCTCGGGGCCGGCTTCCGGCACGAGACCGAGATCGGGCTCGGCCTGTGGCTCAGCGGGCCCAACGGCTCGTACGGACCGAACCCGCGGGCTTTCGGACACGACGGGTTCGGCGGATCCTGCGGGCTGTCCGACCCGGAGGCGGGTGTCTCGCTGGGCTACACGATGAACCGGATGGGGCCCCATGTCGCCGACGACCCCCGCAAGACGGCCTTGGTCGACGCCCTGTACGGCGCGCTGTGACGGGGGTGGCGCCGGGACGTGTTCCGGCCGAACCGCCGGACCGCCCTTCCCTACTGGTTTAGACCAGTGGTAGATGTGGTGGCGCAACGAGCCCGAACGGCTACGGAACGTCACCACCAGGAGGCGCGGCATGGCCCGCACCACCCCGCACGATCATCCGCACGAGGCAGGGACGCCCCTCTACCTGCGGATCGCGAGGGAGTTGCTCGACGAACTGCGCGGCGGGGCCATCCCGCCCGGCGAACGCCTCCCCGGGGAGCGGCAGTTGGCCGAGCACTTCGGGGTCAGCCGGGAGACCGTGCGGCAGGCGCTCCGGATGCTGCGCCGCGACGGGCTGGTCGCCACCGACCGGCGGGGCAGCCACGCCGCCCTGCCCGGCCCGCCGAGTCGGACGCCGGCCTCCCTCGGCTTCCCGGTCGGCGCCCGGCCCGCCGCCCGGTGCGCGGCGGACCGGGCCACCGTCGCCTGGGAGACTCCGCCTCCCGGTCACGCCGAGGCCCTGGGAGCGGCCCCGGCGCGGCCGACGCTGGTGCACCGCTACTGGTCCGTGTCGGCCGACGGGCGGGAACTGCGCACGGCCGTGACCTCGTTCTCCGCCGTGGCCCTCGCGGAGGTCGGGGAGCTGGCCCGCTACCGCGACCGCGCCGACGGCGCCGCCGCCGCGGAGTTGCGGCGGGCCTACGACTGGATGCGCCGGGCGGGCCTGACCCTGCACCACCGCGACACGATCACGCGGATCGCGGGAACCCCGTCGGTGCGGGTCACCCGGCGGGTGCACGACCAGTACGCCCGGCCGCTGGAGGTCACCGAACTGCTCGTGGACGCCCAGCAGGACGCCCTGGTCTACGAGTTCACCGTACCGGCCGCGGTCTGACCGGCCGCGGTCCGACCGGCCCCGGGCCCGCCGGGCGGCCTGCGGTCCCGTGGCTCCCGCACCACACGGGCCTGGCGGCCGGTGGCCAGCAGACGCCGGCCGGCCGACCACACGGCGCTGTCGTCGACCGCCCAGCCGCCGCCCGCGTGGTCGGTGCGGATGCGCACGAGGGCCCAGCCCTCGGGGGCCTCGTCGTCGAGGGCGTCGGTGAAGTGGACGGTCAGCTCGGCGGTGGGCACCGGGCGCGGGGTGCGCCAGCGGGCGTACAGGGCCGGTGGCAGGGCGTCGACGAGGGTGGTGACCGCGGCGGCGCCGAGGCCCCGGCCGTCGCGGAAGCGGATCCAGGCGACGAGTTCGGCGCGCGGGCCGCCGGCGAGCGGCCGGTCGGCCGTGGCGGGGCGGATCTCCAGTTGCCGGGCGAAGGGGACCTGCTCGACGGGCAGGTGCAGCGGGGGGCAGTCGTCCGGCCCCGGCACGTCCGGGGCCGGGAGACCGTCGTACCCGGGGCCGGTACGACGCGGCCCGAACAGGGCGGAGCCGACGAGGGCCGGCTCGCCGTCCTGGTGGCCGGTGAACAGACAGGTGGCGGTGGAGCGGCCGGTCGCGGGGGTGGTCCCGGAGAACCGCAGCGGCCCGGTGCCGACCGGGGCCAGGAAGTGGGTGGTCAGCGAGCGGACCGGCCGGTGGCCGCCGGTGAACGCGTCCCGTACGGCGGTCAGCGCCGCGCCGGCGACCCAGCCGCCGTGCGCCCCCTCCCAGGACCACCACAGCGGATCGACAGGGGTCTCGGCATGCGTAGTCATGGTCACGCGAGCTACCGTAACCAGTTGAGTTGGAAAATCCAACGCACTGGAAGGACCTGGTGGGAAAATCCAACCCGCTAGGCCTCCGGGCGCCTCGCGGCAACCAGGCGTACGCGCGGACTGCCGTCCCGCCGCCGTCCGAGCTCGGGCAGGGCGTGGAACTCCACCCCGAAGCCCGCCCGGGCCAGTTCGCGCCGGACGTCACCGAAGCGGAACGTCCGGTAGTACATGACGAACGGCGGACGCCACACGGCGTTGCGCACCCGCATCACCGCGTCGAACCCGAGCAGCACCGCGTACCCGAGCGAGCCCGGCCGGGGCGGCGCGACCACGGGGAAGACGAAACGGCCTCCCGGTCGCAGCACCGAGTGGACCTGGGCGAACAGGCCCGGCAGCTCACGCGGCAGAAAGTGACCGAACGCCCCGAAGCTCACCACCAGATCGAAGACGGGCCGGAACGGCAGCGCCCGCGCGTCCGCCCGCACCCAGGTGACCGGCGGCCCGGCGGACCCGGCACGCTCCCGCGCGACGGCCAGCATGCCGGCGCTGAAGTCCACGCCGGTGACGCTCCCTCCGCAGACCCGCCCCAGCACCCCGGTGCCCGCGCCGGTGCCGCAGCACAGGTCGAGCCCGGCGTCGAAGGGCCCCATCCGCCGCAGCGCCGAGGCGGTGGCGTCGAGCACCGCCTCGGGCGTACGGAAGGGGGTGCGGTCGAACTTCGGCGCGAGGAGGTCGTAGCCGTGCTCCACGGACGACAGCGCCTGGACGGCGAGCTCGCGCAGACCGGGGCCTTCAGGACCGAACATCGGACCGCCCCGGGGAGGCCCGCTGCCGCAGGACCGTCAGCACGCGCTCGCACCAGCGCAGGTTCTCCTCCTCGAAGGCGATCCCTCCCATGAGGGTGAGGTACGGTCCGACCCGGTCCGCCTCCCGCAGGTACTGCTCCTCCGAGCGGCCGTCCAGCAGCCGTTCGCGCACCCGCGCGTAGCGGGCGAGTTTGCCGCGCGCCCACGCCATCCGCTCCTCGACCAGCGCGCGGGTCGCCCCGGGGTCCGCGCCGTCCATGGCCTGGACCTTGATCAGCAGTTCGTCGCGGATGGCGGTGGGCCGCCGGGGCGGCTCGGCGGCGAAGGCCCGCAGGTCCTTTCGACCGGCCTCGGTGAGGGTGAACATCCGCTTGTCCGGGCGCCGTTCCTGCCGGACCACCCGGGCCTCGACGAGCCCGTCCCGCGTCAGCCGCTCCAGCTCCCGGTAGAGCTGCTGCGGCGTGGAGGCCCAGAAGTTGGCGAACGAGACGTCGAAGATCTTGGACAGCTCGTAACCCGAGGCCTCCCCCTCCAGGAGGGCGGCCAGGACGGCGTACTTGAGGGACATGTGGACACGTTAACAGCGGCTGGATACTCTCATCCGCACCTATTCAATTAGTTGACTATGAGGGGGCGCGATGCAGGCATTCCGGAAGGCGGTCGAGGCCGGTGACCTCGACGCCGCCGTGGCACTGCTGGCGGAGGACGTCGTCTTCACCAGCCCCGTCGTGTTCAAGCCGTACACCGGCAAACCGGTCACCGGGGCGATCCTGCGGGCGGTCGCGGGGGTCTTCGAGGACTTCCGCTACGTGCGCGAGATCAACGACGCCGGCGGCCGCGACCACGCGCTGGTCTTCACCGCGCGGGTGGGCGACCGGGAGATCGAAGGCTGCGACTTCATCCACGTCGGCGACGACGGGCTCATCGACGAATTCACGGTGATGGTGCGCCCGCTGTCGGGCGCGCAGGCACTGGCGGCGGCCATGGGAGCACGGTTCGAGCGGATCGCGCGGGACGCGCGGGAGCACTCGGCCTGAGCGCGTGCGGGCGCCGCCCCCACGCGTGCGGGAGCGGCGCCCGCACGCCGTACGCACCGCAATCCGGGCCCGCCGGTCGTCACCGGCGGGCCCTTCTTCCCTTTCTCCACCGGTACCCCCGCACCGGGTGGTACAGTGCGAGCAGCACCTGTGACGCGCCCTCGTTCGGGCGTCGGTGCCCGTTCTTCCCGGGTTTTCCCTTCGGTTCGCCGCTCCGCCCGTCGTTTCCGGCCGGCGCATCGGCTTTCCCACACCACCTCGTCGGCCAGGGGTTCGTCCCGCCGCGGCCAAGGTGCTGTTCCCGCCGTCCGGAGGCGCGCATCCGCCCTCCCACGCGGTTTCCCCACCTTCCCACCGCACCTTTCCGCCCGTCGTCCACGAAAGGACCGCCTCCATGACCACCCCCACGCTCGAGCACCCTCCCGTCCGGCAGCGGCCCCGGATCGTCACCGGCGTCCTCGACATCGACGCGGCCGGGAAGGGGCACCTGCGCGCCGAGCACTGCCTCCCCTCCCCCTCCGACCCTCCCGTCTCCCCCGCGCTGCTGCGCCGGTACGGCCTGCGCAAGGGCGACCGCGTCGAAGCCGTCCTCGGCGACCGGCACGGGCCGGCCGAGATCACCCGGGTCGACGGCCGCGCGCCCGACGCGCTGCGCGGACGGCGACACTTCCGGGACCTGACCCCGCTTCACCCGAACGAGCGGCTGCGCCTGGAGCACCCGGCGTCCGGGGCGGCCGGACGGGTCGTCGACCTGTTCGCACCGGTCGGCAAGGGCCAGCGCGGACTGCTCGTGGCCCCGCCCAAGACCGGCAAGACCGTCCTCCTCCAGCAGCTCGCGGCGGCCGTCGCCGGCAACCACCCCGAGTGCCGGCTGATGGTGGTGCTGCTCGACGAACGGCCCGAGGAGGTCACCGACATGCGGCGCTCGGTGCGCGGCGAGGTGTACGCCTCGACCTTCGACCGGCCCGCCAAGGACCACATCGCCCTCGCCGAACTGGTGATCGAGCGGGCCAAGCGGCTCGTCGAGGCGGGCGAGGACGTCGTCGTGCTGCTCGACTCGCTGACCCGGCTGTGCCGGGCGCACAACAACGCGGCCGCCTCCGGTGGCCGCACCCTCAGCGGCGGCGTCGACGCCTCCGCCCTGATCGGGCCGAAGCGGTTCTTCGGCGCGGCCCGCCGGGCCGAGGAGGGCGGCTCGCTCACGATCCTCGCCACGGCCCTGGTGGAGACGGGGTCCCGCGCCGACGAGTTCTACTTCGAGGAGCTCAAGGGCACCGGCAACATGGAGCTCCGGCTCAGCCGCGAGGCGGCGTCCCGCCGGCTGTTCCCCGCCGTCGACATCACCCCCTCCGGCACCCGCCGCGAGGAGCTGCTGCTCGCTCCGGCCGAACTGACCGCCGTCCAGGGCCTGCGGCGCGTCCTGCAGTCCTCCTCCCGTGACGGGCGGACCGGCCTGGAGACGCTGCTGGCACGGATGCGCGAGACCCCCGACAACGCGGCGTTCCTGCGGCGCGTCCAGCCGACCCTGCCCGGCGGCTGACGCCGCGGCGTGCGGCATCCGGGTGCTCCCGGACGGCTTCCGGCCGGGGCAGCACGGTGTTCCGGGCGTTCCTTCCTACGTTTGCGGTATGACTATCGGATTTACTTTGCGGGCTGCCACGTCCACCTGCGCCCTCTGCGCGGCGGGCCTGCTGGCGCTCGCACCCGCCGCGGCGACCGCCGGTACCAGGGCGGGCCCCGTACCGTCGCCCGGCACCGGACCGCGGGCGGGGGCACCGCCGGCGTCCCTGCTGTACCGGTCCGGCACCCACGTCCGGCCGCGCGCGGGGGCACCCGAGGTCCCGGAGCTGTCCGCCAAGTCGTGGCTGGTGGCCGACGCGGGCACCGGCACGGTGCTCGCGGCGCACGACGCGCACCGCAGGCTGCCGCCCGCCAGCACCCTCAAGACCCTGTTCGCCCTCACCGTGCTGCCGGCCCTGCCGGCCGGCCTCCGGCACGAGGTCAGCGAACGGGACCTGCGGGGCATCGGCCCCGGCAGCAGCCTCGTCGGAGTCGCCGAGAACCATACCTACGAGGTGTCGGACCTGTGGAACGGGGTCTTCCTCAGTTCCGGCAACGACGCCGTGCACGTCCTGGCCTCGCTCGGCGGAGGCTGGCGGGCCACGGCCGAGCGCATGGAGGCCAGGGCCCACGCCCTGGGCGCCCGCGACACCCGGGTGGAGTCGCCCGACGGCTACGACGCGCCCGGCCAGGTGTCGTCCGCGTTCGACCTGGCGGTGTTCGGCCGGGCGGGGCTGCGCAACCCCGAGTTCGCGCGGTACTGCGCCCGGATCGAGGCGCGGTTCCCGGGCCGCGACGGCGGCTCCTACGGGATCCGGAACACCAACCGGCTGCTCACCGGGGCGGACGGAGTCGAACCCTACCCGGGGCTGATCGGCATCAAGAACGGCTACACCAGCAACGCCGGACACACCCTCGTGGCCGCCGCGCGGCAGGACGGACGCACCCTGGTGGTGACGGTCATGAACCCCCGCTCGGGCGGCGCGCACGCGGTGTACGAAGAGGCGCGCTCGCTGCTGGACTGGGGGTTCGAGGCGGCCGGGCGGGTCGATCCGGTGGGCTCGCTGGACGCCCTGCGGGACCGGCCGGATCCGGTGGGCCCACCGGACGCCCTGCGGGACCGGCCGCTGTCCGGGCAGCAGGCGGAGCCCGCCCCAACTCCGGTGGCACGCGGCGACGACCGGTCGGGCCGGCCCGTGCCCTGGACGATCGCGGGTGCCGCGGTGCTGGGCGGCGCGGTGGTGGCCCTGTTCCTGCGGCTCAGGTGGGGCCCCGTGCTGAAGGATTGACGGAAGGGCGCACGGTCGGTGCGGGGCCCGCGGCCGCGTGACGCGGCACGGGGCGTTTCGGGGCCGTGCCCGCTACCAGCCCTTCTCGAACATCCGCGCCACCTCGGCGATCCGCACCTCGTCGCGCCGGTAGTGCGGGCGGCCGGCGACGTGGCCGGTGCGCAGCAGGCCGGCCGCCGCGAGCAGCCGGAGGTGGGTGCGGGCGACCGCGTGGGGCAGGGCGAACCTGGTGGCCACGGCGTCCACCGTGGCACCGCGCTCCGCGACACCCGGCTCCTTCAGCCACGCCAGGATGCGCAGTCGTGTCCCGTCGACGGGAGTCCTCAGCACCGTGTCCACCTCCGTCCCGGGCTTCCTCTCTCGGGGGCGCCTCCACTCTCCCGCGCCCGGGGCCCCCGTGTCCCGGACTCCGGCGGCTTGTCCGGGACCCGACCGCGATGGTGCGGCCGGGTCCCGGGCGGCACGGGTCCGGCCGGGACCGGACCTCACGGTCCGCCGTGTTCACCGGTGGCGGAACCACGCCGTCGCGGGCAGCGCGCGGTCGTCGTAGCCGAACAGCGCCTGGTTCTCCCAGCCGTTGCCGGAGGACGGGTCGGCCGGGTCCCAGCCGTTGCCGGTGCGGGCGGTCCAGGTCGCCTCCCAGTAGAAGACGCCGAGGCCGCGGCCGTCCGGGACGGCTTCCACGATGCTCGCCACGTCGTTCATCCACCGGGTCTGCCCGGTCGTGGACGCCGGGTAGCCGGGGACCAGTTCCTCGGCGGTGTCGATGATGTTCTCGTGCGCGTCCTCGCTGTCCAGCCGGAACGGGTAGGCCGTCTCGGCGACGAAGACGGGCTTGCCGTAGCGGGCGGCCGCGTCGTCCAGGGTGGTCTGGAAGTCGTGCAGCGTGCCGTGCCAGTAGCCGTAGTACGACAGGCCGATGGCGTCGAACCGCACGCCGTGGGACACCGCGTTGTCGAACCACCAGCGGGTGCCGTCGAGGTCGCCGCCCTCGGCGAGGTGCAGCGCGGCGACGGTGGACGGATCGACCGCCTTGACCGCGTCGTAGCCGGAGTTGAGCAGTCCGGCGAGCTGGGGCCAGTGGGCGGTGGAGCCCTCGTCCCACAGCATGCCGCCGTTGATCTCGTTGCCGATCTGGACCATGTCGGCGGTGGTGCCCTGGGCCTTGAGGGCGCCGAGCACGTCGTGCGTGTGGCGGTGGACGTCCGCCTTCAGCCGGTCGTAGCCGTGTCCGGCCCAGGCGGCCGGCTTGGTCTGCTTGCCCGGGTCGGCCCAGGTGTCCGAGTAGTGGAAGTCGACCAGCAGCTTCATGCCCCGGTCCTTGACCCGCTTGGCCAGGGCCAGGACGCGCGCCTTGTCGTTGTAGCCGTCGGCCGGGTCCACCCAGACCTTCAGGCGGGCGTAGTTCATGCCGGCGGACCTCAGGAGGGCGACCGCGTCGCCGGCGGAACCGGAAGCGCTCCGGTAGACCCCGCCCCTGGCCTCGCTCTTGGGCAGGGAGGAGATGTCGGCGCCCTTGACGGACAGGCCGGAGGTGCCCGGGGCGAGGGTCAGGTCGTCGACGTTGATCCAGTTGCCCGCGTTCGCGTCGCTGGTGACGCTGACGGTGCACTGGTCGTTCGTCACCCTGACCGGCACGACGATGCGGATCCACCCGTCGGCGGACACCGGCAGGTCGGTGCGCTGCTCGGCGCCTCCGCAGTTCTTCAGGGCGAGGTGGGCCGCGTTCTGGCCGCCGCCGGAGCGCACCCAGGCGGTGAGCCGGTAGTCGCCGTTGGCGAGCCCGGACAGGTGCTGGTACGTCTCGACCTTGTAGGCCGAGGACGACCAGTGCGCCAGGCGGTGCCCGCCGCCGCGGCCGCCGGCCTCGGAGAACGAGGCGCCGGTGTCGCCGTACTCGGACCAGCCGGCGGGGGTGGCCGCGCCGGAGCCGCCGGCCTCGAAGCCCCCGTTGGTGAGCGTGCTCGCGGCCGCGGCGGTCGGGGCGGGCGGTGCGGTGAGGGCGAGCCCCGCCACCAGTAGCGGCAGCAGGGCCCGGAGTGTGCGTCCGGGATGGAACATGACCGTTCGTCGTCCCTTCGACGTGGGGAGAGGGGTGCCCTGGCGCCCGGAGGGCGAGGGCCCCCTCCGCCCGCGGCTCGGGTGGCTCGCGCGGGCGGAGGGGAGTCGCGGCTCAGCCGTCGAGGCGCACGACCCGGACGGCTCCGGCCGGGACCGCGAGGCGGCCCGCGGCGCGTTCACCGGTCAGCAGCTCGGTGCCGGCGGTCTCCAGCGGCACCTTGGCGTCGGTGGCGGTGTGGTTGATCGCGAACAGGAAGGTGCCCGACTCGCCAGTGCGGCGCACCACTTCGACATCGCGGGGCAGATCGGCGCGCGGGGCGAGGGGGGTGTCCTCGACCGCCCGGCCGAGCAGGGCGTCCAGGCCCTCGGCGCCCAGCCGGGTGGAGACGTACCAGGCGGTGCCCCCGCCGAGGCGGTGCCGGGTGACGGCCGGGTGCCCGGCGGTGAGGCCGTCGGCGTACGTCCAGACGGTCTCGGCGCCGCGCGGCACCACGAACTCCGTCCAGACGTCGGCGTCGAGTTCCGCTCCCCCGGGGCCGGTCAGGCGCACCCTCCCGCCCGCCGGCAGCGGGGAGAACTCCTCGACGGTCAGGCCCAGGACGTCGCGCAGGGCGCCCGGGTGCGGGCCCTCGTGCACGGCGTCGTGCTCGTCGACGATGCCGGAGAAGTACGACACGACGAGCGTGCCGCCGTTCTCCACGTACGCGCGGAGGTTGTCCCCGGCGGCCCGGGTCATCAGGTACAGGGCGGGCACGACGACCAGGGGGTAGCCCGACAGGTCGGCTTCCGGGTGGGCGAAGTCGACGGTGAGGTGGCGGTCGTAGAGGGCCTCGTAGAAGGCGTCGGCGCGTTCGCGGGCGTCGTGGTCCTCGCTGGGCCGCCAGTCGAGGTTCTGCGCCCACCAGGACTGCCAGTCCCACACCACGGCGACGTCGGCCTCGGTGCGGGTGCCGCGCAGCGACGCCAACGAGCCGACGGACGCCCCGAGTTCCACCACCTCGCGCCAGACACGGGTGTCGGTGCCGCCGTGCGGCACCATCGCGGAGTGGAACTTCTCGGCGCCGCGCCGGGACTGGCGCCACTGGAAGAACAGGGCTCCCTCGGAGCCGCGGGCCACGTGCGCGAGGGAGTTGCGGGCCATCTGACCGGGCGCCTTGGCGGGGTTGCGGGGCTGCCAGTTGACGCCCGAGGTGGAGTGCTCGAGCAGCAGCCAGGGGGCGCCGCCGGCCACGGATCGGGTGAGGTCGGCGGCCATCGCGAGGTTGACGTGGGTGCGGCGGCCGTCGGTGATCAGGTAGTGGTCGTTGGTGACGAGGTCGACCTCGCGGCCCCAGGCCCAGTAGTCGACGGAGTCGCACTGGCTGAGGGCGGTCATGAAGTTGGTGGTCACCGGGATCCCCGGGGACAGGCGGTGCAGGACGTCCCGCTCGGCCGTGAAGTTCTCGCGCATGGTGGCGTCGGCGAACCGCCGGTAGTCCAGCGCCTGGGCGGGGTTGCCGACCGTCGGGGTCAGGCGCGGCGGGTCGATCTCCTCGAAGGAGGCGTAGCGCTGGCCCCAGAAGGCGGTGCCCCAGGCCTCGTTGACGGCGTCGACGGTGCCGTACGCCCGCGCCAGCCAGCGGCGGAAGTGGGCGGCGCAGGAGTCGCAGTAGCAGGCGGAGACGGGGACGCCGTACTCGTTGTGGACGTGCCACATCGCGAGCGCGGGGTGGTCGCCGTAGCGTTCGGCGAGCCGGGTGGTGATGTTCGCCGCGGCGGCCCGGTAGTCGGCGTTGCTGTGGCAGATGGCGCCGCGGGAGCCGAACGCGAGCCGCTCGCCCCGGACGGTGACGGGCAGGGCGTCGGGGTGGGCGCGGTAGAACCAGGCCGGCGGCACCACGGTGGGCGTGCCGAGGTCGACGCGGACGCCGTTCTCGTGCAGCAGGTCCAGGACGCGGTCGAGCCAGCCGAAGTCGTACGCACCGGGCGAGGGCTCCAGCAGGGCCCAGGAGAAGATGCCGACGCTCACCAGGGTGACGCCGGCCTCCCTCATCAGCCGGACGTCCTCCTGCCAGACGCTTTCCGGCCACTGCTCGGGGTTGTAGTCCCCACCGAAGGCGAGCCCGGTGAGGCCCCTGGGGGTGGTCTCCGGCATGGATTCTCCCGATGCACTCGATCATTTGTGAACGTACACACACCCTGACGGTGCGGTCGGGCCAACATAACCGCACAGCAACAACCATTGACAAGTGTCCGGGATGTTTCTCTACTGTGAACGCTCACAGAAGCATGGCTGGTCCCCGCAGCAGGCGGGGGCCCCAGGTCAGGGGAGAGTTCCATGCCGTACACGAAGCGTCGTCGCCTCGTGAGTTCCGCCGTCGCCGTCGTGCTCGGCGCCACCGCACTCACCGCCTGCGGCTCGTCGTCCGACGACGGCGGGGCCCGGTCGGGCCCGGTCTCGCTGACGTACTGGACCTGGGCGCCCGGCATGGACAAGGTCGTGGACCTGTGGAACAAGGGGCCGGGCAAGGAGGAGCAGATCACCGTCACGGTGAAGAAGCAGGCGTCCGGCGACACGCTGGTCACCAAGATCCTCACCGCGCACAAGGCCGGCAAGGCGCCCGACCTGGTGCAGGCGGAGTACCAGGCGCTGCCCACCCTGGTCAGCAATGACGCGCTGGCCGACATAGCGGAGCACGTGGGCGACGTGAAGGACAGGTTCGCCGACGGCGTCTGGCAGCAGACCACGCTCGGCACGGACGCGGTCTACGCGGTCCCGCAGGACATCGGTCCGATGATGTTCTACTACCGCGAGGACCTGTTCGAGGAGTACGGCCTGAGCGTCCCGGCGACCTGGGAGCAGTTCGCCGAGACCGCGCGGAAGGTGAAGAAGGTGGCCCCCGACAAGGACCTGACCACCTTCTCCGCCAACGACTCGGGCCTGTTCGCGGGTCTCGCCCAGCAGGCCGGCGCGCGGTGGTGGACCACCTCCGGGGACAAGTGGAAGGTCGGCATCGACGACGGGGCGACCCGGAAGGTCGCCGAGTTCTGGGGCGGCCTGGTCGAGGAGGGCGCCATCGACAACCAGCCGATGTACACCCCGGCCTGGAACAAGGCGCTGAACACCGGCAAGCAGATCGCGTGGGTCAGCGCCGTGTGGGCACCGGGCACGCTGACCACGGCCGCGCCCGACACCCGGGGCAAGTGGGCCATGGCCCCGCTCCCCCAGTGGTCGGACGGCGAGAGCCGGACCGGGAGTTGGGGCGGCTCCTCCACCGCCGTGACCACGGACTCCCGGCACAAGGAAGCCGCCGCCGAGTTCGCCGCCTGGCTGAACACCGACGGCGACGCCCTCAACGCGCTGGCCAAGGAGAGCGGCATCTACCCGGCCTCCACCTCGGCCCAGCTCAGCGGTGCCTTCACCAGCCCGCCGGAGTACTTCGCCAACCAGCCCGACTTCTACAAGAAGGCCGCCCGGATCGCGGAGACCACCGCACCGTCCGCCTGGGGCCCGAACGTCAACGTCGCCTACACCGCGTTCAAGGACGCCTTCGGCGCCGCCGCGAAGAACAGGTCGGACTTCACCGCCGCCCTGGGGACCATGCAGAAGGAGACGGTCGCCGACCTGGAGAAGCAGGGCTTCGGGGTCGCTCGGTGAGATCCGCACGCCGCCGGGGGTCGTACGGGGTCAAGAGGGCCCCGTACCTCTTCCTCGTCCCCGCGACCGCCCTGTTCCTGCTGTTCTTCGCGCTGCCCATCGGCTACGCGCTCTGGCTCAGCCTCCGCAAGGTGCGGGTCTCCGGCCTCGGCCTGGGGTCCGGCGCCCGGACGGAGGTCTGGGCCGGCCTGGAGAACTACACCGGCGCCCTGTCCGACAGCGAGCTGCTCGGCGGCGCGCTGCGCGTGCTCGGCTACGGCTGCATCGTGGTGCCGGTCATGCTGGGCCTCGCCCTGCTGTTCGCGCTGATGCTCGACTCCGAGAGGGTGCGGCTGGCCCCCTTCACCCGGCTCGCGATCTTCCTGCCGTACGCCGTCCCCGGTGTGGTGGCGGCCCTGCTGTGGGGCTTCCTGTACCTGCCGGACGTGAGCCCCTTCTACTTCGTGCTCGACGAGCTGGGCCTGCCGCAGCCGGACCTGCTGGACGGCGGTCCGCTGTACCTGGCGCTGTCGAACATCGCGGTCTGGGGCGGCACCGGCTTCAACATGATCGTCATCTACACCGCGCTGCGGGCCATCCCCGCCGAGGTGTACGAGGCGGCGAAGCTGGACGGCGCCACCCCGCTGCAGATCGCCCTGCGGATCAAGATCCCGATGGTGGCGCCCTCGCTGGTGCTGACCTTCTTCTTCTCGATCATCGCGACGCTCCAGGTCTTCAACGAACCGACCACCCTCAAACCGCTCACCAACTCCGTGTCCACCACCTGGAGTCCGCTGATGAAGGTGTACCAGGACGCCTTCGGCAACGGCGACATCCACGCCGCCGCCGCACAGGCGACCCTCATCGCGCTGGTCACCCTGGTGCTGTCCTTCGGCTTCCTGCGGGCCGCCGACCGGGGCAACAAGCGGGACGCCGGTCAAGGAGACGCCCGATGAGCTCCCTCACCCCGCGCACGTCCGAGCCCGCGACCGGCACCGCCCCCGGCACGGCCCGGGGTCCGGCGCGGCGCCGCCGGATCGCGCCGGTCCCGACGCTGGTACTGCTGCTCGGCGCGCTCTACTGCCTGCTGCCGGTCGCCTGGGTGGTCATCGCGTCCACCAAGTCCGGCCGGGAACTGTTCTCCACCTTCACGTTCTGGCCGGGCACCGGGCTCGCCGGGAACCTCTCCGACCTCCACGCCTACCGCGACGGCGTCTACTGGCGGTGGATGGGCAACTCCGCCCTGTACGCCGGGCTGGGCGCGCTGCTGTCGACGTGCGTGTCGGCGTTCAGCGGCTACGCGCTGGCGACCTACCGCTTCCGGGGCCGCGAGACGCTGTTCAACGTGCTGCTCGCCGGTGTGCTGATGCCGCCGGTGATCCTCGCCGTCCCGCAGTACCTGCTGCTCGCGAAGGCCGACCTCACCGACTCCCACCTGGCGGTGCTGCTGCCGCAGATCCTCTCCCCCTACGGCGTCTACCTCGCGCGGATCTACGCCGCCGCCGCGGTCCCGGCCGACGTGGTGGAGGCCGGGCGGATGGACGGCGCGGGCGAGTGGCGGATCTTCACCCGGGTCGCGCTGCCGATGATGGTGCCCGGGCTGGTCACGGTCTTCCTGTTCCAGTTCGTGGCGGTCTGGAACAACTTCCTGCTGCCGTACATCATGCTCAGCGACGACGAGAAGTTCCCGATCACGCTCGGCCTGTACACCCTGCTCGAGCAGGGCGCCAACACCCCGGCGCTGTACACGCTGGTGATCACGGGCGCGTTCCTCGCGGTGCTCCCGCTGGTCGCCCTCTTCCTGGTCGTCCAACGGTTCTGGAGCCTGGATCTGCTCTCCGGGGCCGTAAAGTCATGACCATGGGCAACACGGGGGGCAGGCGCAAGCCGCCGACGATCCACGACGTGGCGCGCGAGGCGGGGGTCTCGCGCGGCACCGTCTCACGCGTGCTCAACGGCGGCCACTACGTCAGTCCGGCCGCGGCTCAGGCGGTCGACGCCGCCATCCGCAAGACGGGCTACGTCGTCAACCGGCACGCCCGTTCGCTGATCACCGGCCGTTCCGACTCGGTGGGCTTCCTGCTCACCGAACCGCAGGAGCGGTTCTTCGAGGACCCCAACTTCAACGTCCTGCTGCGCGGCTGCACCCAGGCGCTGGCCGCGCACGACGTCCCGCTGCTGCTGATGCTGGCCGGCACGGACGACGAACGGCGGCGCATCACGCGGTACATCACCGCCGGGCACGTCGACGGGGTGCTGCTGGTCTCCAGCCACTCGGGCGACCCCGTGGCCGAGGAGCTGCGGGCGGCGGGCGTGCCGCTGGTCGCCTGCGGCAAGCCGATCGGGCTGGGCTCGAAGGTGAGCTACGTGGCCGCCGACGACCGGGACGGCGCCCGCGACATGGTGCGGCACCTGCTGGCGCTGGGGCGGCGGCGGATCGGCGTGGTGACCGGCCCGCTCGACACCCCCGGCGGCGTGGAGCGCCTCGCCGGTTACAAGGAGGTGCTCCGCGAGGCGGGCATGGAGATCGACGAGCGGCTCGTGGTCTCCGGGGACTACAGCCGGGCCAGCGGTGAGGCGGGCGCGGAGCGGCTGCTGGCGCGGGCGCCGGACGTCGACGCCGTGTTCGTCGCCTCCGACCTGATGGCCCAGGGCGTGCTGACGGCGCTGCACCGCGCGGGGCGCCGCGTCCCCGAGGACGTCGCGGTCGGCGGATTCGACGACTCCCCCGCGGCCGTCGCCGCCAGCCCGGAGCTCACCACCATCCGCCAGCCCTGGGACCGCATCAGCACGGAGATGGTGCGGGTGCTGCTGGCCCAGATGGGCGGTGAGGACCCGGCGGCGGTGATCCTGCCGACGGAGCTGGTGAAGCGGGAGTCGACGTAGGGGGCGGCGTCGGCATAGGGGCGGCGTCGACGTAGGGGGCGGTCCGGCTCGGCCCGGGCGCGGGAGCCGCGCCCCGCGCCCGGTCGTTGAACATCGAACCGGTGTTACCGTTCGACCATGGCGGCGAACACGGCCGGTGACCGTCTCGAGGAGCGCTGGCGGAGCATCCTCGCGGCGCACGCCCGCGCCCTGGGCGAGATCGACCGCGCGCTGCACCCGTACGGCCTCGGCGCCTCCGACTTCGAGGTGCTCGACCTGCTGGTGACCGCGGGGCCCCGGGAGGGCGAGCGGTGCCGGGTGCAGGACCTGGCGGGCCGGGTCCACCTCAGCCAGAGCGCGCTGTCCCGCCTCATCGCCCGGCTGGAGAGGGACCGCCTGGTCGAGCGCAGCGTGTGCGCGGAGGACCGGCGCGGTGTGTACGTGACGCTCACGCGGAAGGGGCGCGACCTGCACGGCGAGGTGCTGCCGGTGCAGCGTGCCGCCCTGGCCCGCGCGCTGGGCGAGTAGGCGCACGGGTCACCGGAGCTTCGGGGGCCACCGGGGCTACGGCCGGGCCAGCAGGGTACGCACCCCCTCCGAGGTGAGCGTCAGACGGTGCTCGGAGCTGCCGTCGATGGTGAGGGACAGATCCTCGGCCGGCCACTGCGCGGCGAGCGCGCCGAGCGGGACCAGGCGGTAACGGGACACGAACGGCAGCAGCCCGGCCATCTCCAGCTCGGAGGTGAACACGGGCACCACCTGGGTGCCGCCCGGCTGCTCCAGCACCGGAAGCGCCACCGCGCCCGGGTCGGCCGCCTCGCCGTCACCGGCGTCGTCGGGCACCGGGATCAGGACGTCGCTGTTCGCGAGGGCGTCCAGCGCCGCCGTGTCCTCGGTGTTCTCCGCGAGGGCGTCCAGAGCCCGCTGGGCGGGTGTGGGGGCGTTGTTCTCGTGCGCGGGTGTTTCCATGACAGATTCCCTGGTAGCGGCGGTCGTGCGGCCCGCCCGGGACAAGACCCTCCCCGGGCACAGTGCTGGACGCGTACCCGATCGCGGGGGGCGCAATCCTGCGGGGCCGACGTGTTCCCGGGGGCCTCCCGGGGACTTCCCGAGGGCTTCCCGAGGGCTTCCCGAGGGGCGCACGGAGCCGGAAGGACACCCCCTCGGAGCCCCGCCGAAGCCATGGTTATCATATGAGCGCCGTCTAGCTCGAAAGATAATCCTGTGACTGTCAATGAAGACTCGTTCACCAATTGGAAGCACCGCGAGGAGATCGCGGAGTCGATGATCCCGATCATCGGGAAGCTGCACCGCGAGCGGGACGTCACCGTCCTGCTGCACAGCCGCTCCTTGGTGAACAAGTCGGTGGTCAGCATCCTCAAGACCCATCGCTTCGCCCGGCAGATCGCCGGCGAGGAGCTCTCGGTCACCGAGACGCTGCCTTTCCTGCAGGCGCTCACCACGCTCGACCTCGGGCCCTCCCAGATCGACATCGGCATGCTGGCCGCGACCTACCGCGCCGACGACCGGGGCCTGTCGGTGGCGGAGTTCACCGCCGAGGCCGTCGCCGGCGCCACCGGTGCCAACAAGATCGACCGTCGTGAACCGCGCGACGTCGTCCTCTACGGCTTCGGCCGCATCGGCCGGCTCCTGGCCCGCCTGCTCATCGAGAAGGCGGGCTCCGGCAACGGCCTGCGGCTGCGCGCCATCGTGGTCCGCCGGGGCGGTGAGCAGGACCTCGTCAAGCGGGCCTCGCTGCTGCGCCGGGACTCCGTGCACGGACAGTTCCAGGGCACGATCACCGTCGACGAGGCGAACAGCACGATCATCGCCAACGGCAACACCGTCAAGGTGATCCACGCCGACGACCCGTCGCAGATCGACTACACGGCGTACGGCATCAAGAACGCCATCCTCATCGACAACACCGGCAAGTGGCGCGACCGCGAGGGCCTCTCGCAGCACCTGCGTCCCGGCATCGACAAGGTGGTGCTGACCGCGCCCGGCAAGGGCGACGTGCCCAACATCGTGCACGGCGTCAACCACGACACCCTCAAGCCGGACGAGCAGATCCTGTCCTGCGCGTCCTGCACCACCAACGCGATCGTCCCGCCGCTGAAGGCGATGGCGGACGAGTACGGTGTGCTGAGCGGCCACGTGGAGACCGTCCACTCGTTCACCAACGACCAGAACCTGCTGGACAACTACCACAAGTCGGACCGCCGCGGCCGGTCCGCGCCGCTCAACATGGTGATCACCGAGACCGGTGCCGCCTCGGCCGTCGCCAAGGCGCTGCCCGACCTCGAGGCGACCATCACCGGCAGCTCGATCCGGGTCCCCGTGCCGGACGTCTCGATCGCGATCCTCAACCTCCGGCTGGGCCGGGCGACCGACCGCCAGGAGGTCCTCGACTACCTGCGCAACGTGTCGCTGACCTCCCCGCTGAAGCGGCAGATCGACTTCATCAGCGCCCCCGACGCGGTCTCCAGCGACTTCATCGGCTCGCGCCACGCCTCGATCGTCGACGCCGGCGCCCTGAAGGTCGAGGGCGACAACGCGATCCTCTACCTCTGGTACGACAACGAGTTCGGCTACTCCTGCCAGGTCGTCCGCGTCGTCCAGCACGTCTCCGGGGTGGAGTACCCGACGTTCCCGGCCCCGGCGGCCTGACCCGGGAGCACAGGAGCGGAACCACGGTGGCGGGGCCGGCAGAAGAGCCGGCCCCGCCCCTCGGCGTGCGGCGGAACAGGTGCCTGACCGGCCGGTAAGGGGCAGATCGGTAACGATCGGCTCCTATGGGTTGCCCGGGCACCCCGGCTTCCTAGTCTTCGGGCATGCCCCTCTTCAGCAGTCGCACCAGCAGACGTCCCCGTATCGTTCCGGCACTCGACGACGCCGAACTGGCCCGCGTACTGGGACGGCTGAGCAAGCGGAGCGGAAGCGGCCGGGCCCAGGACGTGGCGCTCGTCTCCTCCCTGCTGGAGGAGACCGGGGACGACTGGGACCGCCGCAGCCACCGGACGTCGGTCCTGGCCGGGGCGGCGGCCGACACGGGGATCGCGGAGGCCTGGCTGGCCCGGCAACCGGAGCACGCCGACGCCCTGGTGTTCCACGCGTGGGTCCGCCTGGCGCGCGGTCTGCGGGACGGACACCTCGAGGACGCCGGACAGGTGGTCTCCCAGTGCCACCGCGCCGCCGAGCTGAGCCCGGCGGACCCGCTGCCGTGGGTGGTCCTGCTCGGCGTGGCGCGGGTCGAGCGGTACCCGCAGAACGAGGTCAACGCCATCTGGCGGGAGGCCACCGGACGCGACCGCTGGCACCGCGAGGCGTATCTGCAGATGCTCGCCTACCTGTCACCGGAGGAAGGCGGTTCGAGCGCGGCCGTCCTCGACTTCGTCGACGTGGTGCGCACCCGCATCCCGGCCAACGCGCCGTGCGCCGCCGTCGAGCTGACCGCCGCCGTCCGGCAGTACCAGGGGCTGGTGGCGCAGGGCGGGGTCCGCGCCATGACGGCCGGTCAGCTGTGGGAGGGCGGCCAGATCGCGGCCTCGCTGGAGCAGGCCGCCGCGCTGTGGGCGAAGCCGGGCTTCTTCCAGCACGCGGCGGCGCCGGCCGATCTGAACGTGCTGGCGTACGCGCTGGACGCGGCCGGACGGGCCGCCGACGCGCACCACGTGTTCCAGACGCTGCAGGGCATGGTCACGCCCTGGCCGTGGAACGCCGACGGACCCGCCGTCCAGCGGTTCGAGCAGCACCAGGCCAAGGCGGAACGGGGACGGCAGGGCGGCGCCGGCGGAACGTGACGCCCGCCGCCCGCCGCTCCCCGTCAGTGCCGCGCCAGGACCGTGGTGACGGCCTCCCGCAGCGCCGCCGCCGGGTCGGGCGCGGCGCCTTCGGAGCGCCAGGCGACGAAGCCGTCGGGGCGGACCAGCACCGCGCCGTCCTCGGTGACCCCGTGCGCCCGGGCCCAGCCGGCGCCGTCCTCGGGGGTCAGCTCCGCGGCGGGGCCGTCGCCGATCCGGTACGCGTCGAGCGGTACGGACAGGTCGCTCGCGACCTTCGCCGCCGCGCCGTGCCAGTCGCAGGACCCGTCCGCGGAGCTCAGCAGCACGCACGACCGCTCGTACAGGTCGAGCGTGGAGATCCGGGTGCCGGCGCGGTCCAGCCACATGTGCGGGGCGCGGCTGCCGGGCTCGCCGTTCAGCACCACTCCCTCGGGGATGACCGGGGTCGCCGGGTCGGTGCCCAGGACCGCGCCGCGCGGATAGCGGTAGCAGAGCGCCACGTTGAGGATGCCGCCCGGCTTCATCCCGGGGCCGCCGGGACCACCGGGACCACCGGGGCCGCCGGGACCACCG
>NZ_MSGP01000342.1 GCF_002078235.1 Streptomyces viridosporus
GCCCCTGGTGCCCCGGGGCACGACCCCGCCGTCCGCCCCGGCGGGCGGCGGACCGGACGCGGCGGGGGAGAAGCGGTCCACCGGGAAGGGCGGCGGCGCGCCGGGGGCCGCGTCACCGTCGTCGTCCGTTCCGCCGTCGGGGACCCCGTCGCGGGGCTCCTCGCCCCTGCCGCTGCCCTCCGTGTCCGCGCCCGCCGCCGGGACGGGCGCGACGCCGGCGGCCCCGGACGGGGGTGAGGGCAGGTGATCACCCTCGCCGTACGGCTGAAGAACCTCGCCTTCCTCCTCGTCGCCGTCCTCGCCCTCTCCTACCTCGGCATCCGCTACGCCGACCTCGGCCGGTACGTCGGCGTCGCCGACCACTACACCGTCGACGTGCGGCTCCCGCGCACCGGTGGCCTGTTCACCCACTCCGACGTCACCTACCGGGGCGTCTCCGTGGGGCGCGTCGGACCGATCGGCCTCACCGCCGACGGCGTCGTCGCCGAACTCCGCATCAAGAAGTCCGCCCCGCGCATCCCCGCCGACACCCGTGCCGTGGTCGCCGGGCTCTCCGCCGTGGGCGAGCAGTACATCGACCTGCGGCCCGAGAGCGACGGCGGCCCCTACCTCGCCGAGGGCGCCCGCATCGAACAGGCCGACACCCAGGTGCCCGCACCCGTCACCGACGTGCTCAGCAGCATCGACGACCTCGCCCGCTCCGTCCCGCTCGACGACCTGCGCACGGTCGTCGACGAGTTCGGCAAGGCCTTCGAGGGCCACGGCGACGACCTCCAGGTCCTGCTCGACAGCGGCAGCGACTTCGTCGAGGCGGCCGACCGCGCCCTGCCCTCCACCACCCGGCTCATCACCGACGGCGAGACCGTCCTGCGCACCCAGGCCGAGGAGGAACGGGCCATCCGCGACTTCGCCGTCGGGGCGAGGGAACTGGCCCGCACCCTCAAGGGCTCCGACGCCGACCTGCGCCGCCTCCTCACCGTCACCCCCGAGGCCGCCACCCAGGTCAGCGGCGTCCTGCGGGACCTCGACCCGAGCCTCGGCGTCGTCCTCGCCAACCTCCTCACCACCTCCGAGATCGCCGTCACCCGGCAGCGCGGCACGGAGGAACTCCTCGTGAAGTACCCGGCGGCCGTCGCCGTCGGCGCCACCGCCGTCGACGGAGGGAAGCTGAACCTCGGCATGGCCGTCACCTTCTTCAAGCCCCTGCCCTGCACCGCCGGATACGGCGCCACGCGCTACCGCAACGGGCTCGACCTCGGTACCACGCCCGCCCTCAACACCGGCGCGGCCTGCACCGCCTCCGCCGCGGACGGGTTCAACGTGCGCGGTTCGGCGAACGCCCCGAAGGGCGGCGCGGTGCCCGACCCGGCCAGGCCCGGCTCCCTGCCCTCCGGCAGCGGCGGGGCACGGACCGGCGGACCGGCCGCGCTCCCCGGCGCCCTCGCCCTGCCCGGCCAGGACGGCGAGGCGCCGCAGGACATGGCGGGACTCCTCGCCCCGGCCGGCGGGAGCACGCGATGAGGCGGGCCCGGGTCCTCACCGGCGCGGGGCTCGCCCTGGCGCTCGGCTTCTGCGGCACCGGTGCGTGGACGTACGCGCAGGCGCGCACCGACGACGCGCTCGCGTACGGCCGGGAGCGGGACGAGGCGCTCGCCGACGGACGGCAGGGCATCGCCGTGCTCACCACGCTGGACGCCTCCACCCGGCAGCGGGCGGAGCAGGGCGTCCGGGCCTGGCGCGACGCCTCCACCGGGCCGCTGCGCGAGGAACTGGGCCGCACCGAGGCGAAGGCGGGCGCCTCGGCGCGCGGCACGGTCACCGAGGCCGCCGTCACCGCGCTCGACACGCGCACCGGCACGGCCAAGCTCATCACCACCGTCCGTGTCGAGGTCACGCCCGCCGGATCGAAGAAGCCGGCCACCGACCGCAAACGCCTGGAGGCGGTCCTGGCCCGCACGGGCGAGGGGGAGTGGAAGGTGCGGGCGCTGAGCGCGGTACCGCTCTCGGAGGAGCAGGAGGGCGGGGACCGATGACGCCGACACGGCTGCTGCGCGGGGGCGGGCGTCCCGGGAACGAGAGTTCCGGGAACGAACCCTCCGCGGACGCGACGGACGCGACGGACGCGACGGACGCGACGGAAGTGACGGATACGACGGACGCAGCGAACGAGGCGGACGCGACGGACACGACGGACGCAGCGAACGAGGCGGACGGCGTCCGCGCCCGTCGGCCGCCCGGCGGCCGTCTGCGGCGGGCCGCCCTCGCCGTGACCGCCGCGGTGCTCGTCCTCGGCGGCTGCGGCTTCCTCCACGGCGCCCACCAGTTGAAGTCGGCCGAGTCCGCCCGGAACCGCGCGCTCACCGACACCGAGGCCACCACCCGCGTCGCCGGCGAGGTCGGCAACGCCCTCGCCCGCGTCTTCTCCTACACACCGGACGGCACCGCGGCCACCGAGCGCTCCGCACGCACCGCCCTCGGCGGCCGCGCCGCCCGGCAGTACCGGGAACTCTTCGACCGGGTCCGCGACGACCTCACCGGGCAGCGCGTCACCCTGAGCACCCGGGCCGTCCGCACCGGGGTGATCGAACTCGACGGCGACAGGGCGCGCCTGCTGGTCTTCCTCGACCAGACCTCCCGTCGCGGCAAGGACGAGGCCACCACCGCGGCGGCCCAACTCACCGTCACGGCCCGGCTCGAGAACGGCCGGTGGCGGATCGTCGACCTCAAGGCCCGCTAGCCCGTGCGCGAGAGACTGGAGCACCCCATGAAACGCGCGGTCCGCGCCCTCACCGCACACCGCCCCCGGCCGCTGTCGTCCCTGGTCCTCGCCCTCACCCTCGTCGCGGGCGGCTTCGCGGCGTGGACGGGGCAGGACTGGTACCGCGCGGCCCACGACGACCGGGCCGCGTACGCCGCGCAACGGGACGAGGCGCTCGCCGCCGGGGAGCAGGCCGTGCAGAACCTCAACACGCTCGACCACCGGGACCTGAAGCAGGGGCTCGACCTGTGGGAGTCGTCGACCACCGGTGAACTGCACGAACAACTGGCGTCAGGGCGTGCGGAGTTCGCCGAACAGGTGAAGGCGGCGAAGACGGTCACCACGGCCCGGGTGCTGTCGGGCGCCGTCACCGAACTCGACGACCGCGCCGGCCGCGCCCGGGTGCTGATCGCCCTGCGCGTCACCGTCGGGGCGTCCGACGGCGCGAAGACGGACAAGGACAGCCGCATGCTCGGCGAGCTCACCCGCACCGGGGGCCGGTGGAAGCTGAGCGCCCTGGGGCAGGCCCCCGTGGGCGGCGCACCGACCGGCTGACCCGGTTCCGTACCGCGCAGGCCGCCGCACCGAGAGGACAGCACGATGTCGACGACCCGTCACCACATCAACCGCCAGCGGCGCCGCCAGGCCCGCGCCACCCGGTCCGCCACCTCGGCCGGGACCCCGGAGAGCGCCGGAAGCCCGACCCGTCCGGGCGGCACGGCCGTCCTGCCCCCTCCCGGCTCCCCGTCCCCGCCCTCCGCGCGGACGGCCGAGACGGCCGCGGACGGGAAGGCGGCCGGGTCCGGGAACGGGACGGCGGACCGGAAGGCGTCCGGGGCCGCGCTCGGCGGGAGGAGCGCCCGGGGCCGGTCGCGTCGCCCGGCGGGTCTCGCGGCGCTCTGCGCCCTGACCGTGCTCCTCGGCGGCTTCGCCGGCTGGGCGCACGCGAAGGCCGAGGCGCTCCGGGACGACCCCGCGCGGCGCAACACCGCCCTGACCGACCTGGCCCGCACCAGTGAGCTCAAGGGGCGGACGTCCAAGGCCGTCGACCGGCTCTTCTCCTACGACCACACCGATCCCGGCGCCCTCGAGGAAGCCGCGCGGGACCTCCTCACCGGAAAGGCCGTCGACCAGCACCGCGCCCTGCTCGCCGACGTCCGGAAGCGGGCCGACGCGCAGAAGGCGGTGATCACCACGACGGTCACCGAGAGCGCGGTCGAACGGATCGACGGCGACCGGGCCCGGGTCCTCGTCTACGCCGACCAGAGCAGCGTCGGCACCGCCGGGAACGGGGCCGCCGCGGGCGGGGCGGACAGGACGGGCGAGAGCCGGAAGACCGCGGGGGACGAGGGCGTGTACGCGGGCGCCATGCTCGCCGTCGACGTCGTGCACCGCGACGGACGGTGGCTCGTCTCCGGCATCGACACCTTCGGCCGCTGAGGGCCGCACGAACGACGGAACCCACGGGCGCACACGCCCCCGCATCCGACAGGAGTGACAGCCATGCCCGTACGCCGCGCACGACGTCCGCGCACCGGCCGGACCCGCAGGGGACTGCGGACGACCGCCCTCACCGTGGCGGCCATGGCGGCCCTCACCGCCTCCCGGGCACCCGGACTCGTCGGGGACTTACGGGACGCCCACGCCGCCCCGCCCGCCGACGACGCGCGCAGGCCGGCGGCGGGCGGCCCGTACGCCGAGCCCGCTCCTCCGGGCGACGGTTCCTACCACACCGAACTCCCGCCCCTGACCACCCCGGACGTCGCCTCGGCCGCCCCGGCGCTCGTGCGGGACCTCCGCTCGCAGTCCGGCATCCCGGCCACCGTGCTGCGCGCCTACCGCGCCGCCGAGGCCTCCGTCGGCAGGACGGACCCCGGCTGCCGGCTGCCCTGGGAACTGCTCGCGGCGATCGGCAAGGTCGAGTCCGGTCAGGCGCGCGGCGGCGCGGTCGACGGCAACGGCACGACGCTGGGCCGGATCACCGGGCCGCCGCTGAACGGCCGGGGCTTCGCGCTGATCCGGGACACGGACGGGGGCGCCCACGACGGCGACACGGTCTACGACCGCGCGGTGGGCCCGATGCAGTTCCTGCCGTCCACCTGGGCCCGCTGGGGCACGGACGGCAACGGCGACGGCCGCGCCGAAGATGTTGTTCGGGTCGGCGCGGCCGTCGCCGTTGCCGT
>NZ_MSGP01000343.1 GCF_002078235.1 Streptomyces viridosporus
CCAATGAACACCCACAGCAGCGACGCCACCAGCAGCATCTGCCCGCCTGCTGCCCCCACCGCCCCGCACCCCCGGCGGCTACCGCGACTACCCCGACCACACCGTCACCCGTCTGGCGTTCATCCGCGACGCCCAGCGCGCCGGCCTCACCCTCGCTGAAATCCGCTCGATCCTGGCCCTGCGCGACGACGGCCACGCCCCGTGCGCTCACGTCACCGTGCTGATCGACGAGCACCTGGCAGACATCGACCGGCGCATGGCCGAACTCACCGCCACCCGCGAAGCCCTGCAGGCCCTCGCCGGCCGCGCCGCTACCACCGATCCCGCCGCCCGCAGAGCGGGTGACATCTGCACCATCCTCACCCCCGTACCGCCTCGGGCAGACCGGGCAGAGTGAGCTGGCGCCGGTGGAAGTCGAAGTGCCGGGCCGGATAGCGGTAGAGGTCGGCGACGGTCATGACGTCCCGGAAGAACGGGTCCCGTCGGCACGGGTAGTGCATCCGCCGCGCCAGGTGGGCCGGCGCCTCTGCATCGACCCGCCGGTGCAGGTCGGCGATGACGCGGTCGAACAGCCCCGCCATGCGGCGGCGCCCGAGCAGCCGCGCCCCGCCGACCGGGCCCACCTAGTTGACCAGGTCGAACGGGCCGGTCGCGGCATCCAGCAGCCGTGCAAAAAGGCGGCTCGCGCTCAGCGGAAGCCGCCCGAGCAGAGCGAAGACGAGCAGCAGGGGGCGGACGAGGAGACAGCCGAACAGCATGTGGAACAGCAGCTGCTCGTTGGTCCACCGCGTTCTCTCGCTGGCCCGCACCAGATCCACATGGGTGGCCGACTCGAGCAGCTGACGGAACTCGATGCGCACCCGCTCCAGCTCGTCGTGGACCGCGCGCCGGTCGAACGCCATGTTCCCTGCTGTCTCCACGTGTCCTCCCCGGCAGACCAGACGGGCAGTGCGACATCCTCTTCCAGGCCCGGCACGTCAGAGTAGCCGGGCGGGGTGTCAGATCAGCAGGTCGCGGATCTGGCGGGCGGCGTCACGGGCCGGGCGGCCGACGCCGATGAGGGTGGCGGAGGCCGGGCCGGTCCAGTCGCCGTAGCCGAGCAGGTGCAGCCGCGGTTCACCGACCGCCCGGGTCCCGGCGGTCGCAACATGGCCGCGCGGGCCGCGCAGGTTCAGCGGGGCGAGGTGGGCCAGGGCGGGCCGGAAGCCGGTGCACCAGATGACCGCGTCCGCGTCCGACCGGCTGCCGTCGGCCCACCGGATGCCGGTGGCGGTGAGCCGGGGGAACATCGGCTTCAGGTCAAGGAGTCCGGCGTCGCGGGCGGCGCGGACCGGCGGGACGGCGACGATGTCGCCGAGGGAGGCGACCCCGCCGGTGTCGCCGCGGCCTTCGTCGAGGGCGCGGCGGCGGGCGGTGGCGACGTCGAACAGGACGCGGCCGTCGATGTCGTCGGGCAGGAAGCGGGGCGGGCGCCGGGTCGCCCAGGTCACCGTCACGTCGCCGGCCAGGGCGAGGTCGGCGGCGATCTGGGCGCCGGAGTTGCCGCCGCCGACCACGACGACGTGCTGTCCGGCGAAGTCGGCCGGGCGGCGGTAGTTCACCGTGTGCAGCTGCCGCCCGGCGAAGAGGCCGCGGCCGGGGACGGCGGGAAGGAAGGGCCGCGACCAGGTGCCGGTGGCGCTGATGACCGCGCGGGCCCGCCAGGTGCCGGAGTCGGCCTCGACCAGGAGCTTCTCGCCGTCGCGGCGTACGGCGCCCACGCGGGTGCCGTGCTGCATGGGCAGGCCGTAGCGCTTCTCGTAATCGGCGAGGTAGTCCACCACGTGCCCGGCGTCCGGGTAGGTCTCGCCGGGCTGGGTGGGCATGAGCCGCCCGGGCAGCGAGGAGTGGGCGGCCGGGGAGAACAGGTGCAGCGAGTCCCACATGTGCTGCCAGGCCCCGCCCGGTGCCGCCTCGGCGTCCAGGATCACGAAGTCCAGGTGCTGGCGGCGCAGGTGGTAGCCGGCGGCGAGCCCTGCCTGGCCGCCGCCGACCACCACCACATCGGTGTGCTGCGTCACGGGGCCGTCGTCAGAGAGGCGGTGGCGAACTTCTTGCGCCAGGCGAGCGCGACGTAGATCAGGCCGACCAGGATCGGCACCTCGATCAGCGGGCCGACCACACCGGACAGGGCCTGGCCGGAGGTGACGCCGAAGGTCGCGATGGCGACCGCGATGGCCAGCTCGAAGTTGTTGCCCGCCGCCGTGAAGGCGAGGGTGGTGGTCCGGTCGTAGGCCAGGCCGATCGCCTTGCCGAGGGCGAACGTGCCGAAGAACATGACCGCGAAGTAGACCAGCAGCGGCAGCGCGATGCGGGCGACGTCCCAAGGCTGCGAGGTGATGGTCCTCCCCTGCAGGGCGAAGAGGATGACGATCGTGAACAGCAGGCCGTACAGCCCCCAGGGGCCGATCTTCGGCAGGAAGCCGTTCTCGTACCTCTCGCGGCCCATCTTCTGCTCGCCGACGCGGCGGGTGAGGAACCCGGC
>NZ_MSGP01000344.1 GCF_002078235.1 Streptomyces viridosporus
GGGTCGTCGGAGGCCGGGAAGCCCACGAAGACACCGGAGTTGTCGTCGCCCCGCATCTTCCAGTCGAGCTTGAGGGAGTACGACTTCAGCTCCTTGGCCTGGTACCAGAGCAGGCCCATGCCGCCCTCGGTCTCCAGGGTGCCGTCCTTGACGTTGAACCTGCCGGGGCCGGCCTGCTTCCAGCCGTCCAGGGTCTGGCCGTTGAAGATCTTCCGGTAGTCCTTGCTCGGCTTGCAGTCCGCCTTGACCTGGCCGGTGGCGTACTGCAGACCGCCGAGCAGGTGGGCGCGGAAGGCCTCCTCGGCGTAGGACTCCTTGGTGTGGCCGCCGCCGGTGTAGAAGGAGCGGCCGCCGCCGTAGCTCTGGCACCAGGCGATCGGGTGGTCGCCCTTCATGGTGCCGCCCTGGTACGTCGTCTCGTCGAGGGTGGCGAGGACCTTGGCCTGCTCGCGCGGGTTGGTGCGGTAGTTGTACCACTCGTCGGTGCGCTCCCACGCGTCGTCCAGGTGCGCGGTGGCCGGGTGGTCGTGGTCCTCGACGCGCACGGTGGCCTTCTGGATGGCCGGGTGCGAGTCGAAGTGGGCGCCCACGAGGCCGCCGTAGAACTCCCAGTCGTACTCGGTGTCGGCGGCGGCGTGGATGCCCAGGTAGCCGCCGCCGTTCTTGACGTAGTTCTCGAACGCCTTCTGCTGATCGGCGTTGAGGACGTCACCGGTGGTGGAGAGGAAGGCCACGGCGTCGTACTTGGCGAGGTTGGCCGTGGTGAACTGCCCGGCCTCCTCGGTCGAGGTGACCGAGATGCCGGCCGGTCCGCCGAGCTCCTTCAGCGCGGCGACGCCCGCGGGGATGGAGTCGTGCCGGAAGCCCGCCGTCTTGGAGAAGACCAGGACCTTCTTGCCGGCCTTGAACGGCTCCTTGGAGAACTCGAAGTCGTCCACGTCGTACAGCGCGCCCTCGCCGCCCTTGAAGACCAGGTAGATCTCCGTGGTGCGCTTCGGCAGCGACCGCAGCGGCACGTCGACGTTCTGGAACGTCTCCCAGCCGCCGGTCGGCGGGATGTACGCCGAGCCGTGCAGCGGACCGTCGGGCGAGCCGGTGCGCAGCTCGATGAAGCCGCCCGCGCCGCCGGAGGAGGCCCGTACGGTCATCTTCTTCTGCCCGTCGAACCGGTAGGGGCCGAAGGAGATCCAGTCGCCGTCGTCGATGTCGCCGACGGTCTTGCCGCCGTTGGCGCCGGTCTTGTCGTACGTCCTCACGCCCGACTGGGTGGTGAAGTGCTCGGCCTGGCGGTGCAGCGGCTGGAGCACGGTGCGGGCGGTGCCGGTCAGGGCCTCCTGGCCGTTCGCCCCGCCGTCGGTGTAGCTGGCGCCGACGACGCCGTAGATGTTGGCGTTGGGGTCGTGACCGCCGTCACCGGCGGGCGGCTTCAGGGTGCCCTCACAGCCCGTCTCGCTGGTCAGCTCGTGGGCGTGGGAGTCGTGGCCGAGGCTGTAGACGACCTTGACCCTGGAGCAGTCGACCTTCTCCTCGGGGTCGGTGACGGTCACCTTGAACGGGACGGGCTCGCCGAAGGCGGCCAGGCTGCCGTTGCCCGGGGTCTCGATCTTCACCGTGGGCTCGGTGTTGCCGACCACGATGCGGACGCTGGCGTTGCCGGTGTTGCCCTCGGGGTCCTTCGCGGTGAAGGTCGCGGTGTAGGTGCCGACCTTCTTGTACTTGTGGGTGGGGGTGAGCCCCTCGCCCTTGGTGCCGTCGCCGAAGTCCCAGGCGTAGGTGAGGTCCGGGGAGTCGGCGTCCTTGGCGGAGGCGGTGAACCTGACCTTCAGGCCGGCCGCGCCGGACGTCCTGTCGGCGCTCACCTCGGCGATCGGGGAGAAGCCGTCCTCGGCGTTCTCGATGCGGTACAGCGCGGAGTTCTCGTCGCCCTGGAACCAGGAGACGCCGTAGTCCAGGACGTAGAGCGCGCCGTCGGGCCCGAACTCCATGTCCATGATCTGGGTGCCGGTCCACGGGAAGTCGTTGATCTTCGCGACGGAGCCATCCTCGTTCTGCTCGATCCGCTTGATCCAGCGGCGGCCGAACTCGCCCGCGAAGAAGTCGCCGTCGAACTCCTCGGGGAACTTCACCTTGGAATCGAGCCCGGCGTCGTAGCGGTAGACCGGGCCGGCCATCGGGGACTCCGAGCCGCTGCCGAACTCGGGCACGCTGCCGCCGTCGTACGGGATCCAGGCGGGCTGGGCGGGCGGCAGGTCGGTGAGACCGGTGTTGTGCGGCGAGGTGTTCTTCGGGGCGTCGCAGTCGAACTTCTCGCCGGAGACCTTGGTGGCGAAGTCGTAGTCGACGTAGGCCTCGTTGTCGCCGGTGCAGAACGGCCAGCCGAAGTTGGCGGCCTCGGTGACCTTGGCGAACTCGACCTGGCCCGCCGGGCCCCGCTTCGGGTCGGCTGCGCCGGCGTCGGGGCCGTAGTCACCGACGTAGACGGTGCCGGTCTTGTCGTCGACGCTCATGCGGAACGGGTTGCGGAAGCCCATCGCGTAGATCTCGGGGCGGGTCTTCTCGGTGCCCGGGGGGAAGAGGTTGCCCTCCGGGACGGTGTACGAGCCGTCCTCGGCGACCTTGATGCGGAGGATCTTGCCGCGCAGGTCGTTGGTGTTGCCGGAGCTGCGGCGGGCGTCGAAGGCCGGATTGCGGCCGGGCCGCTCGTCGATCGGCGTGAAGCCGTCGGAGGCGAAGGGGTTGGTGTCGTCGCCGGTGGACAGGTAGAGGTTGCCCTCGGCGTCGAAGTCGATGTCGCCGCCGACGTGGCAGCAGGTGCCGCGGGAGGCCGCGACGTCCAGGACCTTCTTCTCGCTGGTCATGTCCAGCGTGCCGTTGGGGTTGAGGACGAACCGGGAGAGGCGGTTGACGCCGTCGAACTTCTTGAAGTCCTCGGCGGTGCCGGTCTCCGGGGCGTCGCCCGCGGGGGTGTCGAGCGGCGGGGCGTAGTAGAGGTAGATCGCCCGGTTGTTCTCGAAGTCCGGGTCGATGCCGACGCCCTGCAGGCCCTCCTCGTCATGGCTGTAGACGGGGATCCTGCCGGCGACCTTGGTGACGCCGCCCTGGTCGGTGAGGCGCAGCGTGCCGTCGCGCGAGGTGTGCAGGACGCTGCGGTCCGGGAGCACGGCGAGCGACATCGGCTCGCCCGTCTCGGGCTCGCCCTTGGCGAGCGGTACCTGCTGGAACTGCCCCTCGGCGGCTGCCGGTTCGTCGTGCTCCGGGTGGCCGGGGTGGGCGCCGGCGACGGTCGCCGGGGTGCCCACGGCCAGGAGCAGGCCGGTGAACAGGGCGAGGGTGGTGCGAAGCCTGGGACGTCTCGTGGTGGGGGTGGTGCTTCCGAGTCTGCTTCTGTGCACGAAGTCCCTCCGGGAACGGGGTGGGCCGTACGGAACGGGTGCGAAGACGTGCGGTGCGTGCGGGCTCCGGGGTGCGCCGTCACCCCGGAGGTGTGGGTGTCCTGAACACTTCAGGGACGGTAACCGCGTTCTTCCGGGGCGAACAGCCCTTGGACCGGGACCGGTTGAACTTTTTCCCAACTCAGGACAAAGCGGGATCCGGGCAGGCCGGACCGGGGACCGGCGGACGTTCCGGCCCCCGTCCCCGACCTGCCGTCGGGCGGGCGGTTCAGCTGTTGAACGCGGCGTCGAAGGACGCGCTGGGCGGCTCGAAGTCGAACGCCTTGAGGCGGGTCAGCGCCTCGGGGGCGCCCTGGAGGCGGTCCATGCCGGCGTCCTCCCACTCCACCGAGACGGGGCCCGTGTACCCGATCGAGCGGAGCATGCGGAAGACGTCCTCCCAGGGGACGTCGCCGTGGCCGGCGGAGACGAAGTCCCAGCCGCGCCGCGGGTCGCCCCAGGGCAGGTGGGAGCCGAGGCGGCCGTTGCGTCCGTCGAGGCGCTTGCGGGCCTCCTTGCAGTCGACGTGGTAGATCCGGTCGCGGAAGTCCCACAGGAAGCCGACCGGGTCGAGGTCCTGCCACACGAAGTGGGAGGGGTCGAAGTTGAGGCCGAAGGCCGGCCGGCGGTCGACCGCCTCCAGGGCGCGGACGGTGGTCCAGTAGTCGTAGGCGATCTCGCTGGGGTGCACCTCGTGCGCGAACCGCACGCCCTCCGCGTCGAAGACGTCCAGGATGGGGTTCCACCGCTCGGCGAAGTCCTCGTAGCCGCGCTCGATCATCGACTCGGGCGCGGGCGGGAACATGGCGACCAGGTGCCAGATGGCGGAGCCGGTGAAGCCGATGACGGTGTCGACGCCGAGACGGGCCGCGGCGCGCGCGGTGTCCTTGATCTCGGCGGCGGCGCGTCGGCGCACGCCCTCGGGCTCGCCGTCGCCCCAGATGCGGTCGGGCAGGATCGCCCGGTGGCGTTCGTCGATGATGGCGTCGCAGACGGCCTGGCCGACCAGGTGGTTGGAGATCGCCCAGCACTTCAGGCCGTACTTCTCCAGGAGCTGGTGGCGGGAGGCGACGTAGGACGGGTCGGCGAGGGCCTTGTCGACCTCGAAGTGGTCGCCCCAGCAGGCGAGTTCGAGGCCGTCGTAACCGAAGTCGCGGGCCAGTCGGCAGACCTCCTCCAGGGGCAGGTCCGCCCACTGGCCGGTGAACAGCGTGAAGGTGCGCGGCATCCGTATCCGTCCTCCTCAGGCGGCGATCGGCGTGTAGACGGAGTTCTTCTCGGCGCTCTCCTCCACGGCGGCCAGCACGCGCTGCACCTGCAGTCCGTCGGCGAAGGAGGGTTCGGGCGTACGGCCCTCGGCGACGGCGTGGACGAGGTCGCGGGCCTGGTGCACGAAGGTGTGCTCGTAGCCGAGGCCGTGGCCCGGCGGCCACCAGGCGTCCAGGTAGGGGTGCTCGGGCTCGGTGACGAGGATGCGGCGGAAACCGGCGTGCGCCCCGGGCTCCGTGCCGTCGTGGTACGACAGCTCGTTGAGCCGCTCCAGGTCGAAGGCGAGCGAGCCGCGCTCGCCGTTGAGCTCGATGCGCAGGGCGTTCTTGCGTCCGGTGGCGTAGCGGGTGGCCTCGAAGGAGGCGAGGGCACCGGAGGCGAAGCGGCCGGTGAACAGGGCGGCGTCGTCCACGGTGACCTGTCCGGTGCCGGCGGCGGAGACGGCGGCCAGGCCGCTGCTGGGCGCGGTGGGCAGGGGGCGCTCCCGCACGAAGGTCTCGGTGAGCGCGGAGACGCCCGCCAGCCGCTCGCCGGCCAGGTACTGCGCCAGGTCGACGATGTGCGCGCCGAGGTCGCCGAGCGAACCGGAGCCGGCCTGCTCGCGGCGCAGCCGCCAGGTGAGCGGGAAGGCGGGGTCCACCAGCCAGTCCTGGAGGTACGTCACCCGTACGTGCCGCAGGGCGCCGAGGCGGCCCTCGGCCACCATCCGCCGGGCCAGCGCGGTCGCGGGGACCCGGCGGTAGTTGAAGCCGACCATCGCCACCTTGCCCCGTTCCCGCGCCTCGTCGGCGGCGCGGACCATCGCCTCGGCCTCGGCGACGGTGTTGGCCAGCGGCTTCTCGCACAGCACGTGCTTGCCGGCGGCGAGCGCGGCGAGGGCGATCTCGGCGTGGCTGTCGCCGGGGGTGCAGATGTCGACGAGGTCGACGTCCTCCCGTTCGACCAGGGCCCGCCAGTCGGTCTCGGCGTCCGCCCAGCCGTGCCGGTCGGCCGCCGCGCGCACGGCGTCGGCGTCCCGGCCGCAGACCACGGTCAGTTCGGGGCTCAGCGGCAGGTCGAAGACGCGGCCCGCGGTGCGCCATCCCTGGGAGTGGGCGGCGCCCATGAAGGCGTAGCCGACCATGCCGACGCGCAGCGGTGGCTTCCCCGTGCCTGCCCCTTCTGACGCTTGCGGCTGTGCCATACGGATGTCCTCCTCGTCGTCGTGGCGGGCGGGGGTGGCCCCGCCCGGTGGGCTGGTCAGGCCCGTGGGGCGGGGCTCCTCACTTGAAGCCGGTGGACATGTACTGGTCCACGTTCTCCTTGTCGACGACGGCCGAGTACAGCGTGAGCGACGCCGGGATCTCGTACTCGGCGAGGCCGCCGACGCCCTTGCCCTGGCCGAGGGCACGGGCGAGGTCGATCGCGGAGGCGGCCATCGTCGGCGGGTACAGGACGGTCGCCTTCAGGACGCCGTTGTCGGCCTTGATGGCCTCGAAGGCGGAGAGCGCGCCCGCCCCGCCGACCATCAGGAAGTCGTCGCGCCCGGCCTGCTCGATGGCGCGCAGCGCGCCCACGCCCTGGTCGTCGTCGTGGTTCCACAGCGCGTCGAACTTCGACTGCGCCTGGAGGAGCTGGGCCATCTTGGCCTGGCCGGACTCGACCGTGAACTCGGCGGCCTGGCGGGCCACCTTCTTGATGTTGGGGTAGTTCTTCAGGGCGTCGTCGAAGCCCTGGGTGCGCTGCTTGGTCAGCTCCAGGTTGTCGAGCCCGGCGAGTTCGATGACCCGGGCGCCGGGCTTGTCCTTGAGCTTCTCGCCGATGTAGTGGCCGGCGTTCAGGCCCATGCCGTAGTTGTCGCCGCCGATCCAGCAGCGGTACGCCTGCGGGCTGTTGAAGATCCGGTCGAGGTTGACCACGGGGATGCCGGCGCGCATCGCCTTCAGCCCGACCTGGGTGAGCGCCTTGCCGTCGGCGGGCAGGATCACCAGGACGTCGACCTTCTTGTTGATGAGGGTCTCGATCTGGCCGATCTGCTGGGCGGTGTCGTTGGACCCCTCGGTGGTCTCGAGGGTGACGTCGGAGTACTTCTCCGCCCGCTTCTTGGCGTTGTCGTTGATGGCCGCGAGCCAGCCGTGGTCGGCCTGCGGTCCGGCGAAGCCGATGGTGACCGGCTTGCCGGGCTTGTCGTCGGCGGCGGGCTGGTCGTTCGCGGCCGGCTTGTCGTCGTCGGACTCGTTGCTCGTGCAGCCGGTGAGGAAGGCACCGGCGGACACGGCGGCGGCTCCGAAGAGGAGCCCTCTGCGGCTCGCGAAAGGCGTGGGCTGTGGCATGGCGGTGAACCCTTTCCTCAGGTCGTGCTCGCGGTACGGCGCTGGACCAGCACGGCGGCGACGATGATCGCGCCCTTGGCGATCTGCTGGACGTCGCTCTGCAGGTTGTTCAGGGCGAAGATGTTGGTGATGGTGGTGAAGATCAGGACACCGAGCACGGAGCCGACGATGGTGCCGCGGCCCCCGGTGAGCAGGGTGCCGCCGATGATCGCGGCGGCGATGGCGTCGAGTTCGTAGAGGTTGCCGTTGGTGTTCTGGCCGGAGCCGGACAGGACGATCAGCAGGAAGGCCGCGATGCCGCAGCACAGCCCGGACAGCAGGTAGAGGTACAGCCGCTGGCGTCGCACGTCGATGCCGGCCAGCCGGGCGGCCTCCGCGTTGCCGCCGACGGCGACGGTGCGGCGTCCGAAGGTGGTCCGGTTGAGCACCAGCCAGCCGATGACGGTGACCGCGGCGAACACCAGGACCAGGGGCGGGATCCCGAGTACGTAGGCGTCGCGCTCGCCGAGGTCGAGGACGCCGTCGACGGTGACGATCTGCGTCCGCCCGTCGGTGATCTGCAGGGCCAGGCCGCGGGCCGAGGCGAGCATGGCGAGGGTGGCGATGAAGGGGACCATCCCGCCGTACGCGATGAGCACCCCGTTGACCAGTCCGCAGCCGAGGCCCACGAGGACGGCGGTGAACAGGATGCCGCCGAAGCCGTACTCCTGCGTGGCGACCGTGGTCGCCCACACCGAGGCGAGGGCGACGATCGCGCCGACCGACAGGTCGATGCCGCCGGAGATGATGACGAAGGTCATGCCGACGGTGACGACGCCGATGACGGAGGCCTGGGTGAGGACCAGTTGCAGGTTGCGGGTGTCGAGGAACTCGTCCGGTTTGGTGATGCCGCCGATGAGGACCAGCGCGGCGAGCACGCCGAGCAGTGACCACGTGCGGACGTCGGCGCGGAACAGCACGGCGCGCCAGGCGGGTGGGTCGCCTGCCTGCGGCACCTTGCCGGTGCTGTCCCGCGGCGGGGAGACGGGCTGCGTCATGACGCCGGACTTCCTTCCATGACCAGGTCGAGTACACGGTGTTCGTCGAGTTCGCGGGCGGGTGCCGTGTGGACGACCCGGCCCTCGCGCAGGACCAGGACGCGGTCGGCGAGGCCGAGCACCTCGGGCACCTCGCTGGAGACCAGCAGCACGGCGAGGCCCTCGTCCGCCAGCCGGCGGACGACCGCGTACAGTTCGGCGCGGGCGCCCACGTCGACGCCGCGCGTGGGTTCGTCGAGGAGCAGGACCCGGCAGCCGCGCAGCAGCCAGCGCGCGAGCACGGCCTTCTGCTGGTTGCCGCCGGACAGGGTGCGCACGGGCACGTCCGGGTTGTCGGGCCGCAGCGACAGCTCGCGGGTCGCCGCGCGTGCCGCCCCCAGTTCGGCACCGCGGTCGATCCAGCCGCCCCGCGAGAAGCGGGACAGGGTGGAGACCGACACGTTGCGGGTGACGGACTCCAGCATGAGCAGCGCCTGCGCCTTGCGTTCCTCGGGGGCGAGCCCGATCCCGGCCCGTACGGCCGCCCGCACGCTGCCCGGCTTCAGGGGGCGCCCGTCGACGAGGACCCGTCCGGTGTCCGGCCTGCGGGCGCCGTAGACCGTCTCGAGGATCTCCGAGCGCCCGGAGCCGACGAGCCCCGCGAGCCCGACGATCTCACCGGGCCGCACCTGGAGGTCGAGCGGGTCGAACTCGCCCCGGCGGGACAGCCCTTCGACGGTGAGCACCGGTTCGGCCCTCGGTGCGGAGGCGGGCCGCTCCGGGAAGACGTACTCGACGTTGCGTCCGGTCATCAGCGCGACCACCTCGCGGGTGGGCGTCGACTTCGCGGGCAGCCCGCCGGCGACGGCCCGGCCGTCCTTCAGCACGGTCACCCGGTCGCCGATGCGCCGGATCTCCTCCAGGCGGTGCGAGATGTAGACGACGGCCACTCCGTCGGCGGTGAGGTCGGCGACGATGCGGAAGAGGTTGTCGACCTCGTCCGGGTCGAGGGCGGCGGACGGCTCGTCCATCACGATGAGCCGTACGTCGTGGGAGAGCGCCCGGGCCATCGACACGATCTGCTGCTGCGCCGCCGACAACTCCCCGACCAGGCGGGCCGAGTCGATCTCCGGGTGCCCGAGCCGTCCGAGCAGCCGGGCCGTCGAGGTCCGCGCGGCCTTCCCCCGGACGACGAAACCGGCGGCCGTGGGTTCGTGGCCGAGGTGGACGTTCTCGGCGACCGACAGGTGTTCCACCAGGTCGAGTTCCTGGTAGATGGTGGCGATGCCGAGGCGCATGGCGGCGATCGGTGAGCGCAGGGTGACCGCTTCTCCGCGCCAGTGGATGGTGCCCGTGTCGGGCTGGTGGGCGCCGGCCAGCACCTTGATCAGGGTGGACTTCCCGGCGCCGTTCTGGCCGAGCAGGCAGTGCACCTCACCGGCCTGGACGTCGAGGTCGACGCCGTCCAGGGCCCGGACTCCGGGGAACGACTTGGTGATGCCGGACATGCTGAGCAGCGGTGGTTCTGGTGCCATGCGGATTCCCCTCGGCGGGCGTGCGGCCGGTTCAGGGCGCGGTCGGGCCAACGTTGTCAGGGCAGGGCGGAACAGCGGGGTGGTGCCGGTGGGACGTGCGGTGCGGCGGTGCGGTGCGGCGGTGCGGTGCGGCGCGTGCGGTGCGATGGGTGCGGTGCGGTGGTGCGACCGCGCGATGGGTC
This sequence comes from Streptomyces viridosporus, assembly GCF_002078235.1. Taxonomy (GTDB): domain Bacteria; phylum Actinomycetota; class Actinomycetes; order Streptomycetales; family Streptomycetaceae; genus Streptomyces; species Streptomyces viridosporus. The sequence continues at coordinate 9,746 of NZ_MSGP01000344.1, forward strand.
CTACGCGGGTGAGAACAGGTGGTCGCTGATGAGCCGGGCCGCGCCGATGACGCCGGCGGTGGGGCCCAGTTCGCCCAGGACGATGGGCAGGTTGCCGGTAGCCAGCGGCAGCGACTGGCGGTAGACCTGGGTGCGGATCGCGGCGAGCAGGGTGTGGCCGAGGCCGGTCACCCCGCCGCCGATCACCACCAGGCCGGGGTTGAAGAAGCTGACCAGGCCGGCGATGACCTGGCCGGTGCGGTTGCCGCCCTCACGGATCAGGTCGAGGGCGGTCGCGTCCCCCGCGGCGGCCGCGGCGGCGACGTCGACGGCGCTGAGCGTGCCGTTCGCCTCCAGGCGGCTCGCGAGTTCGGCGGAGAGCCGCTGCTGGGCGGCCTCCGTGGCGTCCCGGGCGAGGGCCGCGCCGGAGAAGTGCGCCTCCAGGCAGCCCCGGTTGCCGCAGGCGCATGGGCGGCCGTCGGGCACGGCCTGGATGTGCCCGATGTCGCCCGCGCTGCCCGTCGTACCGCGGTAGACCTCACCGCCGACGACGATGCCGCAGCCGATGCCGGTACCGATCTTGACGCAGAGGAAGTCGGCGACGGTGCGGGCGACGCCCGCGTGCTGCTCCCCCATCGCCATCAGGTTCACGTCGTTGTCGACCATGACCGGGCAGCCGAGCTCCTGGCTGAGCGCCTCCCGCACGGGGAAGCCGTCCCAGCCCGGCATGATCGGCGGAGCCACCGGGACGCCCTCGGGGAAGCGGACCGGGCCGGGGACGCCGATACCGGCGCCGTCGAACCCCTCCGCGAGCCCCGAGGCCTTCAACTTGGCGGCCATGGCCAGTACTTGCTCGAAGACCGCGACCGGTCCCTCGCGGACGTCCATGGGCTGGTTGATGTGCCCGAGGATCTCCAGCTCGGCGTTGGTGACGGCGACGTCGACCGAGGTCGCGCCGATGTCGACGCCGAGGAAGCGCAGGTGCGGGTTGAGCCGGACGTTGTGGGAGCGCCGGCCGCCGCGCGAGGCGGCGAGTCCGTCGGCCACCACCAGCCGGGTCTCCAGCAGCCGGTCCACCTCCACGGCCAGCTTCGACCGCGAGAGGTCGACCTGGTCTCCCAGCTGGGCGCGGGAGTTGGGACCGCCGTCGCGCAACAGCCTGAGGAGCCGGGCCTGATGGGCGTTCGCGGGTCGCGCCGTCATACGTCTCACGAGCCCCTCCCCGCCTCGACCGGCCTGCGCGTGCCGGATCCCGGCCACGTCCGTGCGTGCTTTCGGAGGGAACGTAGCAGCGACCGCCCGGGGTGGGAAGAAGTCGCGCAGGAATTGCCCCCTACTTTTTCCACTCACAGGACAAAGGTGTGCGGGGGGCGCCCGGGGCCGACGGAGGGAGCGAGGAGGCTAGGACTCGGCCCGGGCGTGGTACGAACGCCGGGTGTGCTCGGTGTGCTCGCGCATGAGCCGGGTGGCCAGCTGCTCGTCGCGGTCCGCGATGGCGGCGATCAGGTCGCGGTGCTCGACCCAGGACTGTCCGCCGCGCTGCCGGGCGACCGGTGTGTAGTACCAGCGCACGCGCCGGTCGACCTGGGCGGCGAGCCCGGCGAGCACGGTGTTGCCGGCCAGCTCCATGATCGTGGCGTGGAAGCGGGCGTTGAGGGCGACGGCGGCGTCCACGTCGTCGGAGGCGACGGCCTCGAGGCCCTGGAGGAGATCCTGGCGCAGGGCCTCGATGCC
>NZ_MSGP01000345.1 GCF_002078235.1 Streptomyces viridosporus
CGGGCAGGTGATCCGCGGGGGTGGAAGGAGGGTCTTGGCGCATTAATCAAATGCCGTTAGGCTGAGTGGATCCGGGCCCCGGGGAAGGGCCGTTTGCGCACTCAGCGGAAGGGATCGACGTGGGAGCGGTATGGCAGGCCCTGTGCGGCCGACTCGGAACCAAGTACCCGATCATGCAGGACGGTATGGGTCCGTCACCCACCACCTCGCTGGCGACCGCCGTGTCCGCGGCGGGCGGGCTCGGCTCGGTCTCCACCCCGGGACTGCTCACCCCCGAGGTGGAACTGCGCAAGAAGCTGCGTGACCGGATGGAGCAGGTGGCGACCGGCGCGCGGAGCGCCTTCGCGGTCAACATCCCGGTGGGAACCCTCTCCACGGGCGAGATGCTGCCGGCCTCCGAGGCCTGCATCGACGAAGCGATCCGGATCAAGCTGGCCGGTGGCCCGGTCGGTGAGCACTTCGCGGCCATCACCACGTCGGCGGGCTTCCCCGGCGGCTTCACCGAGCGCATCAAGGAGGCGGGCCTGCTGCACTTCCACAAGGTCGGCTCCGTGCGCCACGCGGTGAAGGCCGCCGAGGCCGGAGTGGACGTCGTCATCGCCTCGGGCCACGAGATGGGCGGTCACACCCACCTCAAGCCCGTCTCCACGATGGTGCTCGCCCCGCAGGTGATCGCCGAGCTCGACATCCCGGTCATCGTCTCCGGCGGTGTCCACGACGGGTACGGCCTCGCCGCGATGCTCGCCATGGGAGCCGCCGGCGTCGCCATGGGCACCCGGTTCATCGCGACCGACGAGCACGAGTGGCACCAGAACTACAAGCAGTACATCGTCGACTCGCGCGAGTGGGACGACATGACCTACCAGGGCTACTACGCGCCCAGCCGCGGTCTGCGGAACAAGGCGCTCCTGGAGGACCTGCCGGCCGTCAAGGAGTCGGGCATCTCCGTCGACGAGCTCAACCAGTGGAAGGAGGACCGGGGGTACCTGGCCCAGATGGAGGGTGACACCGAGACCGGCATCGTCGTCGCCGGTCAGGTCGCCGCCGCCATCAAGGACATCGTGCCGGTCAAGGTGCTCCTGGACCGGATGATGGACCAGGCCCTCGATCTGCTGGAGAACACCGCGGCCTCGCTGCCGGCCCTCAGGGCCACCCGCGCCTGAGGCTGCGAACGGTACGCCGACGGCCCGGTCCCGACACGGGGGGACCGGGCCGTCGGGCGTTCCGGCGGCGCGGCGGGCCGCGGCGCGGGCCCGTTCGGCCGGAACGGCGGCCACCACGGGCAGCCGGGCCGCGTCGGGCGGACGGTGCCGGCCGGAGCGCGTCGGCCGGGCCGCGTCGGGCGGACGGTGCCGGCCGTGCGGGGCGGGGGCAGGCGGAGCCCGGACAGCGGAGCCGGATCAGCCGTGCCGGTCCGCCGTGCCGGCCACCGCCGTCTCCGGCAGCGGGGCGGCGTGCTCCGGGACGACCCGCGGGCCGGGGGTGAACCGGACGGGCATCGAGGTCCAGCCGTTGACCAGCGGGATCACCGGCCGGTGGACGACGGCCTCGCGGTCGACGGTGAAGTCCGGCATCCGGCGGAGCAGGGCACGGACCACCTCGACCAGTTCGGCCCGCGCGAGGTGTGCGCCGACGCAGCGGTGCACACCGAGCCCGAAGGCCACGTGCTGGTGAGCGTTCGCACGGTCGGGATCGACGCTCTCCGGGTCGGGGAACACCGTCTCGTCGCGGTTGGCGGATCCGATGCCGAGGAAGAGCCGGTCGCCCGGCCGCAGCGCGACGCCCCCGAGCGTGGTCGGAGCGACGACGGTGCGGGCCGCGCCGGTGCCCGGACTGTGGAGACGCAGAAGTTCGTCCGTGGCACCCGGGACGGCGCCGGGGTCCTCGGTCAGCCGGCGGCGCAGCTCCGGATGGGCGTCGAGATGCCCGACGACGTTGGAGATCTGCGCCGTCGTGGTGTCGACGCCGCCGGTGAGCAGCATGAACACCAGCTCGGCGATCAGGTCGTCGTCGATCGGCCGCCCGTCGACCTCCGCCTCCAGGAGGGCCGTGCAGACGCCCGGCGGACCGGACCCGCGCTCCCGCCACCCGGTGACCAGCTCCCGCATCTCCCGCATCACGCCGATGATCGCCCGCGCCGAGCCCTTCCGGTGGCCGACGCCCTGGTGCAGTGCGTGCGCGTAGTGCTGCCAGCGGTCGAGCGGCAGGCCCAGCAGATCGACGATGACCAGCGGCGGCAGCACCGCGCCGAGGTCGGCGACGACGTCCATCCGGCCCGACTCGACGGTGCGGTCGAGGATCCAGTCGACGATCGTGGTGAGCCGGGGGGTGTACTCGCGGACCGTGCGGGCGGAGAAGAACGGCGCGATCAGCCGGCGGTAGGCGAGGGAGGCCGGCGGGTCCATCTCCATCATCCCCAGCCGCGACGCGGTGACCGGCACGGTCGCCCCGCCCACGACCCTGCCGTCGAACTCCAGCTCGCGCCCGGACGCGAACGTCTCCGGTTCGCGCAGTACGCGGCGGACGTCCTCGTAGCGGGTGACGGCGTAGAACCCGCCGTGCCGGGGGGAGTGCGCGACCGGGCAGCCCGCGCGCAGGCCCGCGTAGATCTCCGGCCAGTGGTCGGCGAAGGCGGGGGAGTGGTGGTCGAACGGCTCGGGGGCACCGGCCGGGGGCAGTGGGTCGTTCACCGGTCCGTCCCCTCGGCCGGGCGTACCCGCTCGCCGGTCAGCCGGGGAAGTTCGCCGGTGTCGGTGCCCTCGCGCGGACCGGGAGGGTAGGTCATCGTCATCGAGTAGAAGCCGTTGGTCAGCGGGATCCGCTCGTAGGCCTCGACCGCGGTGATCACGTACTCCGGGATGCGGCGCAGCAGTTCGCCGAGGAACACCTCGGCGTTGGCGGAGGCCAGCAGCGCCCCGGGGCAGCGGTGGACGCCGCCGCCGAAGGCGAGGTGCGGGTTGGGCGAGCGGGTGACGTCGGGGGTCCCCGCGTCCGGGAAGACGTCCTCGTCGAAGTTGCCCGACGCGTAGGAGAGGAGCACCCGGTCGCCGGGGTGGAACGTGTGGCCGCCGACCTCGACCGTCCGGGTGACGGTGCGGGCCAGGCCGGGCGAGGGCGCGTGGTAGCGCATCATCTCGTCGACCGCGGTCGGCAGCAGCGACGGATCGGCCGCGATCCGCGCCCGGTCCTCCGGCCGGTCGTGCAGGTGCTTGAGCATGTGGGCGATGGTCGCGATCGTGGTGCCCTCGCCGCCGAGCAGCATCATGTTGACGAGCTCGGTGGCCCACTCGACGCCGAGCGGTTCGCCGTCGACCACGGCGTTGTTGAGACCGCTGATCAGACCCGGCCGGGGCTCGGCGCGCTGGCGCTCGACCTCCTCGCGGACGTCCTCGCGCATCCAGCGGGCGCCCTCGGCGCGGTCCTCGGTCTGCCGGACCATCCGTTCGGCGACGTCGGCGTAGGCCGACCACCGCTCCAGCGGGATGCCCAGGATGTCGAGGATGACGATGGCCTGGAACGGGCCGGCGAGGTCGGTGACGATGTCGCACTCGCCCTTGTCGATGATCCGGTCGATGGCCCAGGTGGCCGTGTGCCGGATCCGCTCGCGGCCCCGGGCGACGGCCTGGCGGGTGAACCACGGGGTGAGCAGCCTGCGGTACTTCGTGTGCTCGGGCGGGTCCATCTCGAGGATGCCGACCCGTACCGGCTGGTGCGGGATGGCGACGCCGAGGCCCTTGTCGGTGCCGTCCGCGTGCCAGGACCGTTCGGAGGAGAAGGCCCGGTGGTCACGGAGCGCCTCGGTGATGTCGGCGTGCCGGGTCAGTACGTGGTAGCCGCCGTGGCGGCCGGAGGAGATGACCGGGCAGCCGCGGCGGGCCTCCGCGTAGATGTCCCGCCAGCGCGCGGCGTGGTCCTCGGATGTGTGGTCGAACTGATCGGGCGTCATGAATGCACCCCTATTAATCAACCAGTATTAGATTTAGGATGCTGGCATGCCGCACAAAGGGTGTCAACGAGAAGCGACGGCGCCGGACGGGCCCATGAAGGGCCGGGTCGCCGTGGTCACCGGAGGCTCGCGGGGGATCGGCCTCGGTATCGCGCGCCGCTTCCACGAACGGGGCGCACGGGTGGTGCTGTGCGCCCGCAACGCCGACGACGCGACGGCCGCCGCACAGGCCCTGGACCCCTCGGGCGGGACCGCGCTCGGCGCGGGCGTGCACGTCCTGGACGAGGACGCCGCCCGGGCCCTGCTGGCGGACGTGCGCGAGCGCTGGGGCGGAATCGACGTGCTGGTCAACAACGCCGCCGCCAACCCGCACTTCGGGCCGACCCGCACGGTGGACCACGGCCGCTGGCAGAAGATCATGGAAGTCAACCTCTGGGCCCCGCTGCGCTGGACCCAGCTGGCCCTGGAGGCGGGCCTGGGGGAGACCCGGACCGGCTCCGTCCTGATGGTCTCCTCCAACGTCGCCGAGACCCCGGGCAGTCCGTCCGGGGTCTACGGCATGAGCAAGGCGGCGCTCAACTACCTGACGGCCCAGCTCGCGGTCGAACTCGGCCCGCGGGTACGGGTGAACGGCATCGCACCCGGGGTCGTGAACACCCGGTTCGCCGGGCCGCTCATCGCCGGCGGTGAGAAGGTCTACGGCCGCTGGCCGCTGCCCCGCTTCGGTGAGCCCGAGGACGTCGCGGACGCCGCGGAGTTCCTGGCCGGCGAGGCCGCGTCGTGGGTCACCGGACAGGTGCTGACCGTCGACGGCGGTGCGCTGCTCGGCGGTGACGAGTTCTCCGCGCTGGAGGGTGCCTGATGCCTTCGGTGAGCACCGTCGACCACGGCGACGGCGTCCTCGAGGTCCGGCTCGACGAGCCCGGCCGGTTCAACACCCTGGAAGCGGTGATCGTCCAGGAACTGCACGACGTGCTCGGCGCCCTGGCGCCCCGCACCGACGTCCGCGTCGTGGTGCTGTCCGGTGCGGGCAAGCACTTCTGCGCCGGTGCCCACCTCCAGGGCCACGGCACCGCGCCCGGGGGCGACGGGTCGCGGGCGGTGCCGGACTGGATGTCGGTGCAGGAGCACATCGCGACCCTGGTGACCCGGCTGCGCGGCTTGCGGATGCCGGTCGTGGCGGCGGTGCAGGGCGCCGCGTCGGGCGGCGGGTTCGCCCTGGCGCTCGCCTCGGACGTCCGGGTCTGCGCCGACGACGCCCGGTTCAACGCGGCGTTCGTCAAGGTGGGCCTCTCGGCCTGCGACATCGGGGTGAGCTGGCTGCTGCCCCGGCTGATCGGCGCCTCGCGCGCCTTCGAACTGCTGCTCACCGGCCGCTTCGTGGAGGCGGAGGAGGCCGAGCGGATCGGGCTGGTCTCCCGGCTGGTGCCCCGGGCGGAGCTGATGGACACCGCCCTGGGGACGGCCCGGGCGATCGCCGCGCACGCGCCGTACGGGGTCCGGATGACCAAGCAGGTGATGTGGTCGCAGTTGGAGATCTCCAGCCAGGCCGCCGGCCTCGACCTGGAGAACCGCACCCAGGTCTCCGCCGCGCTCACCGAGGACCACCGGGAAGCGGTCGCGGCCTTCCTCGGCAAACGCGCCCCGGTGTTCCACAACAGGTAGGCGGCCCGGGCGGGTTCACGGCAGACGGGCCCGGGGCCCCGGTGACGACGGCCCCGGCCCGGTGGGCCCGGCCCCGTGCGGCGGTGACCTCGAACGGGCGGAGGGTCCCGGGCGCTGGGTGACGACGGCCCCGAACCGATGGGCGGGCCCGGCGTTTCCGTGGCAGCAACGGCGCGAACGGGTGGACGGCCCGGCCCCTTGCATCATGCAAGGGGCCGGGCCGTCCACCCGTCAGTCGAACAGGGCCGCGGCCAGAACGCGTGCCGTGTGCAGCGGCAGTTCGCCCGGGGCGCCGAGGATCTGCAGGCACACGTGGTCCGCGCCCGCGTCGTGGTGGGCGCGGACCCGGGCGGCGATCTGCTCGGGGGTTCCCCAGGCGACCAGGGTGTCGACCAGACGGTCGCTGCCGCCATGGGCCACGTCGTCCTCGGTGAAGCCCAGACGCAGCCAGTTGTTCACGTAGTTGGGCAGTTCGAAGTACATGGCGAGCGCCTCGCGGGCGGTGGCGCGGGCCGACACGGGGTCGGAGTCGAGGACGACTCCCTGTTCCGGCATCACCCGGGCGCCGGGGCCGACGGACGCGCGGATCCGCGCGGTGTGCTCGGGTGTGACGAGGTACGGGTGCGTGCCGAGGGAGCGTTCCGCGCAGAGGGCGAGCATCTTCGGGCCCAGGGCGCCGATGATCCGGTCCTCGGGCGGCACGGGGGCGGCCGAGGCGTCCAGCTCGTCGAGGTAACCCTGCATCCGGGCCAGCGGTCGTTCGTACCGGCCGAGCCCGGACCGTTCGACCAACGGCCCGTGGCTCGCGCCGAGGCCGAGCAGGAACCGTCCGGGGTGCGCCGCGTCGAGGCGGGCGAACGCCTCCGCGGACTCCGCGGGCGGGTTGACCCAGATGTTGGCGATGCCGGTCGCGACGACGACCCGCGAGGTGGCCCCGAGGAGCACGGCGGCGGTGTCGAACGTGCGGCGCAGGCCGCCCGGGTACCACAGGGCGGCGTACCCCATGTCCTCCAGCGCGGCGGCCGCGTCGGCGACGAGGGCGCGGTCGTCGAGGCGGAAGGCGCCGGCCCAGATGCCGACCGTCCGCCCCGGCCCGCGCAGCGGACGCGGGCTCACGCGACGGGTTCGAACGCGGTGGTGGCGGTCCGCACGGCGCCGGCGAACGCCGCCACCTGGGCCCCCACCCGGCCGAACTGCTCGTCCAGTGCGGGGTCCACGCACCGGCCGTCGCGGAAGGCGCCGCGCTGGGCGACCACCGCCGCGCCGTACGGCGTCGGGAAGCCGCGCAGGGCGTGTGCGACGGTGCGGAGCTGGTCGATGACCGCGACGGCGGCCTGCTTGCCGTAGGCGACGCCGATGCAGCCGACCGGGATCCCGTCGAGGTAGGGGCGTGCGTCGCCCGCCAGGTCCTCGGCGTAGTCGAGGGCGTTCTTGACCAGGCCCGACACCGAGCCGTGGTAGCCGGGGCTCGAGACGATCAGGCCGTCGGCCGAGCGCAGCGCCTCCACCAGCCGGACCGCCTGGGGCGGGCGCGGGGTGCGCTGCTCGTAGAAGGGCAGCGCGATGTCGTGGGCGGTCAGGCAGAGCGTGCGGGCACCGGCCGCCGAGGCCGCCGCGAGTGCGGAACGCAGTCCCGCCTCCGAGCTGGAGTCGCTCCGGACCGTGCCACCGATGCCGACGACCAGCGGTCGTTCGTCGAGCGCGTGTTCAGGCATGCCCAATAAACTAACAGTGGTTGGTTCAGCCTGGCAAGAATCAGCGGGCGGCGGAGTCGACGGACGGCAGGGTCAGCGGATGGCCATCGTCTCCGCGTTCCGCCGGACGACGCACCACATCACGCCCGACGCACAGGCGGTGGCCGCCAGCATGGCGCCGGCCATCGCGACGCCGTCGGCCTCGCCCAGGCCCACGAGGGGCGCCACGAGACTGCCGACGGAGAACTGCACGAACCCCATGAGCGCGGCCGCGGTGCCGGCCCGGTGACCCTGCCCGTTCAGCGCCAGTGCCTGGCTGTTGGGCATGCTCAGCCCGTACCCGGCGACCGACAGCGCCAGCACCGCGACGACGACGCCGAGCGGCGCGTCGCCGAAGGCCAGCAGCGGGAGCAGCAGCGCCGAACCGAGCAGCCCCAGCACGGTGGCGAAGGTGAGCACGTTCGCCGGTCCGTAGCGCCGGATGAGCAGCGGGTTCACCTGGGCGAGCACGGTCAGGCCGAGCGCGTTGGCGGCGAAGAGCAGGGCGAACCGCTGCTCGCTCAGCCCGAACCGGCCCTGCAGGACGAACGACGCCCCCGACACGTAGCTGAACAGGGTCGAGAACATCAGCCCTCCGACCAGGATCAGCGCGAGGTACGTCCGGTCGCCCAGGAGCGCCCGGTACGACGCGCGGGCGGCCGTGAACGTGGGCCGCCCGCGCCGCTCGGGCGGCAGTGTCTCGGGCAGCGAGGTCGCGGCCACCACCAGCAGCACCGCGCCGAGGCCGGCGAGCGCCAGGAAGATGAACGGCCACTCGGCGACCGTGAGCACCCCACCGCCGATGGTGGGCGCCAGCGCCGGGGCCACGCCGATCACGAGGAACATCCGCGACATGACCCGCGCGTAACCCGAACCCGCGAACAGATCGCGCACGGTGGCCATGGACACGACCGCGACCGCCGCGCACGACAGTCCCTGCAGCAGCCGGGTGCCGGCGAGCAGGTACGGGTCGTGGGCGGCGAAGCACAGCAGTGAGGTGACGATGTGGCCGGTGAGCCCCACCAGCACCGGGCGGCGGCGGCCGAAGACGTCGGCCAGCGGTCCGGCGATCAGCTGCCCCAGGGCCAGCCCCACCAGTACACCGGTGAGGGAGAGCTGGATCTGCGACGGTGCCGCGTCCAGGTCGCGGGCCATCTCGGGCAGGGCCGGGAGGTACATGTCCATGGTGAAGGGCGACACCGACATCAGCAGCGCGACGACCGCCACCACACGGGTCGTGCCCGCCGCCGAGGGGGCCGCGACCGGCGCCGGGTCCGGGCCGGGAGGAGCCCCCGCTGAGGGGGCGGTGTCGTGGTCGGTCACTGGGGCACGGTCCTCTCCGTACGATGGGATGGTGGCCGGAAGCGAACGGGACCCGGGGGAGTGCGGGAACTGACGCGGAATCAGAAACGGACAAAGTGGGCCACCCGCACCTGGTGGCCACCAGGCGAACGCCGATGGATTAAGGTGCGTGAGGACGTGGAGCCCGGAGACGAGGAGAGCCCCCCATGGCCCGACCGAAGGTCCCGCTGATCTCGCGCCGCAAGGCGCTCGAGGCGGCGCTCGAGATCGTTGACAGCGAGGGTCTCGACGCCCTGAGCATCCGGCGCCTGGGCGAGGCCCTCAAGGTCAACGGCGCCTCGCTCTACCACCACTTCCGCAACAAGGACGAGATCCTGGTGGGCGTCACCCAGCTCGCGCTGGCCGACGTGGCGACCCCGCGCACCGAGAACGAGAACTGGAGGGTCTGGCTGCCGCTCAACGCCTACCGCACCCGCCAGGCACTGATCTCGCACCCGGAGCTGATCCCCGTGATGCTGCGCCGCGCGCCGCTCGGCATCGGTCTGACGGAGGTCGAGTCGAGTGTGCAGCGGCTGCAGGCCGAGGGGGTGCCGCTGCCGATGATCGCCCCGCTGATGGAGGGCCTGGAACTGCTGGCGATCACCAGCGCGCTGCAGGAGACCGGCAAGGCCGGCCCCACCGAGGGCGAGGACGGTGAGGTCGCCACCCCCTCGCTGCACGCGGCCGTCGAGGCGCGCGGCATGAGCTCCGAGGAACTCTTCCAGGTGATGGCCTCCTCGATGATCTCGATCATCGAGAGCACCATCCAGCTGAAGGAGACGCGGCTCGCGGCCGAGCGGCTCTCCCAGGCCTGAGCGCCCGGAAAGCCGCCGGGGACGGTGGGTGTCCGCCCGGACGTGCCCCGCCCCCGGGGTGCACGGGGCGGCGTCGGCGCCGCCCTCCGGATGTGCGTCGTGCGCCCGCCGGACGTCAGCCGACGAGATGGAGACCGTCCCGGCCGTGGACCGTCCCGGCCGGCCCCGTCCCGCAGCCGGCCGCGGCCCGGACCTCGCTGGGCAGACCGGCCTCGACGGTGAGCAGGTGCAGCGGCCAGTTGCCGACCTGCCACACGCCCGCGGTGTGGAGCGCCGACTTGTAGCTGCCCCGCAGGTGCGCGAGTGCCGCCTCGGCGGAGGGCGCGTTCATGGACAGGCGCACCGTGGCGGTGTCGGCGGTGATGGTGACTTCGGGGAACATCCAGTCCAGGCCCGCCCGCACGGAATCGGCGACGGCCTCGGGATCCGCCACGGCCGGCAGGAAGGCCGGCCTCGTCGCTCCGAACCTGGCGGTGTACATCGACCAGCCCATGGGCCTGACCTCTCGTGTGTGACGCCCGGCGGCAGCGGGCGGGGGATGAACCGGTGACGTGCTGAGGGCGCCGTGCCGCCACGGGGGCGGACACGGCCGGCCGCGACCCGCGCGGTCGCGGCCGGGCAGGTCACTCCGAGGACGGCGCCTCGATGATCCGTCCGTCCGGCAGGTAGACGACTCCCGGGTAGTCGGGCATGGTGGCGGGCTCGTCGTCGGCGAGCAGCTCCAGGGCCTCGGCCTTGTCGTCGTCGTCGAGCGGACGGGTGTTGGTCGTGAACTCGACCATGTTGCCGTCCGGGTCCCGGGTGTAGATCGACGTGATGAACTCGTGGACGACCTCACTCACCTTCTGGCCGCAGGACAGCCAGTGCTGCTTCTTCTCCTCGAGCTCGGTGAGGTCCTTGACCTCGAAGGCGATGTGGTTGATCCACCAGGGCAGACCGAGGCCGACGGAGATCGAGGGGTCCCAGTCCTCGGGCTGCTCGAAACCGTTCAGGTGGAGGTCCCAGAGCACGAAGTACGAGCCGGAACCCTTCGCGGTCTCGTAGAAGACGTGCTTGGTCCAGCCGGCCTTGGATCCGCCCATGGCCTGACGCTTGACGATCTTCACGAGCTCGAAGCCCATGACCTCGGTGTAGAACCTGTGCGACACGTCGAAGTTCTTCGGGGTGATGGCCAGGTGGTGAATCACGGCCCCTCCTCGTGGTGGAAGACGTCCCGATACCGGGATGCGCTTCCACAGTGGCCCACCAAACAGTGATTGTCAAAGGCTTGACGTATGATCACTGCTTGTTGAAACCTTGACGTGTGTCATGAGTCACGTCAGCATCTGCCCATGTCTGACCAGATGACGGCCGATCCGGCCGGTACCACCGCTTCCGTGATCAGATCCGTGGCCCCCGTCCGCCGGCGCCGGGGCCTCGACTGGGCGGAGTTCTCCCGCCACTGGCGCGAGGAGCACGCCGAGATCGCCAAGCGGCTGCCGGGCATGGTGGGGTACACGCAGGGGCACGCGATCCCGGAGGAGCAGCCGGCTCGTCGCCCGGTGAGCTGGGAGTACGACGGCGTGCCGCTGGCCTCGTTCCCGGACCTCGCGGCGATCGGGACGCTCAGGTCCCACCCGGACTACCGTGCCCGTGCCGTGCCCGACGAGGCGGAGTTCACCGACCGGGCCGGCATGGCGGCGGTGCTGCTGGCACACCGCTTCGGCGAGGCGCCGGACCCGGTGGCCGGTGGGCGCACGCTGATGGTGTTCGCGCGCACGGCGGATCTCGGCGAAGCGGCCGGCCGGGCGCTGATCGGGGCGCTCGGCGCCGTACCCGGGGCGGACGCGGCCCTCGGGCACCGGTGGAGCGCGGCGCTGGACGCCGACCCCGGGCTCTCGCCGCGGGGCACGGCGGACCGGCCGTACGACGGGCTGCTGGAGGTCTGGTTCCCGGCCGCCGCCCCGGCCACCGGTGTCGCCCGGGCGGTGGCGGACGATCCGGCCCTCCTGCCGTTCGAGGCGTTCTGTCTGGTGGTGTACGAGAACCGGGTCGTCTGAACCGGGTGTCCGGCGGGCCGCTCAAGTGCTGTCCGGTCCGTTGACCCCATAACCAGATGCTGTTAGGTTTTCGCCCGTTCGGCCACGTGACCGAGGGCATATGACGGCCCGGGATGCCGCACCCCCACTTCCATCACCAGCGAGGGAGCACGAGTGGTCACTCATCTGACGGACTGGGTCACCTACAACGCGCGCCGCCACGGACCCGAGATCGCGGTCGAAAGTCTCGACACCGGCCGGCAACTCACCTGGACCGAGTTCGAGGACCGGGTCGCCCGGCTCAGCTCGGTACTGGCCGGACTCGGCCTCCGGCGCGGCGACCGGGTCGGACTGCTCGCGGACGACGACTGGCGCGTCCTGGCCCTGCAGTTCGCCTGCATCCGCACGGGCGCGATCTTCGTGCCCTTCAACTGGCGGCTGACGGTCGACGAGATCGAAGTGCTCTGCGCCGACGCCGAACTCGGGCTGCTGATCCACGACTCGACCTGGCAGGACACCGCGACCAAGCTCGGCGAGCAGCTCGGGGTGCCGCTGGCCGGCTGGTCGTGCGCCGGTGTGCGCAACGACATCGACGCGCTGATGGACGGGGCGGCACCGTTGCGCGCCACCGGTCACTACTCCGGCGAGCAGATCGCCCAGATCCTCTACACCTCCGGCACCACCGGCCTCCCCAAGGGCGCACTGATCACGCTCGGCGGACTGGCCTGGCACGCGATGAACGTCCAGCACGACATGTGCATAGGAAGCCCGCCGGCCCGCTACCTCAGCGCGCTGCCGCTCTTCCACGCGGCCGGCCTCAACGCGATCGTCAATCCGACACTGATGGCCGGCGGCCGGGTCAGCGTCCTGCGCCGCTTCGACCCCGCCCGGGTCGCCGAACTGCTCGGCGACAAGAAGCACGGCTTCACCAACTTCAACGCCGCCCCGGTGATGTACCGGATGGTGATGGAGCAGGCCTCCCGCTCGGCCGACTTCTCCCACATCCGCGCCGGCATGGTCGGCGGCGGCGCGATCCCGGCCGACGTCGGCGCCTACTTCGGCGAGCACGGCCTCGAACTGCAGGCGGGCTGGGGAGCCACCGAGATGGGGCCGAGCATGACCCTGATGCCGAAGGCGTCGCGCGTGGCGAAGGCGCACACGGTCGGGATGCCCGTCCAGCACGTCCAGATCCGCGTCGTCGACCCCGCGACCAACGAGGACGTCGCTCCGGGAGAGGTCGGCGAGGCGTGGGTCCGAGGCCCCTCCGTCTCGCCGGGCTACTGGCGCCGCGACCCCGACACCGACGACGCCACCGCGGCCGGCTGGTTCAAGAGCGGGGACGCCGTCTCCGTGGACGAGGAAGGATTCGTGGCGCTGCGGGGCCGCTTCAAGGACATGTACAAGTCCGGGGGCGAGAACGTCTTCTGCGCCGAGGTCGAGCGGGTCCTCACCGGCCACGACAGCGTGCAGGACGCGGCCGTCGTCGGGGTGCCGCACGAGAAGTGGGGCGAGGTCGGCTACGCCGTGGTGGTCCCCGAGGCGGGCCGCACGGTCGACGAGGCCGGTCTGATCGCCCACGTGGCGTCGTGTCTGGCCAAGTACAAGGTGCCGGCGAAGGTCGTCGTCGTCGACGACTTCCCGCGCAACGTCACCGGCAAGATCCAGAAGAACGTGCTGCGCGACATGCTCGGCTGACACCCGCACCGCGGCACACCGCACACCACCCCCACACCCCAGGAATCCAGGAAGCACGCACCACACCACAGCAGGACCCGGCACGAGAGGGACGTACGTGAGCGCCAAGCATCTTCATGAGCGGGCCGAGCAGGCCGAGCGGGAACTGGACCTGGTCTGGCAGCCGCTCACGATCAAGAACGTCACGCTGCGCAACCGCATCGTCCGGTCCGCGCACGGTACCGGTTTCGCCCGTGGTCCGGTGACGGAGACCCTGAAGGCCTACCACATGGAGCGCGCCCGGGGCGGTGTAGCGCTCAGCTTCGGCGAGGGCGGTCAGGTCCACTGGAGTTCACCGGGCTTCCTGGACCTGACCACCGACGACATCATCGAGGGCCTCGCCGACCTGGCGTCGTCCGTGCAGGCCGAGGGCATGAAGTTGTTCCAGCAGCTCATGCACGGCGGCCCGACGCTCTACGCGCACGACGGTTCGGCCCCCTGGGCGGCCTCCGCGGTGCCGGACCCGGTCCTGGGCCTGGTGCCGCACCCGATGACCAAGAACATGATCGACGAGGTCGTCGAGGGCTTCGCCGCCGCGGCGGGCCGGGTGCGGCAGGCCGGCCTCGACGGCGTCGAACTGCACGGCGGGCACAGCTACCTCTTCAGCTCCTTCCTCTCCCCGGCCACGAACCACCGCACCGACGAGTACGGCGGATCCCTGGAGAACCGTTCGCGGATCCTCTTCGAGGCGCTGCGCGCGGTCCGGGACCGGGTCGGCCCCGACTTCGTCGTCGGCGTCCGGCTCTCGCCCGACGGCGCCGACCACATGACCACGGCCGACGACATCCGGCAGGTGATCGCCCGGCTGGAGACCGAGGGCCTGGTCGACTACCTCAACGTCTCCTACGGCAGCCACTACCGCCGGTCCAAGCTGATCGGCGTCACCCGCGAACCGCGCAACTACATGGTCCGGCAGGCCACCGGGGAGATCACCCGGCAGGCCTCGCTCCCCACCATGGTCACCGGCCGCGTCCTGTCCCTGTACGACGCGGAGGAGATCCTGCGCAACGGGGAGGCCGACATGGTCTCCATGGTGCGCGCGCTCATCGCCGACCCGCACCTGGTCAAGAAGACGCGGGAGGGACGCCACCAGGAGATCCGCCCCTGCATCTCCTGCAACCAGGCGTGCGCCGGCGGCCTCACCAGCCGCGGCCTGATGGGCTGCGTCGTCAACCCCGCCTGCGGTCACGAGAGCGAGCGCGGCGACCACGTGCTCACCATCAGCCCGCGCCGCCGCACCGTCCTGGTCGTCGGCGGCGGCCCGGCCGGCCTGGAGGCCGCCCGCTCCTGCGCGCTGGCCGGTCACCGGGTCGTCCTGCACGAACGGACCGACCGGCTGGGCGGCCAGCTCAAGCTGATCGAGAAGTCCCCCTCCCGTTCCGACGTGGCCTCGCTGCTGCCCTACTACGAGTCGGAGCTGGCCCGTCTCGGCG
The DNA here is from genome assembly GCF_002078235.1 of Streptomyces viridosporus. GTDB lineage: Bacteria > Actinomycetota > Actinomycetes > Streptomycetales > Streptomycetaceae > Streptomyces > Streptomyces viridosporus. The sequence goes on from NZ_MSGP01000345.1 coordinate 14,686, forward strand.
TCGAGGTCGTCCTGAACTCCGCACTCGAGTCCCGCGAGGCGGTGGACGCCGTCGGCGCCGACCGCGTCGTCGTCGCGACCGGTGCCACCCCCCGCCGGGACGGCTTCCAGGCCTGGCGGCCCGCGGAGGCCCCGGCGGGTCTGGCCGGCGTCGACGTGCTGACCGGCTGGGACGTCCTGAACGGCGCCGAGATCACCGGTCCGGTGCTCCTCGTCGACGAGCTCGGGCACTACGAGGGCATCGACGTCGCCGAGACCCTCGTCCGGGCCGGTCACCGGGTGCACCACGTCACCCGCTTCTCGAACCTCGCCGCCAACATCCCGGTGGCCTACGACTACGCCGCCGGCCCGCACGCCGAGGAGCTGTACAAGGGCGACTACGAACTGCACACGCGCACCCTCGTGCACGCCGTCGAACCGGGCGGGGCCACCGTCGCACCGATCGCCGCCCCGAACCGGATCCGGGAACTGGAGGTGAACACCTTCGTGTTCATGTCCGGCGCGGTACCCGACCACGCCCTGACGGCCCGGCTGGAGGGCATCCCCGAGCTGTACGTCATCGGCGACGCGCTCGGTCCGCGCACCCTGGAACCGGCGATCACCGAGGGCTCGCTGGCGGCGGCCAGGTTCGAGGAGGGTTGGCAGCGCGCGACGTGGGTGCGCTACTCCGGCGGAAGCTCCGTCTGAGGAAAGGGCACCATGGCACTCGAACACGTGCTCTCGCCGCTCCGTCTGGGGCCGCTGACGGTCCGCAACCGGGTCGCGACGACGGCCCACATGACCGGGTACGCCGAGGACGGGCTGGTCTCCGACACCCTCGTCGAGTATCTGACGGCCCGGGCACGCGGCGGCGTCGGCCTGCTGATCACCGAGGCCGGCGCCGTGCACCCGACGTACCGGCCCGCGTCGTTCCGGCTCCACCGGGACGACGTCGGGCCCGGTCTGGCGCGGCTCGCCGAGGCCGTGCACGCGGAGGGGGCCGTGCTGATCGGGCAGGCCAACCACGGCGGGGCGGCCTCCCCGCCGCTGCCCGACGGCCGCCCGGCCCTCTCCGCCTCCGACAACGACGGCCTCAACGGGGCCCCGGCCCGGGCCATGACGCACGCCGAGATCGAGGAGATCCAGGACGCCTTCGTGCACGCCGCGCAGGTGATGTCGGACGCCGGGCTCGACGGCTGCGAGGTGCACGGCGCCCACCACTACCTGGTGAACCACTTCCTCTCGCCGCTCTACAACCGGCGCGAGGACCGCTACGGCGGAAGCTTCGGCAACCGCCTGCGGTTCCTCGCCGAGATCCTGGAGCGGACGCGGGCCGCGACCCGGCCGGGATTCGTGCTGGGCGTGCGGCTGAGCGCCGACATCGGTCCGGGCGGCATCGACTCCGAGGCGCTGCTCGCCATCGGCCGGGCCCTGCGGGACTGGGGCCTGGTCGACTTCGTCGGGTTCTCGCTCGGCGGCCGGACCCCCGAGGCCTTCCCGCTGATGACCGGCGGCATGGACCAGCCGGCCGGCTACGAACTGCCCTGGAACGAACTCCCCTCGCGCGGCCTGACCCTGCCCACCCTGGTCACCGGGCGCTACCGCACCCTGGAGCAGGCCGACGAGGCCGTCGCCTCGGGCGCCGCCGACCTGATCGGCATGACCCGGGCGCACATCGCCGACCCCGAACTGGTCCGCAAGACGATGTCCGGCCGCCCCGCGCGGGTGCGGCCCTGCATCGGCTGCAACGAGTGCCAGCGCTCGATCATCACCGAGGGCTCGATCCGGTGCGCCGTCAACCCGGCCCTGCCCGGCGCCGGCACCACGACCGATCTGCCGCACCCCACCCGGCGGCCCCGCCGGGTCACCGTCGTCGGCGGCGGCCCGGCCGGTCTGGAGGCCGCCCGCGCCGCGGCCCTGGCCGGGCACACCGTGACCCTGTTCGAGGAGACCGGGGAGCTGGGTGGCCTCGCCCGCCGGGCGGCGCGGGCCATGCCGAACGCGCCGGGCATGCTCGACGCGATCGCCTGGACCGAACGGGAAGTGCGCGAAGCGGGCGTCGACGTACGGCTCGGCACCCGCGCGGACGCGGAGGCGGTGCTCGCCACCGCGCCCGACGTGGTCGTCGCGGCCACCGGATCGGTGCCCCGGCCGGGTGCCCGCCAGACGGCGCGGCCCGGTGCGGCCGTGCCGGGAGCGGACCTGCCGCACGTGGTGTCCTCGCGGGACGTCCTTACCCTGACCACCGTCCCCGGGACGGCGGTCGTGGTCGACGAGATCGGTGAGTACGAGGCGCTCGGCGTGGCCGAACTGCTCGTCGAGGCGGGCGCGCACGTCACCTTCGTCACGCCGTTCGCCTCGGTCGGACTGCCGATGGAGGCGACCGGACGCCCCGCGACGGCGCTCGGCAGGCTGCGTGCCTCCGGCCGGTTCACGGCGCTGCCGCTGTCGATGGTCGTCGCGGTCGCCCCGGCCTCCGCCGACGTGGAGGACCTCCTCGGGCACACGGTGTCCACGCATGGGGCGGACCTGGTGGTGATGGTGGCCCGCGCGGCACCGTCCCGGCCCTTCCGGGCCGGGGAGTTGGGGGTCCCGGTGGAGTACGTCGGCGACGCGGTCCTCCCGCGGTCCTACCGGACCGCCGTGCGGGAGGGGTACCTGGCGGCGACCCGGATCGAGGAGCTCTGCGGCACGGCACGTCCGGCGCGGGGCACGACGGACGAGGTGAGGGCATGACGATGCCGTCGGACACGACGAGCGGGGCACAGGAGACGGCCGGGCAGGTCCAGGTGGTCGAGGTCGGTCCCCGGGACGGCCTGCAGAACGAGGCGGTGATCCTCGCCGCCGAGGACAAGGTCCGCTTCGTCGAACTGGCGATCGCGGCCGGGGTGCGCCGGATGGAGGCGGTCTCCTTCGTCCGCCCGGACGCCGTGCCGCAGATGGCGGACGCCGAGAAGGTGATGGAGCGGGTGCCCCGGCGCGACGACGTGTCGTACATCGGTCTGGTGCTCAACCGGCGCGGCTTCCTGCGCGCCCTGGACTGCGGCGTCGACGAGATCAACCTGGTGCTCGCCGCCAGCGAGTCCTTCAACCGGCGCAACCAGAACGCCGGCACCGAGGCCCTCGCAGCGATGGTGGAAGAGGTGCTCGAACTCGCCGGCTCGGCCGGCCTGCCGGCGTCGGTGACGATCGCGACCGCGTTCGGCTGCCCCTTCGAGGGCGAGGTGGCGCCCGAGACGGTCGCGGCTCTCGTCGCCCGGGCGTCGGCCGCCGGCGCCCGTGAGATCGCGCTGGCCGACACCATCGGGGTGGGCGTGCCGCGCCAGGTGCGCGAACTCTTCGGCACCGCCCGCACCTTGACCGACGTGCCGCTGCGCGCGCACTTCCACAACACCCGCAACACCGGCTACGCCAACGCCGTGACCGCCCTGGACCTCGGGGTGAACATCCTCGACTCGAGCATCGGCGGCATCGGCGGCTGCCCGTTCGCGCCGCGGGCGACGGGCAACATCGCCACCGAGGACCTCGTCTACACCCTCGACCGCTCGGGCGTCGCCACCGGCCTGTCCGTCCCGGCGCTGGTCGACGCCGCCGCGTTCATCGGCGGGAAGCTCGGCAAGGAAGTCCCCTCGATGGTGTCCAAGGCGGGCGGTTTCCCGCAGGAGGAGGCGCCATGACGTCCGAGCGGCCCCGGGTACCGGCCAGTCACCTCGATCTGACCGAGGCGATGACCGCCACCCTGTCCACGATCGGCCCGGGCGGGATCCCCCAGGTCACGGCGATCGCGTTCCACTACGACGAGAGTGACGGACTCTTCCGCATCTCGCTCAACGACGCCCGGCAGAAGGCCCGCAACCTCCGGCGGACACCGCTGGCCACGCTGTTCGTCATCGACCCGGAGAACAGGTTCCGGACCCTGGAGGTCCGCGCGGACGTCGAGATGGAGCCCGACGCCGACTTCTCGTTCGCCGCCGAGGCGGGGAAGAAGTACGGCCACGACTTCCATGACCTGGACGGTCCGGGGGAGACCCGCAGCAAGGTCACCTTCCACCCGCGGCGCATCGTCGCCACGGATCTGACGCCGGGCTGAGCACGCCCGGCCGGCGTACGCCGGGCCCCGGGAGAGGCGGAGTCCGGCCCGCGCTCGCCCGGGGCCCGGTTCTTCCGTCCGGCACCCCGGGCCGGCCCCGGTCAGCGACCGCGGGCGTCCGCCCGCAGCGACGGCACCTTGGGGTGCGGCATCGCGTGCGCCATGTCGACGGGGGTGTCCGGCGCCTGCCGGCGGACGAGGTCGCGGGCCCGGTCCCAGGCGGCCATCAGCCGGTCCTCCATCGCGTAGTCGAACCGGGCGTTGTACGTCGGGTAGTCCTCGGCGGTGACGGGATGCTCGGTCAGCCAGGCGACGGTCTCGGCGAGGGCGTCCGCGGCCGTGACGACCTCGCGGTAGCCCAGCAACCGCTTGGCGCGCGAGGCGTCGACGAGGACGTGCGGGCGGGCCGTGGGGGAGAGCAGCTCACCCATGGCGGAGGGGGCGAGCTCGGACGGGATGCCGACGAACTCCAGCTCAGTGCCGAGCAGCACGGCGATGCTCTCCGCCCACTGACGGGTGGTCTGCTGGTCGTCGTCGGCGACGTTGAACGCCTCACCCGCGGCGGCCGGGTTGCCGACCGCGCACAGCAGCACCTCGGCGGCGTTGCGGGCGGCGCACCGGGTCACGATCCACAGTCCGGCGTCGGGGAGGATCATCCGGCGCCTGCCGTCCGCGATCCGCTTCATGACGGCCCACTCCCACGGCACGATGTTGCGCGGCCCGTAGATCTGGGAGTAGCGGACCATGGTGGCGGCGTACGCGCCCTCGGCGCCGAGCCGGAACACCTCCCGCTCGGCGGCCACCATCTTCGCCGCGAAGGGCGGCACCGGTTCGTAGGCGTCGGCGAGGGTGCCGTCCTCGCGGGCGAGCAGCCGCATGCCGTAGGGCCGGGTGGCCTCCGGTTCGAAGAAGCCGCGGTAGACGGGGACGCCGCCGACCCCGATGAACTGCCCGCACTTCCCGGCGAAGGCCTGCGCGACCGTCTTCAGCCGTCCGTAGGTGGCCAGGACGACGTCCCAGGTGCGGGTGCCGATCGCCGCGTCCAGCGTCTCGCGGAAGTGCGGGTCGGCGTGGAGGTGGCGGACGTCGGGCAGCCCCGGCGGTTCGTGGACCCCGCGATGGAGGATCTCGACGTCGTATCCGCGCTCCAGCAGGCCGGCGAGGAGGTGCGGCCCGGTCGGACCGGTGCCGCCGACGACGAGTGCGGTGGGGGAGGACTTCATAACCATACGCTAATTGGTTTACGCTGTCGGCGCCACTGATCCCCCGCATCGGTGCCGACCGCAGGAGGAGCCATGCCAGGACCGCTGAGCGGGTTGTCGATCGTCGAACTCGGCGGTCTCGGCCCGAGCGCCTTCGCCACCATGCTGATGGCCGACCTCGGCGCGGACGTGATCCGGATCGACCGGGCGCGGGCCGCGCACGGCGGGGTCGAGGCCGCCGCCGAGCCCAGGTTCGACCTACTCAACCGCGGCAAGCGGTCCCTCGCCCTGGACCTGAAGAAGTCCGAGGCGGTGGAGATCGTCCTGCGGCTCGTCGAACGGGCGGACGCCCTGACCGAGCCCTTCCGGCCGGGTGTCGCCGAGCGGCTCGGGCTCGGCCCGGACGTGTGCCTCGCCCGCAACCCGAAGCTCGTCTACGCCCGGATGACCGGCTGGGGCCAGGAGGGTCCGCTGTCCGCGACCGCCGGCCACGACATCAACTACATCGCCCTCACCGGAGCGCTGCACGGCATCGGCAGCGCCGGCGGACCGCCGCAGATCCCGGTCAACTACGTGGGCGACTTCGGCGGCGGCGCCACCTACCTCGTCATCGGACTCCTCGCCGCGCTGCGGGAGGCCGCGGCCGGCGGCACCGGGCAGGTCGTCGACGCCGCGATCGTCGACGGCGTCTCCCACCTGCTGTCCAGCACCCACGCGATGTACGCCGGGGGCATGTGGCAGGACCGCCGCGGGGTGAACGTCCTCGACGGCGGCGCGCCCTTCTACTCCGTCTACGAGTGCGCCGACGGCGGGTACGTCGCCGTCGGCGCGGGCGAGGGGAAGTTCTACGCCGAACTGCTGCGCCGGCTCGGCCTCGACGACGACCCGCGCCACCAGCTCGACGAGTCCCGCTGGCCGGACCTGCGCCGCCGGATGGCCGCGGTCTTCGCCACCCGCACCCGCGACGCGTGGGCGGCGGAGTTCGAGCGGACCGACTGCTGCGTGACCCCGGTCCTCGGCCTCACCGAGGCCGCCGACCACCCGCACATCCGCTCCCGGCGGTCGCTACGCAGGCACGACGGCGTCCTCCAGGCCGGCACGGCACCCCGGTTCTCGGGCTCCGAGCCGCACGAGCCGACGCCCCCGCCCCTGCCGGGACAGCACAGCCACGACATCCTCGCCTCCCTCGGACTCGACGCCGGCCGGCTCGTCGAGGCGGGCGTGGTGAGCGCAGGCCCCGCAGCGCAGGACCCGACGAAGGAGCAGTGTTGACTCCGTCCCCCGCTTAAGAGCGGGGGATTCCAGCGGTTGCCCGCTGGGTTTCCTGCTTCACCGACGACCGCCCCGTCCGGGAGGACTCCCGTTGAGGTCTTACACCGTCTCCACAGGCAGACGCCGCCAGCCCGGCGGCCAGGATGTTGCGTGCCGCGTTCACGTCGCGGTCATGCACGGTGCCGCAGTCGCACGTCCACTCGCGGACGTTCAGCGGCAGTTTCTCGCGGACCGTGCCGCAGTTCCCGCACAGCTTGCTGGAGGGGAACCAGCGGTCGATCACGACGAGTTCGCGCCCGTACCAGGCGCACTTGTACTCCAGCATCATGCGCAGGTCCGTCCAGGCCGCGTCCGAGACGGTGCGCGCCAGCCTGCCGTTCTTCAGCAGGTTGCGAACGGTGAGGTCCTCGATCACGACCGTTTGGTTCTCACGGACGAGACGAGTCGACAGCTTGTGCAGGAAGTCGCGGCGCCGGTCGGCGATCCGCGCATGGATCTTGGCGACGCGGCGCCGGGCTTTCTCCCGGTTCGCCGAGCCCTTCGCCTTGCGCGACAGCTCCCGCTGCGCGCGTGCCAGCCGGGCGCGATCACGCCGTTCGTATTTCGGGTTGGCGACCTTTTCTCCGGTGGACAGCGTCACAAGGGAAGTGATCCCGGCGTCCAGACCGACAGCCGCGCCGGTGGTAGGGGCCGGGGCGATGGCGTCCTCGCACAGGATGGACACGAACCAGCGCCCGGCAGCGTCACGGGACACGGTCACCGTCGTGGGCTCCGCACCCCGGGGGAGCGGGCGCGACCAGCGGATGTCCAGTGGCTCCGTCATCTTCGCCAGCGTCAGCTGCCCGTCACGCCATTTGAAGGCACTGCGGGTGTACTCGGCCGACACGCGGGACTTCTTCCGGCTCTTGAAACGCGGGTATTTGGCCCGCTCGGCGAAGAAGTTCCCGAACGCCGTCTGAAGATGCCGCAGCGCCTGCTGAAGCGGCACGGAGGACACCTCGGCCAGGAACGCGAGTTCATCGGTCTTCTTCCACTCCGTCAGCGCGGCGGACGACTGCACATAGGAGACACGGCGCTGCTCGCCGTACCAAGCCCGGGTGCGCTCCTCCAGCGCCTTGTTGTAGACGAGGCGGACGCAGCCGAACGTGCGCGACAGCTCCGCTGCCTGCTCGTCCGTGGGGTAGAAGCGGTACTTGAAAGCCCGCTTGACCTGCTGCGTCACGCCTCACGCGCTACCAGGTTCCGTGTGAGCGAGGGGTGTCAGCCGGTGACCTGCGGACACCGGTCCGCCGCCAGGGCGGACCGGCTTTCCCTGCCCTGCTCCGCAGGAGCTTCGTTTCCTCCCCGGCCTGAAGACCGGGGTATCCACGAAGGAGAACACCGATGACCAGAGCAGTGATCGACACGAGCAAGTGCGTGGGCCACGGCCAGTGCGCGATGATGGCGCCCGACGTCTTCGACCTCGACGCCGGCGGCTACGCCGAGACCATCGCCGGCGAGCTCACCGGCGACCGGCGCCGGGACGCCGAGACCGCGGCCATGGCCTGCCCCGAGCAGGCCATCCGCATCGAGGACTGAGTGAGTTCTATCCTTCTCGGCGTGAACTCCCCCGACGGCCAGGCGCAGCCCACCTTCCGCGACGTCCTCCGGGCCCGGCTCGTCGAGCAGGACACCGTCCCGCCCGACGCCGCCGACCGCACCGACCTGGTCTTCAACCTGACCAAGTTCTTCAACCGGCTCGGCCAGGACGCCGAGTCGGTGCACCGCAGGCTGGGCTGGAGCTGGGCCGGGTTCCGCTTCATGAACCTGCTGTGGGCTGCCGGACCCCTCGAGGCCCGGCAGCTCACCCGGCTGTCCGGGGCATCGAGGGCCGCGACCTCGGCCGTCCTGAACACCCTGGAACGCGACGGCCTGATCCGCCGCGACCGCAGCGAGACCGACCGCCGCCAGGTGCTCGTCTCGCTCACCGAGGAGGGCGCCTCCCGGCTCCTGGAGGGCCTGCGCGCCCAGGCCGAGCGGGACAGGGCCTGGTTCGCGGTGCTCTCCCCCGAGGAGCAGCGGCAGCTCGGCGGCCTCCTGATGCGTCTGGCCGACCAGCCCGGTCCGTGACACGGGGCGGGGCCGCGCCCGAGGCGGGCCGGCCCGCTCCCCGATGCGATCAGGCCGGTTCAGGCGGTGAGGGGCCCGTACGCGGGCCGGTACGGCCGACCGCCACGGGCACGCCGGAAAAGCCCACCGGAATCCGCGCACATCAATAACCAATCAATGCTTGTTTAAGCATCTCGTCCTGTGTCACAGTGAGCCCGATCGCGACCGCGGTCCGCAACGGACGCCGCGATTCGAATCCCGCTAGGACAGGGAGCACGATGACACACGTCCAGGAGAAGCCCCGTTCGCACCCGAACCCCGGACACCGGACGGACCTGGCCCGCCTCCACCGCGAGATGCTGCGCATCCGGATGTTCGAGGACCGGGCCGCCGCGCTCTACCGCGACGGCGTGATCCGCGGGTTCGTGCACCTCTCGGTCGGCCAGGAGGCCGTGCCTGTCGGGACCGCGGCGGCACTGCGGCCCGACGACGTCATCACCTCCACCCACCGGGGGCACGGGCACGTACTGGCCAAGGGCCTCGACCTCACCGGCGCCTTCGCCGAACTCTTCGGCCGGGAGACCGGGACCAACCACGGCCGCGGCGGCTCCATGCACATCGCCGACCCGGCACTGGGCATCTTCGGCGCCAACGGCATCGTCGGCGCCGGAGTGCCGATCGCGGCCGGGGCCGCCACCGCCGCGCTGCTGCGGCGCGACGGCAAGGTCGCCGTCAGCTACTTCGGCGACGGGGCCACCAGCACCGGTGCCTTCCACGAGGGCGCCACCCTCGCCGGCGACTGGCGGCTGCCGCTGATCCTGCTCTGCGAGAACAACCAGTTCTCCGAGTTCTCCAGCACCCACCTGAAGGCACCCGGCCTCATGGAGGCCCGCGCCGCCGCCTACGGCATGTCCTTCCACCGCCTCGACGGCAATGACGTGACGGAGATGGCGGACGCCATGGAGGGCATCGTGGCGGCGGTGCGCCGCGGTGCGGGCCCGGCGTTCGTCGAGGCCGTGACGTTCCGCGCCCGCGGCCACTACGAGGGCGACCCGCTGAAGTACCGCGACAAGGACCTCGCGGCGGCCTGGGCGAAGCGCGACCCGATCCTGCTCGCCGAGGAACGGCTGCGGGAGGGCGGCGCGAGCGAGGCCGAGATCGCGGTCGTGCACGCGTCGGTGACCGAGGAGATCGAGCGGGCCGTTGAGGCCGCGAAGGCCGGGCGGGAGCCGTCGGCCGGCGACCTGTTCGCGTACATCCGCACGCCCACCGGGACCGCCACCGAGCCCGAGCTGCCCGCCGACGCCGAACCGGTCCGCTACAGCCGCGCGGTCAAGGCCGCCCTGCGCCGCGAACTGGAGCACGACCCGTCCGTCTTCGTGGCCGGCATCGACGTCGGCGAGGGCGGCAACGTCTTCGGCCTGACCCGCGGCCTGGCCGCGGACTTCCCGGGCCGGGTGCGCGACACCCCGATCGCGGAGAGCGCGATCATCGGGGCGGGCGTGGGCGCCGCCATGGCCGGCATGCGGCCGGTGGTGGAGATCATGTACTCCGACTTCATCGCCGTCTGCCTGGACCAGATCATGAACCAGGCCGCCAAGCTGCGGTACATGACCGGCGGCAAGGTGAGCGTGCCGCTCACCATCCGCACCCAGTTCGGCGCCGGCCGCTCCTCGGGCGCCCAGCACTCCCAGGCGATCGAGGCCCTCCTCGCCCACATCCCCGGCCTCCAGGTCGTGATGCCCTCGACCCCGGCCGACGCCTACGGACTGCTGCGCAGTGCCATCCACGAGGACAGCCCGGTCGTCGTCATCGAGCACCGGCTCCTCTACGAGAAGTCCGGCCCGGGGTTCTCGTCCGACCACGTCGTCCCGATCGGGAAGGCGAAGGTGCTCCGCGAGGGCACCGACGTGACCGTCGTCAGCGTCTCGCGCATGGTGCGCGAGAGCCTCGCCGTCGCCGAGTCGCTGGCCGCCGAGGGCATCTCGGTCGAGGTCGTCGACCTGCGCACCGTCGCGCCCATCGACTGGGAGACGGTGTTGGGCTCCCTCGCGAAGACCAACCGGCTGGTGGTCGCGCACGAGGCCGTCCTCGACTTCGGCATCGGCGCGGAGATCGCCGCCCGCGCCGTCGACGAGGGGTTCTGGACGCTCGACGCCCCCGTGGTGCGCGTCGGGGCGCCCTTCAGCCCCGCGCCCTACGCCCCCGCCCTGGAGAAGCAGTGGGTGGTCGGGCAGCGCGACATCGAAGCCGCGATCCGCAGAATCCTCGCCGTCTAGGCCGTGCCGGGGGCCGTCCCGGCCCCCGGCACGGCGGGCTTTCCGACAGGAGAGACGCATGACGAACAGCCCGGCCGTTGAGCCGACGTCACCCCGCACGGACGGGAAGTACGCCCGTCTGCTCAGCCCGATGACCATCCGCGGCCATGTGCTCCGCAACCGGATGATCACCACGGCGCACAGCATCATGGCGCCCTGGCACCCGGCCGGCGACGAGACGGCCTACGTCGACTACTGCCGCCGCCGGGCCAAGGGCGGAGCCGCGCTGCTCATCACCCAGCCGGTCAACGTCGAGCCGTTCCACGACTGGCCGTGGCCGGTGGTCGACCGGCTCAAGCGGCTGGCCGACGCCGTGCACGAGGAAGGCGCACTGGTCACCCCGCAGGTGGTCAACTTCGGCCGGCAGATCGGCTCGCACGTGCTGCTCGACGAGCGCGCCGAGTGGTCCTTCAACGGCGGCCAGGACGAGTTCGGTGAGGCCGCCCACCGGATGACCGGTGCCGAGGTGCAGATGATGGTCGACGCCTACGGCCGGACGGCCGAGGTGTTCCGCGCGGCCGGTCTGGACGGGCTCGAACTGCACGGCGCCCACGGCTACCTCCTCCAGCAGTCCTACAGCCCCTGGGGCAACGGCCGCGACGACGAGTGGGGCGAGCAGCTGGCCTTCTCCACCGCGGTGCTCGAAGCGGTCCGTTCGGGACTGGGCGAGGACGGGATCCTCGGCTGGCGGATGACGGCCGACGACCATCTGCGGGAGGACGAGGACGGCCTCACCGTGGAGGAGCTCAAGGACGTCGCCAGGCGCCTGGTGGACACCGGCCGCATCGACTTCATGAACCTCTCCATCGGCACCAAGGCACCGGCGTACTCCCAGCCGTCGGTGGCCTCCTACCGCTACCCCAAGGGCTACGACCTCGAACTGGCCAAGGGGCTGCGGGACGCGATCGACGCGCGGGTGCCGGTGGTCGGTGTCGGAGGCGTCGTCGACCCGGACATGGCGGAGCGGGCCCTCGAGCACGGCATGTGCGACCTGGTCGGCATGACCCGCGGTTTCATCTCCGACCCGGACCTGGGCGTCAAGATCCTGCGCGGCGACGAGGACCGCATCCGCACCTGCGTACGGGTCGCCGAGTGCAACAGCCGGCGCGTGGACGGAAAGACCGTGCAGTGCTGGCACAACCCGGAGTTCGGCCGCGAGGCCCGGTTCGCCGCCCTGCCGGCGCCGTCGCGGCGCAAGCGCGTCCTCGTCGTCGGCGCCGGTGTCGCCGGCCTCCAGGCCGCCGAGGTGGCGGCCAAACGCGGCCACGACGTCAGGATCGTCGAGGCGGCGGACCGGCCGGGCGGTCGGCTGCGCACCCTCCTCGGCACCCGGGCCGCCGAGCTGTTCGGCACCGTCGACCACCTGGTGAACGAGCTCCGGCACGAGGGCGTGGAGGTCGAGTACGGACGCCGGCTCACCGCGGCCGGCATCCGGGCGACGGAGGTGGACGAGGTCGTCGTGGCGACCGGCGCCGAGCACGACCTGGCCGCCCACGGCCTGGCCCGCCCGGGGATCGTCACGGTCGACGACGCGGTCGTGGACGGCGTCCCCGAGGGGGCGAGGGTGCTGGTCGTGGACCGCACCGGCCACAACCCGGCCGGCGTGGCGGTGGAGAAGCTGGCGCTGGAGGGCCGCGACGTCGTCTACGTGACGCCGTTCGACTGGATGGTCACCAACAGCGGTTACAACCACCGGCTCGACTACCAGGACCTCTTCCGCCGGTCCTCGCGCATCACGGCGATGACCTTCCGGGACCTCAGGTCGTTCGAGGACGGAGAGGCCACGCTCATCGACCCCGACGGTGTCGAGAGCGTGCTGCCCGGCATCGACGTCGTCGTCGCCGCGGTGCACCCCGTGCCGCGCGACGGCCTGGTCCACGAACTGGAGGCGCTCGGCGTCACCGCGCACACCTGCGGTGACGTGATCGCCCCCCGCGGTGTCACCACCGCCACCCGCGAAGCGACCCTGCTCGCACAGACCTTCTGAGCACGGCGGGCCGCGACCCGGCGGCCCGGGCCGCCCACCTCGCATGGATCGGACCGGTCCGGCACCCGCGGAGCCCGCTCGACCCTCCTGCCGCGCGAACGGCGGCAGCAGAGCGGCCCGCTCCCACACACCCTTCCTGATCACGTAGGAGACATCCATGCACCGCTCCGCGAAACTCGCCGCCGCGACGCTCGCCCTGGCCCTGCCGCTCACCGCGTGCGCAGGGGGCGCCTCCAGCTCCGAGGCGGGCGCCGAGGGCCCCATCAAGATCATGTCGATCGCCTCCTTCGAGAGCTCGGTCTACTCGATCCCCCAGCTGCAGACCGCCATCCAGGCATCGGTCGACGCGGTGAACAAGGAAGGCGGAATCGACGGCCGCAAGCTCAAAGTCTCCTTCTGCAACGACAAGTTCGACCCCAACGAGGCCACCGCCTGCGCCCAGCGCGCGATCAGCGAGGGCGTCGCCGCGGTCGTCGGTGGCATGACACCGCACACGGCCGCGCTCGCCCCCGTGCTGGAGGCGGCGAAGATCCCGTTCATCGGTCCCGGCGGCGGCGACGGCACCGCGGAGAGCGAGGAGGCCGCGTTCTACCCGATCAACGCCGGTGCCAGCGCCTTCGTCATCGCCGCCGGCCGGCTGGCCGCGGAGCGCGGCGGGGACAAGGTCGTCGTGGTTCCCGCGGACAACGCCTCCAGCCGTTCCTCCGTCAAGCAGGCCGAGCAGGGCATCAAGCGGGCCGGCGGGTCCGCGACCGAGGTCGTCGCGCCGCTCACCGCCGCCGACTACAACCCGACCGCGCTCAAGGTGCTCGACCAGAAGCCCGACGGGGTCGTCATCACCGCGTCCGGCGACACCGCGACGCGCATCGTGTCGGCCCTGCGCGAGAACGGGTTCAAGGGCCCGATCACCGGCCCGGCGTCGATCGTCAACCCGGCCTCGATCAAGGCCCTCGGCGACAAGGCGGAGGGCATCGTGCTCGCCGGCCGCGGCCTGCCCTCGTCGTACACCGAGAACAAGATGATCGCGCAGTTCAACAAGGAGGTGCACGCCCTCGACGCCGACGCGCCCATCGACGACATCAGCCTCAACGGCTGGCTCTCCGTGCGGGCCCTGCCCGGCATCCTGGGCGGCAAGAAGATCACCGACGGGCAGTCGGTGATCGATGCCCTCTCGGACATCACCGAGCCGGTGGACCTGTTCGACATCTACTCCGACTACCCGGGCCTGGGCGGGAACCCGCCGCACGAGGAGTACCCGCGCATCGCGGTCTTCAAGGTGATGCCGAGCACCATCAAGGACGGCAGGATCGTCCCGGACGGCGAGTTCTTCGACCCGCTGGAGGGCTGACCCGCCCGGGCGGGACAGCGCGGCACCACGGCGGCCGGCCGGTGGACGCCCCCGTCCACCGGCCGACCGTCCGCACGCGCCAGGCGCGAACGGTGGGCCTGTGGGCCCCGCCCGGGGTTCCCCGGGGAACCCCGGGGAACCCCGGGGAAAGGGGACGCCCCCGGGGGTAGACCCGCGTGGTACCGGGTGCGCGCCGCCCCGGGAGGCGGCGACCGGGCGGACGCGGGGAGCAGGCGGTGGCATCACGGCGGACGGCCGGTGGGCGGACGCCCACCGGCCGTCCGCCGTGCGGCGTGGCGGAGAGCGCGGGGGAGCGGGCCGGCCCTCCGCGGCCTCGACGCACGGTCCGGGCAGGGCGCCGGTGCGCCGTGCCGGGGCCCCTCGGTCCGATGTGCGGCGTGGGCCGCCCCGCGCGGGGGAGCGAGCCGACCGCCATGACCCTGGTGCACGCACCGTGCGGACGCCGTCGTGCCGCGCCGGGGTTTCCCGGCACGGCAGGTGCGACCGGTGAGGAACGGAGGGGCGGCCCCGGGGAGTACCGCACGCCGACGGCACTTCGGGGTGCGTAATCGTCCGAGCCGCCCGGGCCGACGGGCGGAGCCGGACTCGTGGGGACCGGGGAGGGCGGCGCCCGGGACGGGGCCGGTGGAGGCGCCCGGCACCGGGTACATGCCGCCGGGGCCCGCCCGGCCGCCCTCGTCGGCACGGCAGCGGCGTGGGCGCACGGCCCGCGGGGAACCGCCGGCCGGTGTGCGGGAAGTTCTCGTGCCGCGGTCCGTGCGCCGGGCTCGACGCCACCGCCCGGGGCGCCGACCGGCTCGACGCCGCCTTCCGGGGACGCCTGCGCTCGACGCCGCCTTTGCGGCCCGCGTCCCTCCGCTCACGGCACGACCGGCGCGGGGTGCGCGCCGCCGAGGGCGGGCCGGGCGTGTCCGGCACGCGGCCTCGCGCCGCCACCGGCACGAGGGCGGAGGAACGCCCCGGCCGCGGCACACCGCAGGGGTTCGCGGACCGAGGGGCCCGGGGATCTCC
>NZ_MSGP01000346.1 GCF_002078235.1 Streptomyces viridosporus
GTGCGGACGCCCTCTCGGGATCCGGTCGTGTACGGACCGTACGGCCGCGGGGGACGGGCGCGAGGGGTGGGCGCGCGTCCGGTACGGCACGGGTGGTGCGCAGGATGCTATCCGTACCCGCGGCCGTACGGTCCGTACACGACCGGATCCCGAGAGGGCGTCCGCACGGGGGGTCTCCGTCAGCGGGTGCCGTTGGCGGCGAACCCGGCGACCGAGGCGGCGTTGGTCTTCGTCACGAACGCCGGCCCGGTGAGCACGGGCGCGCCCCCGCCGCTGACGTTGCCGTTGGCGCGGTGCAGCCACAGCGCGTCCACGGCGAGGTAGCCCTGCAGATAGGGCTGGTGGTCGACGGCGAACTGCACGTCGCCCTTGCGCACGGCGGCGACCACCTCCTCGGTGAGGTCGAAGGTGGCGACCCGGGCCTTGCTGCCCGCCTTCTCGGCGGCCTCGACGGCGACGAGGGCGTACTCCGCCCCCATGGTGACGACCTCGTCGATGGTCGGGTCCTGCCGCAGCCGGGCCGTGACGATGCCGGAGACGGTGCGCATGTCGGTGCCGTTCACGTAGAGGTTCTCGGTCGTGCCGCCGAACGCCTTCTTCATCCCGGCGCAGCGGGCCTCCAGGGAGACGTTGCCGCGCTCGTGGACGACGCACAGGGCGTGCTCGGCCCCGAGGTCGTCGAGCTTGTCGCCGACGGCCCGGCCGGCCCCGCCCTCGTCCTGGCCGAAGTACCCCAGCAGCCCCGCCGGCTTCCAGGCGTCCATGCCGGAGTTGAGCCCGACCACGGGGATGCCCGCGGCCCGTGCCTCGCCGACCGGCCCCTTCATGGCCTGCGGCTTGGCCAGCGTCAGCGCGATGCCGTCGACGTCGTCCCGGACCGCGTTGCGCACCAGTTCGGCCTGTCCCGCCGGGTCCGGGTCGCTCACGTACGTCAGGTCGATGCCGCCCTTCGCGGCCGCCGCCTCGGCGCCCTTCCGCACCCGGTCCCAGAAGGCGTCGCCCTCGGCCCCGTGGGTGACCATCGTGACCCTCATCCCTCCGGCGCCGGCGGCCCCCGCGCTCTCCGGCCCCGAGGCGCCGTCGGCCCCGCCGAACGACGAGCAGCCGGCCACCAGCAGACCGACGGCGGCGGCCAGGGCCGCGAGGCGGAGGGGGCGTCCGGTGAAGCGGTGCGACGGGGGACGAGTGTTCATGAGGGGTGCGGACCTCGCTGTGCGGCAGAGCAAGAGCAGGGGAGAGCGCGGACGGAACCACGGGTGTGCGCCGGCCGGATGACTCTCGCTGGCCCGGAGCCAACCGTGTCGAACCACCGGTCGTCAAGTGAACGGCCACGTGAAGTGAGGTGTCGCTGCCGCATTGTGATGAATCGTGGGGCACGGGGGAGGGCGGTGACGGCGCCGCCGCGCCCGGACCGCCGGACGGCGCGGAGCGCCCGGCGCGACTTCGGGCGTCCGCACCACCGGCCGACGGGCGCTGCCATAGGGTGAGTTATCGTGTACGCGGAGTGAAGGACAAGCGGCACGCCCCGTTCGTTTCCGGCTCAGGAGTCCAGTCGATGGCGAGGCAGGTACGCGCCGAGCAGACCCGCGCGACGATCATCACGGCGGCTGCCGACCTGTTCGACCGGCAGGGATACGAGGGGACCAGTCTCGGCGACATCGTCGAGCACGCCCGGGTCACCCGGGGAGCCCTCTACTTCCACTTCGCCGCGAAGGAGGACCTCGCCCACGCCATCCTGGAGATCCAGTCCGCCACCTGCCGCCGACTGGCCAGGGACACCGAGATCCGGGGCCGCACCTCCCTGGAGGCGCTGATGCGCCTCACCTTCTCCATGGCCCGCAGGTCCGCCGAGGACCCCGTGCTGCGGGCCGGCCTCCGGCTCGCCACCGGCGGCGCCCGGCCCCGCCCACCGCTCAGCCATCCGTTCACCGAGTGGACGGACATCGTCGCGGCCCGGCTCCTCGGCGCCGCCGAGGAGTCCGACGTCCAGCCGGACGTCGACCTCGACGTGGTGGCCCACTCCCTCGTCTGCTTCTTCGTCGGCACCCGGGTCGTCGGCCGCTCCCGCGAACCCGCCGCCCGGCAGCCGCGCCGCACGGCCGAGATGTGGCAGATCCTCATCCGGGGCCTGGTCCCGGTGACCCGGCGCGCGCGGTACCTCAGCCTGGCCGCACGGCTGGAGCGGGAGACCGCGCCGGTGTGACGCGCGGCCCCGGCGACGGGCGCGTTACGGTGAGCCGCATGCCCGACAACCCCACCGCCCCCGTGATCCTCGGCAACGAGCCCGGCTCGTTCCCCCACGGCGTGCTGGCCGAGCGGCACCCCGCGATCATCCGGCAGGTGCGCGAGGCCTTCCCGTACGAGCCCCGGCAGCAGCGCGCGCTCGACGCCCTGCTGGCCAACTGCACCGAGGGGGAGGTCGAACCCCTCCCCGCCGACGCGCACGACCGGGAACGGTGGGAGGCCTGGGGCATGGACGCCCACGCCGGACGCTCCTGGTACGACGTGCCCTGGCTGTGGTCCGAGAGCTGGTTCTACCGCCGACTGCTGGACGCGGTGGGCTACTTCGGCCCCGGGCCCTGGCAGGGCATCGACCCCTTCCGCCCCTCCAAACTCGCCGAACTCCACTCGCCCGCCACCGACGAGGAGCTCGCGGCGCTCGACGACCTCGCCGCCCGGCCGGCGGAGGAACGGGCCCGCGCCCTGCTGCACGGCTCCCTGTGGGGCAACCGCGCCGACCTGAGCTTCCGGCTGTCCGCCGAGGGCGCCGAGGAGACGACGCCCGTGCCCGGTCTGGTGGCCGACGACAGCGAGCGCCTGTGGTCGCTGCTCGACACCGCCGGCGGCGGCACGCTGTGCCTGGTCGCCGACAACGCCGGACGCGAACTCGTCCCGGACCTGCTGCTCGTCGCGCACCTGCTGGCCCACGGCCGGATCGGCCGGGCGGTGCTGCACGTCAAGCCCCACCCGTACTACGTCTCCGACGCCACCCCCGCCGACGTCGTGGACGCGCTGCGCCGGCTCACCGCCGCGGGAGGCGCGGCGGCCGCGTACGGGCGCGGTCTGTGGACCGCCCTCTCCGAGGGCCGCCTCACCCTCCGCGCGCACCCGTTCTCCTGCTCCCCGCTGCCCTACGACCGGATGCCGGACGACCTCCGCGCCGACTTCGCCCGGGCCGCGGTCACACTCGTCAAGGGCGACCTCAACTACCGCCGCCTCGTGGGCGACCGGCACTGGCCGCCGACCACGCCGTTCGCGGACGTCACCGCCCACTTCCCCGGGCCGGTCGCCGCCCTGCGCACCCTGAAGTCCGACGTGATCACCGGGCTGGCCCCCGAGACCGAGGCCGCGCTCGTCGCCGCGGAGGGGCAGCGCTGGCGCACCGGCGGCACGCACGCGTTGATCCAGGTCCGGGCCTAGGGCCGGACCGGCGGGTCCTTGTGGCGATATGACGCCGGTTCACGCGATGGTGTGATCACGTCCGGGCCGGTGGATGCCGCCACCGGCCCACGGGTAGGGCCCGGCCATGACGCAGCCGTTCGAACTCCCGCACTTCTACCTGCCGCACCCCGCGCGGCTCAACCCGCACGTCGACGAGGCCCGGGCCCATTCGACGGCGTGGGCGCGCGAGATGGGCATGCTGGAAGGCTCCGGGGTCTGGGAGCAGGCCGATCTCGACGCGCACGACTACGGCCTGCTCTGCGCCTACACCCATCCCGACTGCGACGGGCCCGCCCTCTCCCTCATCACCGACTGGTACGTGTGGGTCTTCTTCTTCGACGACCACTTCCTGGAGAGGTTCAAGCGCACCCAGGACCGGGACGGCGGCAAGGCCCACCTGGACCGGCTGCCGCTGTTCATGCCCGCGGACCCGGCGGCGCCCGTCCCCGAACCGGAGAACCCGGTCGAGGCGGGCCTCGCCGACCTGTGGGCGCGCACCGTGCCGGCGATGTCCGCCGACTGGCGCCGCCGGTTCGCCCTCTCCACCGAGCACCTCCTCAACGAGTCCCTGTGGGAGCTGTCCAACATCAACGAGGGGCGGATCGCCAACCCCGTCGAGTACATCGAGATGCGCCGCAAGGTGGGCGGCGCCCCCTGGTCGGCCGGGCTGGTGGAGTACGCGACCGCCGAGGTGCCCGCCGCCGTCGCCGGGACCAGGCCGCTCAGGGTGCTGATGGAGACGTTCTCCGACGCCGTGCACCTGCGCAACGACCTGTTCTCCTACCAGCGGGAGGTCGAGGACGAGGGCGAGCTCAGCAACGGCGTCCTCGTCCTGGAGACCTTCTTCGGCTGTAGCACCCAGGAGGCCGCCGACACCGTCAACGACGTGCTCACCTCGCGGCTCCACCAGTTCGAGCACACGGCGTTCACCGAGGTCCCCGCGGTCGCCCTGGAGAAGGGCCTCACCCCGGACCAGGTCGCGGCCGTGGCGGCGTACGCGAAGGGGCTGCAGGACTGGCAGTCCGGCGGCCACGAGTGGCACCTGCGCTCCAGCCGTTACATGAACCAGGGCGCGCGGACGACCGCCCCTTGGGCGGCCCCGGTCGGGCCGGGCGGGCCCGGGACCTCCGCCGCCGACGTACGCGCCCTGCTCGCCGCCCCGGGGGCTCCGGGAGCACCTCCCGCGCCGTCCGCGCCGTGGCGGAGGACGCGGGCCCACACCCATGTGCCGTACCAGAAGGTCGGTCCGTCCCTGATCCCCGACATCCGCATGCCGTTCCCGCTCGGACTCAGCCCGCACCTCGACGCATCCCGCGCCCACCTGGTCGACTGGTGCCACGGCACGGGCATCCTCCACGAGGGCGTGTGGGACGAGGACAAGCTCGCCGCCTACGACCTCGCGCTGTGCTCGGCGGGCCTCGACCCGGACGCCACACCGGAGGCGCTCGACCTCAGCGCGCAGTGGCTCGCCTTCGGCACCTACGGCGACGACTACTACCCGCTGGTCTACGGCCACCGCCGCGACCTGGCCGCCGCCCGGCTGACCACGGCACGGCTGGCGGACTGCATGCCGGTCGACGGCGAGCCGGTGCCGCCCCCGGTCAACGCCATGGAGCGCGCCCTGACCGACCTGTGGGCGCGGACCACGGCGGCCATGACGCCCGAGGCGCGCGGCACGCTGAAGAACGCGGTGAACGTCATGACCGAGAGCTGGCTGTGGGAGCTGGCCAACCAGATCCACCACCGTGTCCCCGATCCGGTCGACTACCTGGAGATGCGCCGCCAGACCTTCGGATCCGACCTCACCCTGAGCCTGTGCCGCATGGGCCACGGCCCGGCCGTCCCGCCCGAGGTCTACCGCAGCGGTCCGGTCCGCTCCCTGGAGAACGCCGCCATCGACTACGCCTGCCTGCTGAACGACGTCTTCTCGTACCAGAAGGAGATCGAGTACGAGGGCGAGATCCACAACGCGATCCTGGTCGTGCAGACCTTCTTCGGCTGCGACTACCCGAGGGCCCTCGG
>NZ_MSGP01000347.1 GCF_002078235.1 Streptomyces viridosporus
GTCCCCGGCCGGGGACCTGGCGTACACGATGTACCCCTGGGTGGTGAGCGGGAGCCGGCTGCACGACGCCGGGTGGCGGCCCGCGTACACCAACGAGGAGGTGCTCGCGGAGCTGCTGGAGGAGGTCTCCGGCCGGCACACGGTCGCCGGCCGGCGGCTGGGGCGCAAGGACGCGACGGCGGCGGGCGCCGCGGGCGCGACGGTGGCCCTGCTGGGCGCGGCGGCGGTGGTGCGGCGGGCACGGAAGACCCGGCGGCGGATCTGAGCCCCGGCGGGCCGGGGCCCGGCCGGGGTCTCGCCGAGCCTCCCGGAGGAGCGCCCGGACCGGCCCGCGCGGGTACCGGGCGACGGCGCTGTTCCGCGCCGTCGCCGGTGTGCGGCACGATGGGGGCATGGCATCCACGCACGATCATCCGGGCGAGCAGGCGGCGCAGGACCCGATCAAGCTGATCGGCATCCGTGACACACCGCTGTCGGTGGACGAGGTCTTCCGGGCGGTCGGGGACGACGCGGCCGGCGGGACGGCGCTGTTCGTGGGGACCGTGCGCAACCACGACGGCGGCACCGACGTCGACCGGCTCGGCTATTCGTGTCACCCCAGTGCCGAGGACGCGATGCGGCGGATCGCAGAGAAGGTGGCCGCCGAGTTCCCCGTGCGGGCGCTGGCCGCCGTGCACCGGGTGGGGGACCTCGAGGTCGGGGACCTGGCCGTCGTCGTCGGCGTGTCGTGCCCGCACCGGGGCGAGGCCTTCGATGCCTGCCGGAAGCTGATCGACGACCTCAAGCACGAGGTGCCCATCTGGAAACACCAGAGGTTCTCGGACGGGACCGAGGAATGGGTCGGCGCGTAGCGCCGTCGTCGGGAGATGGAGGCGAGTGAGGTCCGCCGAACCGGGTACCCGCTGTCGGGATCTTCCGGTTGCGTAACCGCCCCCCGGGCGTGAGCGTTGTCACTACGGATGGTTAATCTGCTGATCAGTCAGTCGCGGACGCTCATGGGGTTGGGAGGTCGGCATGGCGGCGCTTGCCTGGTTGCTGATTCCGCTTGTGGCTGCGATAGGTGCGGGGCTGTGGGGCAGTTGGGCCAACCGGACCCGCAAGGTGCGGGGCGATGGACCGGAGCTCATCGGTTACGCCCGCTTCTGCGAGGCCATGGAAAGACCGCGGTCGGGTAGCTGACGACCGAAAACAGCAGGTCACCGTAGACAGCGCGAGCAGGGCCGCCCGTCCGGGCGGCCCTGACGGTGTGCTGACAGGCAGGTCCCGTACTGTCGAGGCATGCCACGCCGCACCGCGACGATGCTCGCCTCCACCCTGATGCTGATCGCGCTCCTGTGCGCGGGAGTGTTCATCCCCGTGCCGTATGCGGAGATGTCCCCGGGGCCGACGGTGAACACGCTGGGCGAACACGACGGCGAGCCGGTGCTGCGGATCTCCGGGCGCAAGACGTACCCGACGGACGGCCACCTCAACATGACCACGGTGCGGGTCACCAGCGCCGACTACCGGATGAACCTCGTCGAGGCCGTCTACGGGTGGCTCGCGCACGACAACAAGGTCGTGCCGCACGACACCCTCTACCCCGACGGCAAGACGGAGGAGGAGTCGACCCAGGAGAACGCCGAGGAGTTCAGCCAGTCCCAGGAGAGCGCCAAGGTCGCGGCCCTGAAGGAACTCGACCTTCCGGTGAAGTCCTGGGTGATCGTCTCGACGGTCGTCAAGGACTCCCCGGCCGAGGGCAAGCTGCACGCGGGCGATGTGATCAAGGCCGTGGACGGCAAGGCGGTGAAGGAGCCGGCCGACGTCGCCGAGCTGGTGACCGAGCACAAGCCCGGTCAGGACGTCGTCTTCACGATCGTGCCCGCCAAGGAGCAGGCCGCCGCCGAGAAGGAGAAGCGGACGCCGACGAAGACCGAGGAGGTCACGATCACCACCAGGGCCTCCGACGACGCCGGTGAGAAGCGGGCCGTCGTCGGGATCTCCGCGGGGACCGACCACACCTTCCCGTTCACCGTCGACATCAAGCTCGCCGACGTCGGCGGGCCGAGCGCGGGCCTGATGTTCGCGCTCGGCATCTACGACAAGCTCACCCCCGGCAGCCTGACCGGCGGCAAGTTCGTCGCCGGCACCGGCACGATCGACGACAACGGCGAGGTCGGGCCGATCGGCGGGATCCAGATGAAGACGGTCGGCGCGCGCAGCAAGGGCGCCCAGTACTTCCTCACGCCCGCCGACAACTGCGCGGCGGCCGCCAAGGACACCCCCGAGGGCCTCACCCTCGTGAAGGTGAGGACCCTGGACGACGCCCTGGGCGCCCTGGCCGACATCCGCTCCGGCGACACCGCCGACCTGCCGAAGTGCACGGCGTCCTGACCGGCCCGCCGACCGGGACGGCTACTCCTCGAAGGTCGCCGCCAGGGCCTCGGCCAGGCCCGGGACCAGCCCGGAGCCGGTGAGGACCTCGGTGGGGGAGTCCTTCTCGCGCAGCCGGAGCGCCGACTCGCGGGCCCCGTCGCGCAGCACCGCGACCGTCATGCGGACCTCCTGACGCTCCGGGTGCGCGGCCACCCACCGCGTCAGCGCGGCCTCGTCCAGATCCTCCGGGACCTCGGCCTCCGCGGACGGCGGCAGCATCAGCCGCTCCACGGTCAGGGCGCAGCCGGCCACCGCGTCGGGCCAGGCGATGGTGCCCAGGAACTCGTCCAGCGGCTTGCCCGTTGGAATCTCGTCCTGCTCGATCGGGGTGAGAGCGGTGGTCTCCTGCTCGCCGCCCAGACCGAGCCGGTCCGCGAGAGAGGGCTGTTCGGCCCGCAGCCGGGCGGTGTCTACGAGGGCGAAGAGACGGGCGGGCTGGTCCCAGCCGAGGCCGGAGACGTACTCGTCGATCTCGAGCACGGCCCGGGTGAGCGGGCTCGCCGCCATGGGTGTGTTGGACATGGTCACAATCCTCTCTCGTTCCTGGCCGGAATCGGGAACCGAGTAAAGGGTGAGTAAGTTGCATAGGTAGGGGCCCCCGACCACGGGGGTCCCACCCGGTCCACGAAAAACGCGGGCCTGACGAATCAACAGCGAACTTCGAGGTGCCTACCTTGGCTTTCCAGATGCCGGACCGCGGCGGAGGCCCGACAGGGCCACGGATCAGAGTGGGCCGCCCGTCCCGGCGGGTCCGGACCCTGCTCATGACACTGGGCGTCCTG
The DNA here is from genome assembly GCF_002078235.1 of Streptomyces viridosporus. GTDB lineage: Bacteria > Actinomycetota > Actinomycetes > Streptomycetales > Streptomycetaceae > Streptomyces > Streptomyces viridosporus. The sequence continues at coordinate 3,198 of NZ_MSGP01000347.1, forward strand.
GCCGTCCTCGGCATGGTGTTCACCATGTTCGCGGGCTTCTGGACCGACTGGTTGTGGTACCGATCGGTCGACTACTCGTCGGTGTTCACGACGACCCTGTGGACCAAGATCGGACTCTTCTTCGTCTTCGGTCTGCTGATGGCCTTCGCGGTCGGCTTCAACATCTGGCTGGCGCACCGCATGCGGCCGCCGCTGAGCGCCATGTCGATGGAGCAGCAGAACCTCGACCGGTACCGGATGGGCATCGCCCCGTACAAGAAGTGGCTGCTGCTCGGCATCACCGCTCTGGTGGGCCTGATCGCCGGCGCCTCGGCGTCGAGCCAGTGGCGGACCTGGCTGATGTGGATCAACGGCGTGTCCTTCGGGCAGAAGGATCCGCAGTTCAAGCTCGACGTCTCCTTCTACGCCTTCGACCTGCCCTGGTACCGGTTCATGCTGGGCTTCGGCTTCGCCGCCGCGATCCTGGCGCTGATCGCCGCCGCGCTCACCCACTACCTGTACGGCGGGCTGCGCGTCACCAGCCCGGGGGCGCGCGCCACCGCCGCGGCCACCGGACACCTGTCGGTGCTCCTCGGCATCTTCGTCGCGCTGAAGGCGGTCGCGTACTGGCTCGACCGGTACGGACTCGCGGTCAAGTCCAGCGACTTCAAGGCCACCGACAACTGGACGGGCCTCAGGTACGTGGACGCCAACGCCTACCTGCCGGCCAAGACGATCCTGTTCTGCATCGCCGTGATCTGCGCGCTGCTGTTCTTCGCCACCCTGTGGCGGCGCACCTGGCAGCTGCCCGTGATCGGCTTCGGCCTGATGGTGCTGTCGGCCATCCTGATCGGCGGCCTGTACCCGGCGATCGTGCAGAAGTTCCAGGTCCAGCCGAACGAGCAGGCCAAGGAAGCGCCGTACGTCGAGAAGAACCTCAAGGCCACGCGTGAGGCCTACGGGATCGGCGACTCCAAGGTCACCGACTACCCGGGCACGGTCCAGACCGAGGACAAGACCAAGCTGCGCAAGGACGTCGCCGACGCGGCGAGCATCCGCATCATGGACCCGAACATCGTCTCGCCGACGTTCCAGCAGCTCCAGCAGATCAGGAACTACTACGCGTTCCCGACCAACCTGGACGTCGACCGGTACAGCAAGGACGGCAAGGAGCAGGACACGGTCATCGGCCTGCGCGAGCTGAACTACAACGGCATCCCCAAGCGGAACTGGATCAACGACCACTTCCGGTACACGCACGGATACGGTGTCGTCGCCGCCGAGGGCACCAGCGCCGACTCCGGCGGCCGTCCGGTGTTCACCGAGTCCGACCTGCCCTCGAAGGGCGACCTCGGCACGTACGAGCAGCGCGTCTACTACGGCGAGCGGACGACCACGTACTCGATCGTCGGCGGTCCCCAGAAGGAGATCGACTACTCCGACGACAGCGGCGAGAAGACCTACAGCTACCAGGGCGACAGCGGTGTCAACCTGGCCAACCCGATCAACCGGGCCGCCTACGCGGTCGCCTTCAGCGAGCCGCAGATCCTGTACTCCGGCGCGATCGGCGACGGTTCGCGGATCCTGTACAACCGCACGCCCAAGGAGCGCGTCGAGGCGGTCGCCCCGTGGCTGACCATCGACGGCGACGCCTACCCGGCGGTCGTGGACGGCCGGATCCAGTGGATCGTCGACGCCTACACGACCACCAACGGCTACCCGTACGCGTCGCGGACGATCCTCGGGGACACGACGGCCGACTCGCTGACCGCCACCAACGACCAGCGGACGGTGGTGGCCCAGCAGAACCAGGTCAACTACATCCGCAACTCGGTGAAGGCGACCGTCGACGCGTACAGCGGCGAGGTCAAGCTCTACCAGTGGGACACCAAGGACCCCGTCCTGAAGACGTGGATGAAGGCGTTCCCGGACACGGTGGAGCCGAGGAGCGAGATCTCCGAGAACCTGATGGCCCACCTGCGCTACCCGCAGGACCTGTTCAAGGTGCAGCGCGAACTGCTCACCCGCTACCACGTGAAGGACGCCACCACGTTCCTCAGCGGCAGCGAGGTGTGGCAGGTGCCGGACGACCCGACCAACAAGACGGGCGACGCGGTGCCTCCGTACTACCTGAGCATGAAGATGCCCGACCAGCAGGAGCAGACCTTCTCGCTCACCACGACGTTCACGCCGAACGGCCGTGACAACCTCAGCGCCTTCATGGCGGTGAACGCCGATCCGGGCACCGAGGACTACGGCAAGATCAGAATCCTGAAACTGCCGACGAGCACCACGGTCGCCGGACCGAAGCAGGTCCAGAGCCAGTTCAACTCCCAGCAGGACATCGCCGAGACGATCCGGCTGCTGAGGGGCGGCGACTCCGAGGTGGAGTACGGCAACCTGCTGACCGTCCCCCTCGACGGAGGACTGCTGTACGTGGAGCCGGTCTACGTACGCGGTGGTGGACTCAAGTACCCGCTGCTGCGGAAGGTCCTGGTGACCTACGGGGGCCAGACCGCCTTCGAGGACACCCTCGAGCAGGCCCTGGACAAGGTCTTCGGAGGGGAGGGCACGCCCACCGAGCCACCGTCGGGCGAGGACGAGGGCACCGACGAGAACGAGGGCACGACGCCACCGCCGACGTCGGAGAACCCCACGGTCCAGGAGGCGCTGAACGACGCCCAGAAGGCCTTCGAGGCCGGCCAGGAAGCCCTCAAGAAGAACGACTGGGAGGCCTACGGCCAGGCGCAGAAGGACCTGGAGGAGGCGTTGCGCAGGGCTGAGGAGGCCCAGTCGGCCGAAGGGGCGGGCACGGGCGGCGGGGGCGGCGGCCCCAGCCCGGAGGCGAGCCCGAGCAGTTAGCGAGCAGACCGGTCGAACACTCCGTCCCGCGCCGTGCTACGGTTGCAACACAACGGCGCGGGGTGGAGCAGCTCGGTAGCTCGCTGGGCTCATAACCCAGAGGTCGCAGGTTCAAATCCTGTCCCCGCTACTGAAGTCGCGCAGTCGGCGACAGCAAAGGCCCGGATTCCGCAAGGAATCCGGGCCTTTGTGGTGTGCGAACGTATGTGCCCCGGGCAGACGACGGCCGTGGCGTCGACGGGAGTTGGGGGTTCTGTGTTTGACTTGTCTCTCTGTGGGCATGTCGACAAAACGCTGAAGTGACCTCACTGGCTGCGGTATACCAGGTGTACCCAGGTTGCAGGTGGTGCGACGATGGACGTTATGGGGGACAAGGCAACTCTGTACGGGACAGGGCGTTTTGTGCAGGCCTCCGTTCGGGAGGAACCCCGCGACGAGACGGGGGAAGCCGCCGACGAGGCTGCCGAGGAGCTGCGTCAGAGGCTCGCCGCCGAGACCGGCGACGTGGAGGCGATGAGCGTCCTCGGCGCCATGCTGCTGCGCCGTGGTGATCTCGACGGGGCCGAACCCCATCTGCGTGCCGCCACCGCCGCGGGCGACCGCGCCGCCGCCAACAACCTGGGCGTCCTCCTGCACCAGCGGGGCTACGCCGACGACGCCGCCGGATGGTGGCGGATCGCCGCCGTCGCCGGTTCCGCCGCCGCGGCGCACGCGCTCGGCCGCCACCACCGCGAGCGCGGTGACGAGCCCGCCGCCGAGTACTGGCTGCGCCAGTCCGCCGAGCAGGGCCACACCCTCGGCGCGTACGCCCTCGCCGACCTGCTGGAACACCGCGGGGACGCGGACGGCACCGAGCGCTGGATGCGGGCCGCCGCCGAGCGCGGGCACCGGGAGGCCGCGTACCGGCTGGCACGGGCACTGGACCGCAGGGCCGCGCAGCAGGCCGACGCCGGCGGAACACCGCCGGCGGACGAGGCCGAGCAGTGGTACCGGCAGGCCGCCGCGCGCGGGCACCGCAGGGCCGCGCTGCACCTCGGGGCGATCCTGGAGAGGCGCGGCGAGCTCAGGGAGGCCGGCCGCTGGTACCTGACCTCCGCCAAGGACGGCGAGCCGCGGGCCGCCTGCGCGCTCGGCTTCCTGCTGCGCGACGCGGGAGACTCCGAGAACGCCGCCGTGTGGTGGCTGCGGGCCGCGCAGGACGGAGACGGCAACGCCGCCAACGCGCTGGGCGCGCTGCACGCCGAGCGCGGCGAGACCCAGACCGCCGAGCGCTGGTACCGGGCGGCGATGGACGCCGGTGACGTGAACGGCGCGTACAACCTCGGGCTGCTCTGCGCCGAGCAGGGCCGGACCCAGCAGGCCGAGCAGTGGTACCGCCGGGCCGCCTACGCCGGCCACCGCGAGGCGGCCAACGCCCTGGCGATCCTGCTGCTGCGGGCCGGCGACGAGACGGGCGCGGAGCCGTGGTTCTCCAAGGCCGCGGAGGCGGGCAGCGTGGACGCCGCCTTCAACCTGGGCATCCTGCACGCCGGCCGGGGCGAGGAGGAGGCCGCGCTGCGCTGGTACGAGCGGGCGGCGGCCGCCGGGCACACCGAGGCGGCGCTGCAGGCCGGCATGGCGCGGCTGCGGGACGGCGACGAGGGCGAGGCGGAGCGGTTCCTGCGGTGCGCGGCGGGCGGCGGGAGCGCGGAGGCCGCGTACCGCCTGGCGACGGTGCTGGACGCCCGCAGGCCCCCCGAGCCCGCGCACGAACTGGGGGAGCCGGTGCACCGGCGGAGCGAGTGCGAGGAGTGGTACGAGCGCGCGGCCTCCCAGGGCCACCGCCGGGCGCAGGTGCGCGTCGGCATGCTCGCCGCGGCCCGCGGCGACGTGGTCGACGCGGCCCGTTGGTACCGCGAGGCGGCCGAGGCCGGCTCCCGCAACGGCGCCTTCAACCTGGGCCTGCTGCTGGCTCGGGAGGGCAGCGAGCCGGAAGCGGTCGTCTGGTGGACCCGCGCGGCCGACGCCGGGCACGGCCGGGCGGCGCTGCGCCTCGCGCTGGTCTACGCGCGGCGCGGCGAGCTCGCCGAGGGCCAGCGCTGGGCCGATCGCGCGGTGGCCCTGGGCCCCGAGGCGGTCGCGGAGCGCGCCAAGCGCCTCCGTGACGCCCTGCGCCAGGAACTGTCGGCCTGACCGTGCCACCGCTCGCCCGGCGGGTGACGGCGCGGTCCGGGACCGCCCCGCCGGTGCGGGCCGGGGTGGGGAGACCCGGGCCGTGGTGGCCCGCGGAAAGCGATTTGCTTCCGTCCGGCTCCTTCACGTAACGTTGCATTCATCGACGCGGGGTGGAGCAGCTCGGTAGCTCGCTGGGCTCATAACCCAGAGGTCGCAGGTTCAAATCCTGTCCCCGCTACTGAAGGCCGAGGGCCGGAATCCGAAAAGGGTTCCGGCCCTCGGTGCATTGGCCCGCCCGTCACGGCGCGCATCCCCGGGGCGGCGCGTCGGGAGGCCGGTCGGTACGACGAGCCGACACGACGAAGGGCCCCGGCACTCGTCGGTGCCGGGGCTTTCGCTCGCGCAGGGGGCGCCTACGCCGCCGCGCAGTTCGGGCAGACGCCGCGGTACGTCACTTCCACGTCGGAGACCGTGAAGCCGAAGCGCTCCGTGTCGGGGAGGTCGGCCAGCGGGTTGCCGGTCGGGTGGACGTCACGGATCGCGCCGCACTGCGCACAGACCAGGTGGTGGTGCGGACGGTGGGCGTTGGGGTCGTAGCGCTTGGCCCGCTTGTCCGTGGCGACCTCCAGCACCTCACCGAGCGAGACCAGCTCGCCCAGGGTGTTGTAGACGGTCGCCCGGGAGATCTCGGGCAGCTTGGCGACAGCCCTGGCGTGCACCTCGTCGGCCGTCAGGTGGACGTGTTCGCCGTCGAGGACCTCGGCCACGACACGGCGCTGCGCGGTCATCCGCCATCCACGTCCGCGGAGCCGTTCCAGAAGGTCACTCATAGGCACCAGCCTAGCAGCAGGGGGACCAGGTCCCGAATGGGTGTGACTTTGGAGCCTCACTTGACTTAGACAATGTCCATTGTAGGATCGGGATCGGCTTTGGCCAAGGGGCAGAAGGTCCGGTGATGGCGCAGGAAGCGCACGTGGCGCAGGGACCGCTTGCTACGGAGGCCGGTGCTCCGGTGGCCGACGACCAGAACAGCGAGACCGCGGGCGTCGGCGACCCGGTGCTCGTTCAGGACCAGCTCCTTCCGGAGAAGCCGGCTCAAACCTGGCGAACGCCATCTCCGGGGTCTCGCGCGACGACATCGCCGAGCGCGCGATCAACGACTTCCGTCAGGCGGACGAGGACTTCGGCAAGCGGCTGGAGGCCGCGGTCCAGGCCCTGCGCGGCTGATTCCAGCGCTGGACCGCTTGTCGAAAACGCGGGCCGGACCCCCACGGGGGTCCGGCCCGTTCCGCATGCCCCGCGACGACGTCCCCGCGACGGTGGCCGCGGGGGCCTACGCCGGCACCTGCGCCGGTATGTGCCGGCCCGGCTGCCGCCGTGGTGCCCAGCAGCGGATGATGTCGCGGACCGAGACGACGCCGACGGGCTCGCCGCGGTCGAGGACGATCAGGTGGCGGAAGCCGCCGTGGGCCATGGCGGCGGCCGCCTCCTCCAGGGTCCAGGAGGGCGCGGCGAAGACGACGTCGGTGGTGGTGTGGGCGTGGGCGCGCTCGGAGTCCGGGTCCTGTCCGAGCCCCACGGAGTCGAGGACGTCCCGTTCGGTGAGAATGCCGATGCCGGTGCCGTCGGGGTCGAGGACCACGGCCGCGCCCACCCGGCGGGCGGACATCAGGGTGGCGGCCTGGCGGAGGGTGTGGGCGGGGCCGATGGTGAGGACCACGGTGCTCATGGCGTCACGGACGAGCATGGATGGAGCCACCTCCTTCCGGAAACCGGACGCTCGCGGGTGCCGCGCCCATGGACGCGGTTCCCGCTAGTTCACGGTTTCACAAATTCACAAGTGGGGGGACCCTCAGAGTGGCAGGCAAAGCGGGGGGCAACAAGGGGGCGCGTGCGGCCCGGTCGAGGGCGCGCACGCGGAGCCCTGTACCACTCAGTAGCGCTGGTTGAGATACCCCAGCAGCTCGTCGTGCAGCAGACCGTTCGACGCGGCGGCGTTGCCGCCGTGCGGTCCGGGGCGGCCGTCGAGCCCGGTGAAACTGCCGCCGGCCTCGGTGACGATGATGGCGTTGGCGGCCATGTCCCACAGCGAGAGTTCGGGTTCGGCGCACAGGTCGACCGACCCCTCGGCGACCATCATGTACGGCCAGAAGTCGCCGTACGCGCGCGTGCGCCACACCGCGCGGGTGAGGTCGAGGAAGCCGTCCAGGCGCCCCTGCTCCTCCCAGCCGCTGAGCGAGGAGTACGCGAAGGAGGCGTCGGAGAGCGTGGAGACGCGGGAGACCTGCAGCCGGGAGGCCGAGGACAGGCTGCGTCCGCTGAAGGCGCCGCCGCCCTTCGCCGCCCACCAGCGGCGGCCGAGGGCGGGGGCGGAGACGACGCCGACGACGGGCTGGAAGCCGCCCTCGCCGGCTTCCATCAGGGCGATGAGGGTGGCCCAGACGGGGACGCCGCGCACGTAGTTCTTCGTCCCGTCGATCGGGTCGATCACCCAGCGGCGCGGACCCGTGCCCTCCACCCCGTACTCCTCGCCGAGCACCGCGTCCCGGGGCCGGGCGCGCTGGAGGTGGCCGCGGATGAGCTCCTCGGCGGCCTTGTCCGCTTCGCTCACCGGCGTCATGTCCGGTTTGGTCTCGACCTTGAGGTCGAGGGCCTTGAAGCGGTCCGTCGTCGCGGCGTCGGCGGCGTCCGCGAGGACGTGGGCGAGACGCAGGTCGTCGAGGTAGTCGGGCATGCAACGAACGGTATCCGCCGAGGCGGGGGCGGGGCCACAGGGGGCCCGCGAACCCTTGACAGCCCCCGGGGGCCCGTCAAACCTGAACCGCAGGACCGGCCGCTCGCCCCGAGGGAGGCGATGATGCCTGCAGCGCGGGAATCTCTGCTGGACGCCGCTTGCGCGGCGCTGGCACGCCGGCCGTGGTCCGCGGTGCGGATGGTGGACGTGGCCGCCGCGGCCGGAGTCTCCCGGCAGACGCTGTACAACGAGTTCGGCAGCAAGGACGGCCTCGCGCGGGCCCTCGTCCGCAGGGAGGCCGACGGCTACCTGGCGGGCGTCGACCGCGCCCTCACCGGCTCCGCCGACGCGCGCGAGCGGCTGACCGCGACCGCCGAGTGGACGATCTCCGCCGCCCGCGGGAACGCCCTGGTCCGCGCCGTGCTCACCGGCTGCTGGAGCGAACGCCTGCCCGCCCCGGCCCGCACGCCCGCGCGGTCCGGCTCCGCCGTCCCCGCCCAACGCCGCGCCGACGGCCCGCTGCCCTCGCCCACCGACTTCGTCGCCCTGGTCCGCGACCGTGCCGTCGCCGTCCTGGCCGGCTCCGGCACACCCCGGACCGATGTCCTCGACCTGGCCCGCTCCTGCGAACTCGTGGTCCGCCTCGCCCTGTCCTGCGTCGCCGCGCCACCGGTCGAGGGCGGCGTGGCCGATCTGGTCCGCAGCGTCCTGCACCGGCAGCCGGTGCCGTAGGACCGGCGCGGGGAACCGTGCCGCGGGACGCGGACGCTCAGTGCGCCGATCCCGACAGCTGCAGACCGACCACCCCGATGATCACCAGCGTGATCGACACGATCTTCAGCGTCGACACCAGGTCGCCGAGGAACACCATCCCGTAGATGGCCGTCCCCGCGGCGCCGATCCCCGTCCACACCGCGTACGCCGGGCCCACGTCCAGCTTCTTCAGCGCCAGGGTCAGCAGCCCGAAGCTCCCCAGCGCGAACGCGCAGAAGGCGATCGTCGGCCACAGTCGAGTGAAGCCGTGCGACAGCTTCAGACACACGGCGAAACCGGTTTCGAGCAACCCGGCCACTACGACCAGCAGCCACGCCATGTGTCGTCCTCCCGTGTTCTCGCCACGCACGGTGACCGCTTCGCCGGGTTCGGCGGATTCGGGCCCGGCTCGGTGCGATTATGCACTTACCGCCCGCATGCCCGGACAAACAACGCGGAGACCGATTCCTCGGCGCGCTCTCCGGCCGTGTGCCTCAGTCGCCCTCCGTGCTCTCCCGCGTCGCCAGCAGCCGCCGCAGCGAGTACAGCCGCGCCGGGTCCGCGTTCCCCTCGGCCACCCACGCGTCCAGCGCGCAGTCCGGCTCGTCGTGACTGCACGCGCGGGGACAGTTCTCCGTACCCGGTTCCAGATCGGGAAAGGCGTGGATGACCCGGGACGGATCGACGTGGGCGAGCCCGAAGGACCGCACGCCCGGGGTGTCGATCACCCACCCGTCCGCGCCCGACAGAGGCAGCGCCAGCGCGGAGGTCGTCGTGTGCCGGCCCCGTCCCGTCACCGCGTTCACATGCCCCGTCGTACGCCGCCGCTCCTCCGGCACCAGCGCGTTGACCAGCGTCGTCTTGCCGACCCCGGAGTGCCCCACGAACGCCGTGACACGGCCGTCGAGCTGCTCCCGCACCCGGTCCGCCGCCTCGCCGCTCTCCAGTTCGGCGCGGCTGGTGACGACGTAGGGGATGTCCAGGTCGCCGTACAGCTCCAGCAGCTCGTCGGGCGGGGCGAGGTCCGACTTGGTCAGCACCAGCAGCGGCGTCAGCCCTCCGTCGTACGCCGCGACCAGGCAGCGGTCGATCAGGCGCGGGCGGGGCTCGGGATCGGCGAGGGCGGTGACGACGGCCAGCTGGTCGGCGTTGGCGACGACGACCCGCTCGTAGGGGTCGTCGTCGTCGGCGGTGCGGCGCAGCACCGACGTGCGCTTCTCGATGCGCACGATCCGCGCGAGCGTGTCCTTCCTCCCGGACAGGTCGCCGACGATCGCCACCCGGTCACCGACCACCGCCGCCTTGCGGCCCAGTTCGCGGGCCTTCATCGCCATCACGGTCCGGTCCTCGACGAGGCAGGTCAGCCGGCCACGGTCGACGGTGAGGACCAGGCCCTCGGCCGCGTCCTCGTGCTTGGGCCGTGTGTGGGTGCGCGGCCGGTTGCCCCTGCGGTTGGGGCGGGAGCGGATGTCGTCCTCGTCGGTGTGCTTGCCGTAGCGGCGCATGGTCGTGAGCCCCTATGCCCCGAGCATCCCGGCCCACAGCTCGGGGAAGTCCGGCATGGTCTTCGCCGTGGTCGCCACGTTCTCGATCTGCACTCCCGCGACCGCCAGGCCGATGACCGCGCCGGCGGTGGCCATGCGGTGGTCCTCGTAGGTGTGGAAGACCCCGCCGTGCAGCCGGCGCGGGCGGATGTGCAGACCGTCGGCGGTCTCGGTGACGTCGCCGCCGAGCTCGTTGATCTCCTTGGTGAGCGCGGCCAGGCGGTCCGTCTCGTGCAGGCGCAGATGGGCCACGCCGCGCAGGGTGGACGGCGAGTCCGCGAGCGCCGCGACGGCCGCGATGCCCGGCGTCAGCTCGCCGACCTCGCCGAGGTCCACGTCGATGCCGTGGATCGACCCGGAGCCGGTGAAGACGAGCCCGTACTCGGTCAGCTCGCAGGAGCCGCCCATCTCGGTGAAGATCTCCCGCAGGCGGTCGCCGGGCTGGGTGGTCCGGGCCGGCCAGTCCGGGATGACGACCTTGCCGCCGGTCACCAGCGCCGCCGCCAGGAACGGCTGGGCGTTGGACAGGTCCGGCTCGATGGTCAGGTCCCGGCCGAGCAGGGCGCCCGGGGTGACCCGCCAGACGTCGGGCTCGCCGCCCGACTCCGGGGTGTCGACCTGGGCGCCGACCGCGCGCAGCATGTCGACGGTCATGCGGATGTGCGGCAGGGAGGGCAGCGTCGAGCCGGTGTGCCGGACCTCGACGCCCTGGTTGAAGCGCGGCGCGGACAGCAGCAGGGCGCTGACGAACTGGGAGGACGAGGACGCGTCGACCGAGACCGTGCCGCCGTCCAGGGCACCGCCGCCGTGCACGGTCATCGGCAGCGCGCCGCGGTCGTCGTCGTCGATCCGGGCCCCCAGCCGGCGCAGCGCGTCGATGACGCCGTTCAGGGGGCGCTCGTAGGAGCGGGGGTCACCGTCGAAGCGGACGGGGCCGTCGGCCAGCGTGGCGACCGGAGGCAGGAACCGCATCACCGTGCCGGCGTTGCCGACGTCGACCGTGGCCGGACCGTGCAGGCCGGTGGGGAGCACCCGCCAGGCCTCTCCGGTGCCGTCCGGGCCCACGCCCTCCTCGATCTCGACCCCCAGGGCCCGCAGCCCGCCCGCCATCAGCAGGGTGTCGCGGGAGCGCAGCGGGCGGCGCAGCCAGCCCGGCTCGGAGGCGAGGGCGGCGAGCACGAGGGCACGGTTGGTGACCGACTTGGACCCGGGCACGTGGACGGTCGCGTCGACGGCTCCGCTCGCGTGCGGGGCGGGCCAGAGGGCGGTGTGTGCGGGGTTAACGGTCATGGGCCCCACTTTAGTGGGCGGCGCTGGTTCGGGTGCGGCAGCGTTGTGGCTGGTCGTACCCCGGGGTGGAGCCGCGCGCCGGCACCGCCCGCGCCCGGTCGGCCGTCACACCTCCAGCAGCCAGCGCCCCCCGCCGATCAGCGAGCACAGCGACACCGCGTGGAACAGGAAGAACCACAGTCCCGCCGGTGTGTGCGTGAGCCGGGACAGCTGGTCCGCGTCCGAGTCGCCCGCGCCCCCGCGCGCCCGCTTGGCCTGCAGCTCGAAGGCCGGGCGGACCCCGCCCAGCAGCAGGAACCACACCACGGCGTACGCGAACGCCGCCTGCACCTGGGGGCCGGTCAGCCAGGACACGGCCACGAACGTACCGCCGGTGAGCAGCACGGTCAGCGCCCCGTACGCGTTGCGGATCATCACCAGCATCGCGATCAGCAGCGCCGTCGCCAGCCACAGCAGCAGCGTGATGCGTCCGGTGCCGAGCAGCGCGGCGCCGCCCAGGCCCAGCAGCGGGGGAGCGGTGTAACCGGCCGCCGCGGTCAGGATCATGCCGATGCCGTGCGGTTTGCCGCGGCTGACGGTCAGGCCGCTGGTGTCCGAGTGCAGGCGTATCCCGGTCAGGGTGCGGCCGGTGAGCAGGGCCACGAGCCCGTGGCCGCCCTCGTGGGCGATGGTGATGGCGTTGCGCGAGAGCCGCCACAGCCGGTGCGGTACGACGACGGTCAGCGCGGCGGCCAGGGCGGCGGCGACCACCCACAGGTCCGGGTCGGGCTGGGTGCCGGAGATCTCGTCCCAGAGGGAGGTGAGCGAGGCGGACGCGGTGCTGACCATGCTGGCGGTGCTCTCCATGTGTTCCCGTCGGTTCCCTCTGCCTGCGCGTGCGGAGTCTGGCAGTGTTGCACGTATGTGCGGACGGTATGCAGCGAGTCGCAGTCCCGAGGAGCTCGCGGGGATCTTCGGGATCGAGGTGGGGGTCCCCTCTGCTCGAGCGGAGTCGAGCGACCGGGGGACGGAGCCGAGGGAGCCGGAGGAGGCCCTGGGGCCCGACTACAACGTGGCCCCCACCAAGGAGGTCTACGCCGTGCTCGACCGCCCCCTGAAGGGCGTGGACGACCCGCGGCCGGTCCGACAGCTGCGCAGGCTGAGGTGGGGCCTGGTCCCCTCGTGGTCGAAGACGCCCGAGGGCGCCGCCCGGATGATCAACGCACGCGCGGAGACCGTCCACGAGAAGCCCTCCTACCGGCGCGCCTTCGCCACCCGGCGCTGCATCCTGCCCGCCGACGGCTACTACGAGTGGGTCACCGGCAAGCAGGAGCGGGACCTGGAGGTCGAGGGGAAGAAGAAGCGCCCCCGCAAGCAGCCGTACTTCGTGACGCCGGCGGACGGCTCGGTCTTCGCGATGGCCGGGCTGTACGAGTTCTGGCGGGACCGGACGCTGCCGGACGACCACCCGCAGGCCTGGTGGGCGACGTGCACCGTCATCACCACCGAGGCGGAGAGCAGCCCGCTCGCGGTCTCGCCGGAGGACGGCCCGCACACCCTGGCCGAGATCCACCCGCGGATGCCGCTCATGCTCACACCGGACCGCTGGGACGGCTGGCTGGACCCCTCCCGCACGGACGTGGAGGACCTGCGCGGACTGCTCGCCCCGCCGCCTCCCGGCCTGATGCGCGCCTACCCGGTCGCCACGGCGGTCAGCAATGTCCGCAACAACGGCCCGGAGCTGCTGACGGAGCTGGCCGCACCGGAGGAGGGCACACTCTTCTGACGTGATCCCCGAAACCCCCGGTACCCCTGACGCGGCCACCGAGCCCGCCGAGTCCGCCGAGCCCGTCGAAACCGCCGAAACCGCCGAAACCGCCGAAACCGTCGAGACGGACGCCGGCCCCGCCCGCATCACCTGGCACCGTGCCGGGCGCGACGCGCGCCTCGTGCTGGCGGTGGGCCACGGCGCCGGCGGCGGCATCGAGGCCCGGGACCTGAGGGCCCTCGCCGCCGCCCTGCCCGCCCACGGCGTGACCGTGGCCCTCGTCGAGCAGCCCTGGCGCGTGGCCGGCCGGAAGGTGGCCCCGGCGCCGAAGACCCTCGACGTCGGCTGGCGCGGCGTCTGGCCCGCGCTGACCGGGACCGGTCTGCCGGTGATCGCGGGCGGGCGCAGCGCGGGGGCCCGGGTGGCCTGCCGCACGGCCGGTGAACTGGGCGCCCGCGCCGTGCTCGCCCTGAGCTTCCCCCTGCACCCGCCGGGCCGGCCCGAGAGGTCCCGCGCCGACGAGCTGCTCGGCGCCGGGGTGCCCACCCTCGTCGTCCAGGGCGGCAACGACCCGTTCGGCAGGCCCGGGGAGTTTCCCGAGGGGACGTACGAGCTGGTGGAGGTACCGCACGGCGACCACGGCCTCGCCGTGCCCGGGCGGGCGGGCATCACGCAGGAGGAGGCCCTGGCGGTCGTCACGGACGCGGTCGTGCGGTGGACCGGCCCACTCGGGTAGGGGTCCGGGAATGCCCGGACCGCCCGCGCTGTTGAGGCGGACGTATGTGCCGGTCAACGGCACCGCCGCCGTAGGAGAGGAAGTCCACCGCATGGGTTCCACCTTCTGCCCGCGCCGCAGCAGCCGCACCGACCTCGACTGGACGGTGCTGCACGCGGCCAAGACCGCCCCTGCTCGGGCGGCGGGCGGACCGGATCGTCGTCTATCCTCCGATTCGGGTGAGACCGCTCTCGGTCTCACGACAACTCTGGAGGAGGTGGGTCCGGTTCCCGGTACCGGCGCAGGGACCGAACACGGCCAGGCGGAGCAGCCCGAGGGCCAGGGCGGCGGCACGGGCGCGGAGTCGACCGCGGAGCGCAGCGCGCGCTTCGAGCGGGACGCGCTCGAGTTCCTCGACCAGATGTACTCGGCCGCGCTGCGCATGACGCGCAACCCGGCCGACGCGGAGGACCTGGTGCAGGAGACGTACGCCAAGGCGTACGCGTCCTTCCACCAGTTCCGCGAAGGAACCAACCTCAAGGCGTGGCTGTACCGGATCCTCACCAACACCTTCATCAACTCGTACCGCAAGAAGCAGCGCGAACCCCAGCGCAGCGCGGCCGAGGACATCGAGGACTGGCAGCTCGCGCGGGCCGAGTCGCACATGTCCACGGGACTGCGCTCCGCGGAGTCGCAGGCGCTGGACCACCTGCCCGACTCGGACGTGAAGGAAGCGCTGCAGGCGATCCCCGAGGAGTTCCGCATCGCCGTGTATCTCGCGGACGTCGAGGGCTTTGCCTACAAGGAGATCGCCGACATCATGGGGACACCCATCGGTACGGTGATGTCCCGGCTGCACCGGGGCCGTCGTCAACTGCGCGGCATGCTCGAGGACTACGCCCGTGAGCGCGGACTGGTCCCGGCCGGCGCCGGAGAGTCGAACGAAGCGAAAGGCTCGGGGTCATGAGCTGCGGAGAGCCGCACGAGACGGATTGCAGCGAGGTCCTTGATCACCTCTACGAGTTCCTCGACCGCGAGATGCCGGACGCCGACTGCGCGAAGTTCGAGCACCACTTCGAGGAATGCTCGCCCTGCCTGGAGAAGTACGGGCTCGAGCAGGCGGTGAAGAAGCTGGTCAAGCGGTGTTGCGGGCATGACGACGTGCCGGGCGACCTGCGTTCCAAGGTCATGGGGCGGATCGAGCTGATCCGCTCCGGCCAGGCCGTGCCCGAGCAGGACGTCACCGCCGTGCCGACGTCGCCGCAGGAGTCCTGACTCCCCGGCCTGCGGCCTCCCGGCAGGCCCGTGACCGCCCCGTACGGGGC
>NZ_MSGP01000348.1:0-2921 GCF_002078235.1 Streptomyces viridosporus
GGACCCGGCGGTGGCCGGGGCGTATGCCGGAGGCCATGACGACGACGCCCCGGCGTCCCAGTTTCGCCACCACGTCCTTGAGGACCAGGGCTCCGGTGGCGTCGACGACGCTCACGTGGGACATGCGCAGGATGACCACGCGCACGTCGGCGAGTTCGGTCAGTTCCAGCAGGAAGCGGTGGGCGGCGGCGAAGAACAGCGGGCCGTCGATGCGGTAGGCGACGATGTGCTCGGCCAGCAGCTCGTGCTCCTCCTCGGTGTGGTCGCCCCGGTCGAGCGGCACCGGGGCGAGCCGGGCCTGCCGGGCCACCGCCCGCAGGGCGAGGACGCCCGCGACGGCCAGGCCGATGATCACGGCCTGGACGAGGTCGAGCACGAGGGTGGCGACGGCGGTCAGGACGAGGATCAGCGCGTCGGAGCGGGTGGCGCGGGCCATCGCGCGCAGCGAGCCGGCCTCGACCATGCGGATCGCGGTGGCCAGCAGTACGCCCGCCAGCGCGGCGAGCGGGATCCTGGACACCAGCGGGGCGGCCGCGAAGACGATCACCGCGAGGACGGCGGCGTGCGCGAGCGAGGCCAGCTTGGAGGTGGCGCCGGAGCGGACGTTGACCGCGGTGCGGGCGATCGCCCCGGTCGCGGGAACGCCGCCGAACAGCGGGGCGGCGATGTTGGCCAGGCCCTGCCCGAACAGTTCGCGGTCCGGGTCGTGCCGCTGTCCGACGGTCATGCCGTCGGCGACGGAGGCGGACAGCAGCGACTCCAGCGCGGCCAGCGCCGCCACGGCCACGGCGGGCGCGAGCAGGCCGCCCAGGGCCCCGGCGTCGAGGAAGGCGAGCGAGGGGGCGGGCAGTCCGGCGGGCAGGTCGCCGATCGGCCGCACCCCGTCCGGGCCGGCGGCCTGCACCACGACGGTGGCCGCGATCACCGCCAGGATCGAGAACGGGACGGTCGGTTTCCAGCGCGCCCCGAGCAGCATCACGGCGGCCACCGCGAGCGCCAGCGCCGGGGAGGCCCAGCCGGGGTCGCGGGCGAAGTCCTCCAGCGCCCGCCAGGCGACCACCAGGACCCGCTCCCCCTCGGGCACGGGCACGCCGAGGGCGTTGGGAACCTGCTGCAGCCCGATCACGCACGCGATGCCGAGCGTGAAGCCCTCCACCACCGGCGCCGGCACGTAGCGCATGCTCCCCCCGGCCCGCAGCAGCGCCAGCGCGACCAGGATCACGCCCGCCATCAGCCCGACGGTGAGCACCCCCGAGGGCCCGTGGTCGGCGACGATGGGCACCAGCACCACCGTCATCGCCCCGGTCGGACCGGAGACCTGGAGGTGGGAACCGCCGAACACCGCCGCCAGCGCCCCGGCGACCACGGCGGTGGCCAGCCCCGCCTCGGCGCCGAGTCCGGAGGAGACACCGAACCCGAGCGCGAGCGGCAGCGCGACGACGGCGACGGTCAGGCCGGCGAGCAGGTCCCGGCGCGGGTCGCGCCGCGCCTGGGCCAGATCGGCACGGGTGGGCAGCAGCGACGTGATCCGGGACCGGATCCCGGCCGGTGACAGCGGTACGGACACAACTCCTCGACTTCCCGACGGCTCAGGGCGCCCGTCGCACGGAAGGCGCGGGGACGGGCGCACCCGCATGGCCTACGACGGGATGACGAGGCAAGCATGTAGTCACTTGCGAAATTTTGCAATTCCGCAGATAAAAAGGTGCGGGGAGACCGGACCGGCGGACCGGCGGCGGGCGACCGCGGTCGCGCCGTCGGCCCGTCAGCCCGCCGGCCCGTCAGCCCGCCGGCTTGTCAGCTCGTCGGCCGGTCAGCCCGTCATGCGCTTCCGCCACGCCGGCTCGACCAGCCGCCACTCGGCCTCCCACTCCTCCAGGCGCCGCCGCTGCAGCCGGCTCCGGACGAACCGGGCGCCGAGCAGTCCCGCTCCCGCGGTGGCGGCACCGATCGTGACACCGGCCATGACGCTCTGGAACCGCGCCTCCGCACCATCGGGCGGCCGGGAGACGAGCCGGCCCTCGGGGTCCGTCCACACGGTGACCGCGGTGCCCGCCCGGTCACTCGGCTCGACCTCCGCCCGGCCCGTGCGGTGGGTGCCGTCCGGGGCGGTCCACCGCACCGGGGCCCACACGCCGCCGTCCCCGTTCCCGGAGTTCTCGGACACCGACGCGGGCGTCGTGTGGGCGGCGTCCTCGATCAGGACGGCCGCGACGGTACGGGCCCGGTCCCGGCGCTCGGCGAGCGCCCCGTCCACGGCTCCGGCCGCCGCCAGAGCGGCGAACACCGCGGCGGCCAGGGCGAGGACGAGAACGGCGAGCAGGACCCACGCCTCGATCAGATCGCTGCGGCGCCGCAGCGGGTTCCTCCGCCAGCGCCACAGCCGCACCCTGCGGACTTCCGCCCCGTGCGTCCTCGCCATGGGGCGTCACCTCCTCGTGCTCGCACCGGACGCCCCGGCGGGCCGGGAGCCGGCCGGTCCGCCGGGGCACGGTGCCCACTCCTCCAGAGTGGACCCTCTCCGCCCTCACCGGCAGGGGCCGAAGGGCCCCGTTCCGCGCGCGGCGCGGCCCCGGCCGACGAGGGCCGGCGACAGCCCCGTCAGACCGTCGGATGCGTCGGGTGCACGGGGACGACCTCGTGCTGCGGAACACCGAGGACGACCTTGAGCGCGCCGGTCTCGGCGGCGTTGCCGAAGACGTCGTAGGCCTCCTGCATGTGGTCGAGCGGGAACGTGTGGGTGACCAGGGGGCCGGTGGGCAGTCGGCCGGCGGCCGCCATCCGCAGCAGGGTGGGCGTCGAGTACGTGTCGACCAGCCCCGTGGTGATGGTGACGTTCTTGATCCACAGGTCCTCGAGGTGCAGCGTGGCGGGGCCGCCGTGCACCCCGACGTTGGCCAGGCGGCCGCCGGGCCGCACCA
>NZ_MSGP01000348.1:2937-3359 GCF_002078235.1 Streptomyces viridosporus
ACGGTGTCCCCGGGACGCACCCGCCCGTTGAGCACCCCCACCTCGTAGGCGGTGGGGAAGATGTCGGCCAGCAGCACGGCGTCCTCACCGGTGAGCGTGCCGGGCAGCGGATGCACCGAGAGGTCGGCGTACGGGACGCGGACGTACTCGGCCTGGGTCCCGTCGATCAGGTGACCGAGGATCCAGCCCCCGCCGTCCAGGCACTGGCCGTACATGCCCCTGCGGCAGTGACGGCACCGCCCGCAGGCGGAGATGCAGGAGACCAGTACCCGGTCTCCGGGACGTACGGTGCGGACGTCGCTCCCGGTCTCGACGATCTCGCCGACCGCCTCGTGCCCCAGGACGGTCCCCGGGCGGACCTCGGGGACGTCGCCCTTGAGGATGTGCAGGTCCGTTCCGCAGATGGTGACGGCGTCGACCCG
>NZ_MSGP01000349.1 GCF_002078235.1 Streptomyces viridosporus
CATGGGTAAAGCAGGCATACCGGAAGAGCCCTATGTAAACGCCCACTTAGGCGTCGTCTCATTTGGCTCGTAATCTTGAGGCATGACGATCGTGGAACGGCTGGTCCCGGACGGATTGTGGGAGTTGTTCCAGCGGGTGGTGCCGCCCGCTCCGTCGCGGCCGCAGGGCGGTGGGCGGCGCCGGTACGGCGACCGTGAGGTGCTCGCGGCGATCATCTTCGTGACCACCACGGGCTGCACCTGGCGGCAGTTGCCGCCGGTCTTCGGCCCGTCGGGGCCGACCGCGCACCGGCGTTTCACCGAGTGGAGCGCCGCCCGGGTCTGGGCGAGGCTGCACCGCCTGGTCCTCGACGAGCTGGGCTCGCGCGGTGAGCTGGACTGGTCGCGGTGCGCCATCGACTCGGTGAACATGCGGGCGATGAAAGGGGGGAGCTGACGGGTCCGAATCCGGTGGACCGGGGCAAGAAAGGCTCGAAGGTCCACTTGATCACCGAGCGGACCGGTCTGCCCCTGTCCATCGGCATCTCCGGCGCCAACCTGCACGACAGCCAGGCCCTGAAGCCGCTGGTGCGGGGCATCCCGCCGATCCGGTCCTGCCGCGGGCCGCGCCGGCGCCGGCCCGCCAAGCTGCACGGCGACAAGGGGTACGACTACGACGACCTGCGCCGATGGCTGCGCAAGCGGCGCATCCGGCACCGCATCGCCCGCAAGGGCATCGAGTCCTCCACCCGGCTGGGCCGGCACCGCTGGACGATCGAGCGCACCATGTCCTGGCTCGCGGGCTGCCGCCGCCTGCACCGCCGCTACGAACGCAAGGCCGACCATTTCCTGGCCTTCACCGCCATCGCCTGTACTCTCATCTGCTACCGCAGAATCGCCAAATGAGACGATGTCTTAGGCCGTGCTCCAGGTACACCAGGTTCGCTTCGTCCCGGGCCTCGATCGCTGCGAGGACGCGTCAGGCCAGCCGAGGGATGCTGCGCTCGGCGATCTGCTTCCGGGTGAGGAAGTCGAAACCCTTCAGCTCGTCGGCCTGCAACGTGATGCCGGTCTACTGAGCCGGAGTCGCAGCAGGAACCGAAGCGGGGGCTCCGGGCGCCACGGGTGCCCGGGGCCCCCGCCCGCGTCATGAGCAGACCTTGCCGTCCTCGGGCACGGTGCCGTCCAGGAGGTACGCGTTCACCGCGGAGTCGACGCAGTCGCTCCCACTGCCGTACGCGCCGTGGCCCTCGCCCTTCCAGGTGAGCACCACACCGACGTCCTCGCCCAGCTCGTCCGCCATCCTCCGGGCGCCCTCGTACGGGGTCGCCGGGTCGCCGGTGTTGCCGATCACCAGGATCGGGGCCGCGCCCGGCGCGCTCACCTCCGGGGTGTCGTGCTGCCCGGGCACCGGCCAGTCGTGGCACCAGCCGGCCGTGTCCCAGCCGAGAAAGGCCCCGAAGACGGGCGAGATCTCCTCGAACTCCGGCAGCAGCTTCCTCGCCTGTGCCGCGGTCGGCCGCTGTTTGTCGTCCAGGCACGATATGACCCGCTGCGAGTGGGTCGTCGTGCCGTAGCGACCCGAGGCGTCGCGGTCGTTGTAGCCGTCGGCCAGCGCCAGCAGCTTCGAGCCGTCCCCCTCCTCCGCCGCCCGCAGCGCGCTGGTCAGCGCCGGCCAGCTCGCCTGGCTGTAGAGCGGCAGGACGATGCCGGTCAGGGCCAGCGTCTGCGTCAGCTTCCGCCCGGACGAGGACGTCGGCAGCGGTTCCGCGTCGATCCGTTCCAGCAGGTCCGCGATCTCGCGCGATCCCTGCTCGGGGTCCCGGCCGGTGGACTTCAGGTAGTTGTCGAGCGCCAGCTGGAAGCCGCGCGTCTGGTTCTTGGCGTGGCCCACCGTGTCGGCGCTCGGGTCGACCACCGCGTCGAGCGTCATCCGGCCCACCTTCTTCGGGAACAGGTGGGCGTAGACGCCGCCGAGTTCGGTGCCGTAGGAGATGCCGAAGTAGTTCAGCCTGTCGTCGCCGAGGACCTGCCGGATGCGGTCCATGTCGCGGGCGGTGTCGGTGGTCGACACATGGGCCATCAGCTTCCCGGCGGCCTTCCGGCAGCCCTTGCCGAAGTCGGCGGCGTCCTCGAAGTACGTCCGCTCCTCGGCCGGTGTGTCCGGGGTGCCGTCCACCGACGATTCGGCCGCCTGGATCTCCCGGTCGCTCCGGCAGCGGACGCCCTCGCTGGCGGCCACGCCGCGCGGATCCCAGCTCACCAGGTCGTACCGCTCGCGCAACTCGGCGACGGTGCCGGCGTAGGACGGCATCATGGACACGCCCGAGCCGCCCGGGCCGCCGAAGTTGAACAGCAGCGAGCCGAGGCGGTCGTCCCCCGTGGCCTTCGCCCGGATCAGCGCCAGCCCGATCGTGGCACCGTCGGGCTCCGACCAGTCCAGCGGCACCCGGAGCGTGGCGCACTGCCAGTCGCCACCCGGGGCGGGGGCGCCCCCCGAGGCCTTGCAGCGTCCCCAGTCGAGCGCCGTCCCGTCGTTCTTGTTGCCGCTCCTGCCGTCGTTCTCGCCGTCGTCACCGGACGGGCCGCCGCTGCAGCCCGCCGTCAGCAGTGCGGCGGCGGCCGTCAGAGCCGCCCACCGTGTGATGCGCGTCATGTGACGCTTCCCCCCTCGCCTGGCCGTCCGCACCGTGCCGCGGATGGCGGTCACGCCATGGTAGGCAGACCCGCCTCCTGCCGGGGCGCTCTGTGGATAACGCTCTGACCTGTGGTTCTGCAGTCCGGTGCCTGCTCAGGAGTGGTTCGGTGCCTGCTCGGAGCAGACGGTGCCGGCCCTCGGCACCTCTCCGTCCAGGAGATAGCCGTGCACCGCGTCCTGCACGCACCGGTTCTTGCTGTCGTAGGCCCCGTGTCCCTGCCCCTCGTACGTCAGCTCGACACCGACCCCCTCACCCAGCGCCTGCGCCATCCTGTGCGCCCCCTCGTACGGCGTGGCGGGGTCGCCGGTGTTGCCGATCACCAGGATCGGGGCCGCGCCGGGGGCGCTCACCTCGGGATGGTCGACGGCCCCCGGAACCGCCCAGTCGGTGCAGCCGATCAGCCCCCACGCCAGGTACTCGCCGAACAGCTCGGACGCGGCCCGGAACTCGGGCAGACTGCGCTCCACGTCCTCGGTGCTGTAACGGGGCTTGTCGTCGGCGCAGTTGATGGAGACGTTGGCGGGGACGAGGTTGCTGTACTCGCCGTCCTGGTTGCGCCCGTTCAGCGAGTCGGACAGCACCATCAGGATCGTCCCGTCGCCGTTGTAGGCCTCTTCGAGACCGTCGGTGAGGAACCCCCAGAGGTCCTGCGAGTACAGGGCCTGGGCGATACCGCCGGTCGCCGCGGTCTGGGTCAGCTCGCGCGGGGCGATGCCGGGGATCGGCTCGGCGTCGAGGTCCTTCAGGAACGTGGCGATACGGTCCTTCACGTCCTGTGCGCTGTCGCCGACGGGACAGTCCTCGACCTGGGAGACGCAGTGCTCGGCGTAGTTGTCGAGCGCGAGCTGGAAGCCCCGTGCCTGCCCGAGCGAGCCCTGCTCCGGGTTCTGCGTGGGGTCGACGACCGCGTCGAACACCGCCCGGCCCACCTTCTTCGGGAACAGGTGGGCGTAGACGCCGCCGAGTTCGGTGCCGTAGGAGATGCCGAAGTAGTGCAGCTCGTCGTCGCCGAGGACCTGGCGCATCAGGTCGAGGTCGCGGGCGGTTTCGGTGGTGCGCACGTGCGGCAGGACCCGTGCGGAGTTCTTCTCGCAGGCCGCGTTGAATCCCTTGGTGTTGTCCAGGAGCTCGGCCCGCTCGGCGCCGTCGTCGGGGGTCGCGTCCTGCTGGAAGTACGCGTCGAGCTGCTGGTTGTTCTCGCAGATCACGGGCGCGCTGCGGCCGACTCCGCGGGGATCGAAGCTCACCAGGTCGTAGCGGGTGCGCAGGGTCGCGTAGTCCTCGCCGAACGCGGGGAGCGCGGTGACGCCGGAGCCGCCCGGGCCACCGAAGTTGAAGATCAGGGATCCGATGCGCTCGCTCGCCTTCCCGCTCGTCCTCGCCCGGATCAGCGCGAGGCCGATGGTGTCGCCCTCGGGCTCGTCCCAGTCCAGGGGCACCTTCATGGTGGCGCACTGCCACTCGGTTCCGCCCGGCAGGGGCGAAGGGGCGGGGCCCCCGCCCTGTGCCTCGGAGGGGGCCGGGCAGGCCTGCCAGGCGAGTTCCTGCTTCGTCAGGTCCGCGCTCCCGTCCTCGGCGTCCGCACCGCAGCCCGCCAGCAGCGCGGGCAGCAGGACGGCGCCGGCGGTCAGGGCGGCGGCACGCAGGCGGAAAGGAGGGGACATGCCCCCATCCTGCGGCGGTTCGGGGCGGGACGCGCGGGACACGGGCCGTACGAGGGAGGGGCCGGGACCGGTTCCGGGGGCGTGCCTCCGCTGCCCGTGCGCTCCTGCGACCGCCCCTACAGCGCTTCCTTGCGCGTGAGGTGGTTGAAGGCCAGCCACCCCGGCAGGACCGGCAGCCACAGCGTCAGCAGCCGGAACAGCAGCACCGCCGGCGCGGCGACCTCCTTGGGGAGCCCGACGGCGATCAGGCCGACCGTCAGGGTCGCCTCGACCGCGCCCACCCCGCCCGGCGTCGGCGCCGCCGAGCCCAGCGCGTTGCCCGCGAGGAAGACGACGGCGACACTGGCGATGCTGATCGAGACCGTGTCGTCGCCGAACGCCCGGATCGAGGCGTCCAGGCACATCACGAAGCAGGCGGTGAGTAGCAGCATGCCGCCGATGCCGGTGGCCAGCTTCTGCGGCCGCTGCAGGACGTCGAGCATGCGCGGCACGACTCCGGCGAAGAGCGACCGCACACGCGTGACGAGGAACTTCCGCAGGAACGGCACCGAGGTCACCACCAGCACCAGCACCGCCACCGTCAGCAGACCCGCGATGACCGTGCGGGACGGCGACAGGGAGGGCGTCTTCTCGGTGCCGGTCAGATAGCCGAAGGACAGCAGCATCAGGATGTGACAGCCCAGCCCGAACAGCTGGGACGCGCCGACACTCGCCACCGCGAGCCCCGGCCGTACCCCCGCGCGCTGGAGGAAGCGCGTGTTCAGGGCCACACCGCCCACCGCCGCCGGGGCGACGATCTTCACGAACGACCCGGCGACCTGTGCCGCCACCGTCCGCAGGAACGGCACCCGCTCCGGCACGAACCCCAGCAGCGCCAGGGCGGCCGCGAAGTAGCTGCCCGCCGAGAACAGCACGGCCGCGGCCACCCATCCCCACTCGGCGCCTGCGATCAACGGCCCGAACTCGATGTGGGCGAGCTGGGTCAGCAGGAAGTACGCGCCGATCGCGCCGGCGATGAAACTGATCAGCGTGCGCGGCCGCACCCGCTCCAGGCGGGCCGGTTCGACCGGGGCCTGCGGCCTGATCCGCAGCACCTCGTGCCGGATCTGGGTGAGGAGGTCCTCCTCGCGTGCCTCCTCCAGGGCCTCGTCGATGGCCCGCTTCTCGGCCCGCTGCTCCGCGCGCACGGCTTTCTTGTCGGGCTTCTCGAGCACGGGCCGGTCGGTCTCGCCGGCGGCGGCCTGCTCCGCGCGGAGCAGGCGGGACTGCCGGGAGGCCTCCAGGACCGCCTCGCGCTCGCGCTCCGCCCGTTCCCGGGCGAGCCTGCGCAGGGTCGCCCGCGTGGAGCGGCTCAGCGCGATGGGCTGGAGCATCGGCAGGCAGTCCGCCACGGCGTCGGGGCCGAGGACGCTCAGCGCGGATGCCACCGCCCGTTCGGCGCCCACCCTGAGGCCCAGCGTCACGAGCAGCTGGGAGACGTCCATGCGCAGCAGCAGATCGCCGGCCGCGATCTCGCCGGCGCGCAGGTCGGTGAGGATCACCGTGCCGGAGCGGTCCACCAGGATCGCGTCGCCCACCAGCCTGCGGTGCGCGATGCGGCGGGACTGCAGCGCCCGTACCTGGTGCCAGGCGTCGCGCAGCAGTTCGTCGGTGATCTCCTCGTCCGCCAGTGAGTCGAGGGTGCGCCCGCCGGTGTGCTCGTAGACGAGCATGACCGCGTCGGGGCCGAGCTCGGAGGTCGCGATCAGCTTGGGCGCGTCGGCGCCGGCCGCGATGGCCGCGTACGCCAGCAGCGCCTCCTGCTCCAGGGCCTGGCGCAGCGACTGGAGGCTGCTGCGGGTGGCGAAGCCGCGCAGGGTCAGGTTGCGCCACGCGCGGTAGAAGAAGCCCTGCGCCTGCTGCTCGCGGTCGACCACCGTCACGTCCAGCGGCGGACCGTCCTCCAGGGTGACGAAGTACCGGCGTCCCCGGTCCCCGGTCTCGGGGGCGTCGCCGGACTCCACGCGGGACGCGCTCACCGGGTGGAACCCGACGGTCCGCAGGCCCGCCATCAGGGTCCGGCCGGTGGGGCGCACATTGGGCGAGCCGACCGCGTAGAGGGTGCCGTAGGCGACGGTCCAGCCGATCAGCACCGTCAGGATGATCGAGAACGGGGTGGTGTACCCGGTGACGAGCATGGAGAAGGCGTCGAGGAGCAGGACCACCCACAGCACCGCGCGCCATTTGGGTCTGCGGGACATGCCGACGGCCGTCATGTACGCGATGACCGGGGCCAGATAGCCGTGCACCGGATCGGTCAGGGCGTGGATGTCGCCGGGGGAGGGCTGGGTGAGCGCCTCCTGGATCGAGTCGGGGGCGGCCCGCGCGACCCACAGGTCCGTGGCGAGTGTCACGCCGTGCGCGAGCACGGCGGCGAGCACGCCGTCGGCGATCCGCAGCCCGTCCCGTTTGATCAGGCGTTCGATGGCGAAGGCGACCGGCACCAGGAGGATCGCGATGCTGGAGGCCAGACCCGCGATCTTGATGAGCAGGTCGGGCGCCTGCCCGGTGCCCTTGGTGATGTCCTGTTCCAGGCCCGAGGTGGTGCCGTGGGCGAACGCGGCGATCGCCAGCAGCACCACGACGGCGAGGACGCCCACGAGGAGCCGCATGAGGTCGGACGGGCGGTGCACCCGTGCGGGGAGCAGGGGCTCGTCGCCCTCGACCTCGTCGATGTACGCCGTGTCGGCGTCGTCGGTGCCGTCGGTGTCCAGAGCGGCCTTCTTCCCGGCCGCCCCGGTGCCGGCGCCCTTCGTCTCGGCGTCCTGCGTGTCGGCGTTCGCGGTGTCCGGGTGCGACGAGGCGTCAGGGGTGCCCCCCGTGTTCCCGGGGTGTGCGCCCTGCTGCTTCATCGTCTCTTCTTGGTCTCGTATCACCAGTCACCGCCCGCACGATGGTGGCATGCCGTACCGGCACAAGGGGGCATCAGGGTCCATATGCGGGCCGCACAGTCTGCCCGAAGCCGGTGCCCCGGGGCGAGACGGGCGCACGCGCGCGGGCGCGGGGCGTTGTCGGTGGGGTGGTGCAGGATGGACCGGGTGAGTCAGGAGAGCCTTCCGCCCGATGCCGTCCCGGAGCACCCGCACGCCCTGCCCGAGTACGCCGAGCGGGTCCTCGAGGTGGCCGAGCTGATCCCGCCGGGCCGTGTCATGACGTACGGCGACGTGGCGGAGTGGCTGGACGAGGGCGGCCCCCGGCAGGTCGGGCGCGTGATGGCCCTCTACGGAGGAGCCGTCCCGTGGTGGCGCGTCGTCCGTGCGGACGGGGTCCTGCTGCCGGGTCACGAACAAAGGGCGCTCGGCCACTACCGCGTGGAGGGCACGCCCCTGAAGGAGGCGGGCCGGGCCGCGGCGGACCACGTGCCGCGCCTCGACATGAGACGTGCGCGGTGGGACGGCGGTGGGCGCACCGAGGGTCACACCTGACAGCTTCCGCCATCGCGCGCGTCGCCGTGTGACCCGTGATCCGTGAAGGGGAAAGGGGGCACGTCCCTGACATGACGTACGTTCGTGGGCGGAGGGGCGGATGTGCCGTGCGTGCCGCGAGAGAAGAAGCGGAAGTCCTGCTTCCGCGCTTTTCGGCGGCGTAGCGTCGGCCGCGCGCATCCCCTCCACCCCCGGGTCCACCGCCCTCCACACGCGGCGGACCGCCCCACCGCACACCCACCAGGACCGGCGAACCACGTGAGCTCCTCTTCCTCCACCAGCGGCCTGTCGCACCCCCAGGTGCGGCGGGGGAGCCGTGGCGCTCATCGACTGGTCCGTACCCCGCCGACCCGCGTGAATCCCCCTCGACTGGACGCCGCGCAGCGCTCCGTGGTTGACCACGAGACCGGACCGCTGCTCGTTCTCGCAGGTCCGGGCACCGGCAAGACCACCACGCTCGTCGAGTCCGTGGCCGCGCGGATCGCCCGCGGCGGGGACCCCGAGCGCGTCCTGGTGCTGACGTTCAGCCGCAGGGCGGCCGTCGAGCTGCGCGACCGCATGGCCCTGCGCATGGGTGCCGCGCGGGCCCCGCAGGCGACCACGTTCCACTCGTTCTGCTACGCCCTGATCCGCGCCCACCAGGACAGCGACCTCTTCGTGGAACCGCTGCGGCTGCTGTCGGGCCCCGAGCAGGACGTCACCGTCCGGGAACTGCTCGCCGGCCAGGCCGATCTGGAACGGCTCGGCCTCGCCCACGTGCGCTGGCCGGACGAACTGCGCGCCTGCCTGACCACCCGCGGTTTCGCCGACGAGGTCCGCGCGGTGCTCGCCCGCAGCCGGGAACTCGGTCTCGACCCCGAGGCCCTGAACGCCTTCGCCCGCCGCATCGGACGCCCCGACTGGCGCGCCGCCTCCGCCTTCCTCGCCGAGTACCTCGACGTCCTCGACCTCCAGGGCGTGCTCGACTACGCCGAACTGGTCCACCGCGCGGTGCTCCTCGCCCGCCGTCCCGAGACCGCCCGGCAGCTCACCGCGCGGTACGACGCCGTCTACGTCGACGAGTACCAGGACACCGACCCGGCCCAGGTGCGGCTGCTGCGCGCCCTGGCCGGCGGCGGGCGCACCCTCGTCGCCTTCGGCGACCCCGACCAGTCGATCTACGCCTTCCGCGGCGCGGACGTCAACGGCATCCTGGAGTTCCCGTACGCGTTCCGCCGCGCGGACGGCCGCCCGGCCCCGGTCGGGGTGCTGCGCACCTCGCGCCGCTCCGGCGCCGCCCTGCTGGCCGCCACCCGGCTGGTGACCCAGCGCATGCCGCTGTCCCGCCTGCCCGCCGAGAAGGTCCGCGCCCACCGGGAGCTGACGGCCGCGCGGGAGGGCGGCCGGGTCGAGGTGTACACCTACCCGACGCCCGGCAC
The DNA here is from genome assembly GCF_002078235.1 of Streptomyces viridosporus. GTDB lineage: Bacteria > Actinomycetota > Actinomycetes > Streptomycetales > Streptomycetaceae > Streptomyces > Streptomyces viridosporus. The sequence continues at coordinate 9,225 of NZ_MSGP01000349.1, forward strand.
CGAGCTGGACAACATCGCCGACATCCTGCGCCGGGCCCACCTGGAGGACGGCCTCCCCTGGAGGGACATGGCCGTCCTGGTGCGCGCCGGCTCCCGCACCCTCCCCGCGGTCCGCCGCGCGCTCACGTCGGCGGGCGTCCCCGTGGACGTCGACGGCGACGACCTGCCCCTGCGCCACGAGCCGGCGGTGGCCCCGCTGCTGACGGCCCTGCGGGCGGTGGCGACGGCGGCGGCCGAGGGCCGTGGCCGGGGCGCCGGGGCCGTACCCGGGGCCGCCCGGACGGCCGCGGAAGAGGCGGCCGGCGAAGCCGCGGCGGACGAGGACCGCCCCGGCCCCGGAGCGGAGGAGGACCCTCCCGGTGCCGGAGCGGCCGAGGAGCGTCCCGCTCCCGGAGCGGACGAGGAACGTCCCGGGGCCGGCACCGGCGAAGGGCCGGAGCCGTGCTGGCTCGACACCGAGACCGCCCGCACCCTGCTCACCTCCCCCCTCGCCGGCATGGACGCCGCCGATCTGCGCCGCCTCGGCCGGGCCCTGCGCGAGGAGGAGCGGGCCGCGGGCAACCCGCTGCCGCCGCCCTCGGACGAACTGCTCGCGCGGGCGCTGGCCGAGCCGGAGCGGCTGACCGTGCACGACCCCGCGTACGCGCGGGGCGCCCAGCGCCTCGGCGCGCTGCTGCGCAAGGCCCGGGAGCGTCTGGCCGGCGGCGGCACGGCCGAGGAGGCCCTGTGGGACCTGTGGGACGGCACACCGTGGCCCCAGCGCCTGGAGCGCGCCGCCCGGCGCGGCGGCGCGGCCGGACGCAACGCCGACCGGGACCTCGACGCCGTGTGCGCGCTGTTCGCGACCGCGGCCCGTGCGGAGGAGCGCACCGGTGGCCGCGGCGCCCTGAACTTCCTGGAGGAGATCGAGGCCGAGGACATCGCCGCCGACACCCTCACGCGGCGCGCCGTGCGCCCCGACGCGGTGCGCCTGATGACCGCGCACCGCTCCAAGGGCCTGGAGTGGAACCTGGTCGTCGTGGCCGGCGTCCAGGAGGGCCTGTGGCCGGACCTGCGCCGGCGCGGCTCCCTGCTGGAGGCCGACCGCATCGGCCGCGACGGACTCGCCGAACCCCTCACCCCGGGCGCCCTGCTCGCCGAGGAGCGCCGCCTGTTCTACGTGGCCGCCACGCGCGCACGGGAACGCCTGGTCGTGACGGCCGTGAAGGCGCCCGCGGACGACGGCGACCAGCCCTCCCGGTTCCTGACCGAGCTCGGCGTCGAACCCCGGGACGTCACCGGGCGCCCGCGCCGCCCCCTGTCCGTGGCCGCGCTCGTCGCCGAACTGCGCGCCACCACGGTCGACCCGCGCGCCTCGGACGCCCTGCGCCGGGCCGCGGCCCACCGGCTGGCCCGGCTCGCGGCCCTCGCCGACGACGACGGCCGCCCGCTCGTCCCGGCCGCGCACCCCTACCGCTGGTGGGGCATGTTCGAGCCGACCGAGTCCAGGGTGCCGCTGCGGAACCGCGACCAGCCCGTCGTGCTCTCCGGCAGCGCCCTCGAGCAGCTCGCCCACACCTGCGCCCTGCAGTGGTTCCTGGGCCGCGAGGTGAAGGCCGACGCCCCCGCGACCGCTGCCCAGGGCTTCGGCAACGTGGTGCACGCCCTGGCCGACGAGGTGGCCTCCGGACACACCCCGGCCGATCTCGACGTCCTCATGGAACGCCTCGACTCCGTGTGGAACGCGCTGGCCTTCGACGCGCCGTGGAAGTCGGCGCAGGAGAAGGAGAACGCGCGCGTCGCGCTCGAACGCTTCCTGAAGTGGCACGTCATGGACCGCGCCGGACGCACCCCGGTGGCCGGCGAGCACGACTTCGACGTCACCCTGGAAGCGGGCGACTACCAGGTCCGCATCCGCGGCCAGATGGACCGCGTCGAGACCGACGGCGACGGCCGCGCCTACGTCGTCGACTTCAAGACCGGCAAGCAGGCGCCCAGCTCCGCCGAGGTGGCCCGCCACCCCCAGCTCGCCGTCTACCAGCTCGCCGTGCGCGAGGGAGCCGTCGACGAGGTCTTCGGCGGGGCGCGCCCCGAACCCGGCGGCGCCGAACTCGTCCAGCTGCGCCAGGGGGCCGCCGTGCGGGACGGCGGCGAGACCCTGCCCAAGGTGCAGGCCCAGCAGCCGCTGGAAGGGGAGTGGGTCGGCGACCTGCTGGCCACGGCCGCCGGCAAGGTCCTCGACGAACGGTTCACCCCGACCACCGGCCAGCACTGCGCCCACTGCGCCTTCCGCGCCTCCTGCAGCGCCCGGCCCGAGGGCCGGCACGTGGTCGAGTGACCGGCGTGACGCATCGCACCCCCCGTGCCGAGCTGCGGTTTCTCCGCCTCGGGGCGTGCTTCGGCGTCCGGTGTCGGTACCCGCGGCTAGCCTCTGCGTGTGCCCGCTCGCATCACCGACCCCGATCAGCTCAAGGAACTCCTCGGCATCCCGTTCACCCCGGAGCAGACGGCCTGCATCACCGCGCCGCCCGCCCCGCAGGTGATCGTGGCCGGAGCCGGATCGGGCAAGACCACGGTGATGGCGGCCCGCGTGGTGTGGCTGGTCGGCACCGGCCGGGTCGCCCCCGAACAGGTGCTCGGCCTCACCTTCACCAACAAGGCCGCCGGTGAACTCGCCGAACGCGTCCGCAAGGCGCTGATCAAGGCCGGCGTCACCGATCCGGACGTCATCGATCCGGACAACCCACCGGGCGAGCCGGTGATCTCCACCTACCACGCCTTCGCGGGCCGCCTCCTGACCGACCACGGCCTGCGCATCGGCCTGGAGCCGTCCTCCCGCCTGCTCGCCGACGCCACCCGCTACCAGCTCGCCGCACGGGTGCTGCGCGAGGCCCCCGGCCCCTATCCGGCCCTCACCCGCTCCTTCCCCGACCTGGTCGGGGACCTCCTCGCCCTCGACGCCGAACTCGCCGAGCACCTCGTGCGCCCCGAGGACCTGCGCGCCCACGACGCCGAACTGCTGCGCACCCTGGAGAACACCAGACTCACCAACGCCGAGCTGCGCAAGGTCCCCGAAGCGGCCGCCGCACGGCGCGAGCTCGCCGACCTCGTGCTGCGCTACCGGGCCGCCAAACGCGAACGCGACCTGCTCGACTTCGGCGACCAGATCGCCCTCTCGGCCCGGCTCGCCGCGGTCCCCGAGGTGGGCCGCGCCCTGCGCGACGAGTTCCACGTCGTCCTCCTCGACGAGTACCAGGACACCTCGGTCGCCCAGCGCGTCCTGCTGGCCGGCCTCTTCGGCCACGGCACCGGCCACCCGGTGACCGCCGTCGGCGACCCCTGCCAGGCGATCTACGGCTGGCGCGGCGCCTCCGTCGCCAACCTCGACGACTTCCCCGAGCACTTCGCCCACGCCGACGGCCGCCCCGCCACCCGCCAGTCGCTCAGCGAGAACCGCCGCAGCGGCGGCCGTCTGCTGGACCTCGCCAACGGCCTCGCCGAACCCCTGCGCGCCCGGCACGAGGGCGTGGAGGCCCTCCGCCCGGCCCCCGGCGCCGAACGCGACGGCATCGTGCGCTGCGCCCTGCTGCGCACCCACGCCGAGGAGATCGACTGGGTCGCCGACTCCGTCGCCCACCTGGTGCGCACCGGGAAGGCGCCCGGCGAGATCGCCGTGCTCTGCCGCACGGCGACCGACTTCGCCGAGATCCAGGGCGCGCTGGTGGCCCGGGACGTCCCCGTCGAGGTGGTCGGCCTGTCCGGGCTGCTGCACCTGCCCGAGATCGCCGACCTCGTCGCCGTCTGCGAGGTCCTCCAGGACCCCGGCGCCAACGCCTCCCTCGTACGACTGCTGACCGGCCCGCGCTGGCGCATCGGCCCGCGCGACCTCGCCCTGCTGGGGCGCCGCGCACGGCTGCTGGTGTCCTCCGCACGCGTGCGGGACGACGACCCCGACCGGCGGCTCGCCGAGGCCGTCGAGGGCGTCGACCCGTCGGAGGTGACCTCGCTCGCCGACGCCCTCGACACGTTCCTGGAGACACCCCTGGAGGACCGGGGGGACGACGGGCTGCCCTTCTCGCCCGACGCGCGCGTGCGCTTCGCACGCCTGGCCGCCGAACTGCGCGACCTGCGCCGCTGTCTGGCCGACCCGCTCATGGACGTCCTGCACCGCGTGCTCGCCGTCACCGGCCTGGAGGTCGAACTGTCGGCGTCCCCGCACGCCCTGGCCGCCCGCCGACGGGAGACCCTGTCCAACTTCCTCGACGTCGCCGCCTCCTTCGCCGCCGGCGACAACGAGGCCACCCTGCTCGCCTTCCTCGGTTTCCTGCGCACCGCCGCCCAGTACGAGAAGGGCCTCGACAACGCCCTGCCCGGCGGCGAGAACACCGTCAAGGTGCTCACCGCGCACAAGTCCAAGGGCCTGGAGTGGGACGTCGTGGCCGTCCCCGGACTGGTCACGGGCACCTTCCCCAGCGGCCAGGGCCGCGAGAAGTGGACCGCCCAGGGCAAGGTGCTGCCGCACGCGCTGCGCGGCGACGCCGACACCCTGCCCGACGTCACCTCCTGGGACTCCCGGGGCCTGAAGGCCTTCCACGAGGCGATGAAGGAGCACCAGCACACCGAGGAACTCCGCCTCGGCTACGTCACCTTCACCCGTCCCCGCTCCCTCCTGCTCGGCTCCGGCCACTGGTGGGGGCCCAGCCAGAAGAAACCGCGCGGCCCCTCCGCGTTCCTCCAGGCCCTCCACGAGCACTGCGCCGCCGGGTACGGCGAGATCGAGGCGTGGGCCGACGAGCCCACCGAGGACGAGGAGAACCCCGCCCTGCACCGGGTCACCGACGACCGGGTGTGGCCCCTGCCCCTGGACGACGACGCCCTCGCCCGCCGCCGCGCGGCCGCCGAGACCGTCCTCGCCCACCTCGACCACCTCGCCGCCCACCCCGACGACCACCCCACGGCCGTACACGACCCGGACACCTACGACGACCCCGACTGGCCGCCGCCACCGGACGACGAGGACGCCTTCCCCGCGGACTTCCCCGCGGACTTCCCCGCGGAGGACGCCCCCTTCCCGGCCGACGATCCGGACGACTGGGACTCCTGGACCACCGACCGCCCCACCATCCCGCACCAGGCGACGGCCCCCGAATCCACCGCGGGACCCCTCGCGGACCCCGGCGCACCGGAGGGCACCCGCCCCGCCGGCGCCCCGCACCCGGCCCCCGCGGAGGAGGCGGGACGGCCCGGCGGCACCCCGCGGCCCCGCTCCGCCGAGGAGACCGGAGCACCCCGGCTCACCCCGGAGGAGGCCCGCACCGTCGCCTCCTGGGACCGCGACCTCGACGCCCTCGCCGGAGAACTGCTGCACACCCGTGCGAGCGTCACCGAGGTCCTGCTGCCCGCCTCGCTCACCGCCTCCGAGCTGATGCGCCTGGCCGCCGACCCGGACGGCTTCGCGCGGGAACTGGCCCGCCCCATGCCCCGCCCGCCGCAGCCCGCCGCACGCCGCGGCACCCGCTTCCACGCCTGGGTCGAGGCCCGTTTCGAGGAACTCACCCTGCCCATGCTGGAGCCGGACGAGCTGCCCGGCAGCACGGCCGAGATCGCCGACGAGCGCGACCTCCAGGCCCTCAAGGACGCCTTCGAACGCACCGAGTACGCCCACCGGACCCCCTACCGCGTGGAGGCCCCCTTCCAGCTGTCGATCGCCGGACGCGTCGTCCGGGGTCGCATCGACGCCGTCTACAAGGAGGGCGACGGGGACGGGGTGAGGTACGAGATCGTCGACTGGAAGACCGGCCGCGCCCGTACCGCCGACCCGCTCCAGCTCGCCGTGTACCGGCTCGCCTGGGCCGAACAGCAGGGCGTCCCCCCGGAATCCGTCGGCGCCGCTTTCCTGTACGTGCGCACCGGCGAGGTCGAACGCCCCGACCCCCTGCCCGACCGGGCCGCGCTGGAGCGGCTGCTGCTCCCGGATCCGTCCGACGAGGTGCCCGGTGAGATACCGCACTCCGAGGACACCGGCGCGGGCCGATAGGCTCGTGAGTATGAGCCAGCCCGTTGACAGTGCCGTCAGCGCCGTCCGCACGTACATCGCACAGCACCGCTCCGCCTTCCTCGACGACCTCACCGCATGGCTGCGCATCCCCTCCGTGTCGGCCCGGCCCGACCACGCGCCCGACGTGCGCCGCAGCGCCGACTGGCTCGCCGCCGAACTTCGCAGGACCGGCTTCCCGACCGCCGAGGTCTGGCAGACCCCGGGCGCCCCGGCCGTCTACGCCGAGTGGCCCAGCGACGACCCCGACGCGCCCACGGTGCTGGTCTACGGCCACCACGACGTCCAGCCGGCCGCCCGCGAGGACGGCTGGGACAGCGAGCCCTTCGAGCCCGTCGTGCGGGGGAACCGCCTGTACGCGCGCGGAGCGGCCGACGACAAGGGCCAGGTGTTCTTCCACACACTCGGTGTCCGGGCCCACCTCGCCACCACCGGCCGCACCACCCCGGCCGTCCACCTGAAGCTCCTGATCGAGGGTGAGGAGGAGTCCGGGTCCCCCCACTTCCGGGCGCTCGTCGAACAGCACGCCGACCGGCTCGCCGCCGACGCCGTGATCGTCTCCGACACCGGCATGTGGTCCGAGGACACCCCCACCGTGTGCACCGGCATGCGCGGCCTCGCCGAGTGCGAGATCCGGCTGTACGGCCCCGACCAGGACATCCACTCCGGCTCCTTCGGCGGCGCGGTCCCCAACCCGGCCACCGCCGCCGCCCGCCTGGTCGCCGCCCTGCACGACGAGCACGCGCGCGTGGCGATCCCCGGCTTCTACGACGGCGTCGTCGAGCTCACCGACCGCGAGCGCGAGCTCTTCGCCGAGCTGCCCTTCGACGAACACCGGTGGCTGCGCACCGCCAAGTCCCACGGCACCCTGGGCGAGGCCGGATACAGCACGCTGGAACGCATCTGGGCCCGTCCCACCGCGGAGGTCAACGGCATCGGCGGCGGCTACCAGGGCCCCGGCAGCAAGACGATCATCCCGTCCTCCGCCATGGTGAAGCTGTCCTTCCGGCTGGTCGCCGGCCAGGACCCGGAGCACGTGCAGAAGGCCGTCCTCGCCTGGGCGCCCGGACAGCTGCCCGAGGGCATCCGCTGCGAGATCTCCTTCCGCCCCGCCACACGCCCGTGCCTGACGCCGCTGGACCACCCGGCCCTGCGGTCCGTGGCCCGGGCGATGGGCCGCGCCTTCGAGAAACCCGTCCGCTTCACCCGCGAGGGCGGCTCCGGCCCGGCCGCCGACCTGCAGGACGTCCTCGGCGCACCCGTGCTCTTCCTCGGCATCTCCGTCCCGTCCGACGGCTGGCACGCCCCCAACGAGAAGGTCGAGCTCGACCTGCTCCTCAAGGGCGCCGAAACGAGCGCGTACCTGTGGAGCGACCTCGCCGCGCACTGGCGGCACGCACCCTGACCACCGCACGCCGTCCGGGCCGGCCGCCCGCGCGGGGCACACTGGAAGGGCCCCCGCCGCGCGGGCGGCCGGCCCGG
>NZ_MSGP01000035.1 GCF_002078235.1 Streptomyces viridosporus
AGGCGGTTGGCGCCGTGCACGCCGGTGCAGGCGACCTCGCCGCACGCGTACAGGCCGGGGACGGTGGTGCGGCCGTGGGAGTCGGTGCGGACGCCGCCGGAGGCGTAGTGGGCGGCCGGGGCGACCGGGACGGGCTCGGTGACCGGGTCGATGCCGTGGGCGCGGCAGGCGGCGAGGATCGTGGGGAAGCGGCGCTCCCACATCTCGGCGCCGAAGTGGCGGGCGTCCAGGTACATGTGCTCGGCGTCCTGCTCCCGCATGCGGCGCATGATGCCCTTGGCGACGATGTCCCGGGGCGCGAGTTCGGCCAGCTCGTGCTGCCCGACCATGAAGCGCACGCCGTCGGCGTCCACCAGGTGGGCGCCCTCGCCGCGGACCGCCTCGGAGACCAGGGGCTGCTGGCCCTCCGCCTCGGGTCCGAGGAACAGGACCGTGGGGTGGAACTGGACGAACTCCAGGTCGCTCACCTCGGCGCCCGCGCGCAGGGCGAGGGCCACGCCGTCGCCCGTGGAGACGGCGGGGTTGGTGGTGGCGGAGAAGACCTGGCCCATGCCGCCGGTGGCCAGGACCACCGCGGGGGCGTGGACGGCGCCCACGCCGTCGTGCTGACCCTCCCCCATGACGTGCAGGGTGACCCCGGCGGTGCGGCCGTCGGCGTCCGTGAGGAGGTCCAGGACGAGCGCGTTCTCGATGGTGCGCATTCCGCGTGCGCGGACCGCCTCGACCAGGGCGCGGGAGATCTCCGCGCCGGTGGCGTCGCCGCCCGCGTGGGCGATGCGGCGGCGGTGGTGGCCGCCCTCGCGGGTGAGCTCCAGCCCGCCCTCGGCGGACTCGTCGAACCGCGCGCCGGTGGCGATCAGCCGGCGCACGGCGTCGGGGCCCTCGGTGACCAGGAGGCGGACCGCCTCCTCGTCGCACAGGCCCGCGCCCGCGACCAGGGTGTCGTCCAGGTGCTGCGCGGGGGTGTCGCCCTCGCCGAGGGCCGCGGCGATGCCGCCCTGGGCCCAGCGGGTGGAGCCGTCGTCGAGCCGGGCCTTGGTGACGACGACGGTGGTCAGGCCGGCGGCCTCGCAGCGCAGGGCCGCGGTGAGGCCGGCGACGCCGGAGCCGACGACCACCACGTCGGCGGCGATGGACCACCCGGGCGCGGGCGCGTGCAGTCGTATGCCTGTGCTGGTCACGCGGCGGCTCCGAGGGTTCCGAAGGTCAGCGGGATGTTGTCGATCAGACGGGTGCCGCCCACCCGGGCGGCCACGGCCAGGACGGCCTCCCCGGTGAAGTCCTCGCCGATCTCGGTGAAGTCGGACGGGTCGACCAGGGCCAGGTAGTCCAGGACGAGGGGCGGGTCGAGGCGGGCGGCCTCGTCGAGGACCAGGCGGGTGGCGGCGAGGACGGCCGCCGGGCCGCCGGTGGTCGTGGCGACGGCGTGCGCGTCGGCCGCCGCGCGGGACTCCCCCATGGCGCTGAGCGCCTCCGCCCGTCCGTGCGAGGCGGGCACCTCGCGGGCACGCGCGCGCAGCGCCTCCTGGGCGGCGTGCCGGTCGCGGCCCGCGAACAGTGCCCGGGACAGGGCGAGCGCGGTGTGCCGCTCCAGGGGCGAGAGGTAGCGGTTGCGGCTGGACAGGGCGAGCCCGTCCTCCTCGCGGACGGTGGGCACGCCGACGATCTCGACGCCGAAGTTCAGGTCCCGCACCATGCGCCGGATCAGGGCGAGCTGCTGGGCGTCCTTCTGGCCGTAGAGGGCGACGTCGGGCCGGGTGAGGTGCAGCAGCTTGGCGACGACGGTGAGCACGCCGTCGAAGTGTCCGGGGCGTGCGGCGCCCTCCAGGCGCTCGCCCATGGGCCCGGCGCTGATCCGGACCTGGGGTTCGCCGCCCGGGTAGACCTCGTCGACGGCGGGGGCGAAGACGACGTCGGCGCCCGCCTGCCCGGCGAGCCCGAGGTCGGCGTCCAGGGTGCGCGGGTAGCGGTCGAGGTCCTCGCCCGCGCCGAACTGGAGCGGGTTGACGAAGACGGTGACCACGACCTCGCCCCCGGGGCCCGCGATCCGGCGCGCGGTGCGGATCAGCGTGGCGTGGCCCTCGTGCAGGGCGCCCATGGTCATCACGACGGCGCGGCGGCCCGTACGCGTGCGGGCGTGCAGTTCGCCGGCGGTGCGCAGCAGGGTGGTGGTCATCGGGCGACTCCGTTCCGGGACGCGCGCGTCGTGGTGCGGCTGGTGTGGGGGGCGGGGCGGCCGGTGCTGCTCATCGGGTCTCCCCCGGGCCGTCGGTGCCGGTGGTGCCGTCGGTGCCGGTGGTTCCGTCGGTTCCGTCGGCGAGTACCCCGAGGAGGTCCTCGGCGAGCTCCGGCTTCAGCAGTCCGTGGGCGAGCGCCCGGTCGGCGGTCGCGCGGGCCATCGCCAGGTAGCCGGCGACGGTCTGCGGGGCGTGCCTGCGCAACTCGGCGACGTGCGCGGAGACCGTGCCCGCGTCGCCGCGCGCGACCGGGCCGGTGAGGGCCGCGTCGCCGGAGCGCAGGGCGTTGTCCAGGGCCGCGCCGAGCAACGGGCCGAGCATCCGGTCGGGGGCCCCGACGCCGGCGGTGCGCAGCAGCTCCAGGGACTGGGCGACGAGGGTGACCAGGTGGTTGGCGCCCAGCGCGAGGGCCGCGTGGTACAGCGGGCGGTTCTCCTCGGCGATCCACTCCGGCTCGCCGCCCATCTCGATCACCAGGGCCTCGGCGGCCAGCCGCAGTTCCTCGGGCGCGGTGACGCCGAACGAGCACCCGGCGAGGCGCTGCACGTCGACGGGGGTGCCGGTGAAGGTCATCGCGGGATGCAGGGCCAGCGGCAGCGCACCGGCCCGCAGGGCGGGGTCGAGCACCTTCGCCCCGTACCGCCCGGAGGTGTGCACGAGCAGCTGCCCCGGCCGCACCGCACCGGTGTCGGCGAGTCCGGAGACGAGGCCGGGCAGGGCGTCGTCCGGGACGGTCAGCAGGACCAGCTCGGACCGCTCCAGGACCTCGGCGGGCGGCACCACCGGCACGTCGGGGAGCATCCGCTCCGCGCGTCTGCGGGAGGCGTCGGAGACCGCGGAGACGGCCACCGGGCGGTGCCCGGCGAGCTGGAGGGACGCGGCCAGCACGGGGCCCACGCGTCCGGCGCCGACGACGCCGACGGCGAGCCGCGCGGGGCGGTCCCTGGGATCTGGCTGTGGGGTTGTGTTCACGCGACGGCGGCCTTCCCGTTCCAGTCCGCTCGGGGTACCGGACGATTTCTCGTCATGTTAACGCGATCGGTTCCGGGGGACGGCCGGTCGTCCACAGCCTGTGGGTTTCCGTACGCCGGTGCGCCGTGCGCCTGTGCGGAAATGCGGGTGCCCGTGCGGACGGGGACGCGGGATGATCGCGGGCATGAGTGAGACGGCGGAGCGGGGCGGGGAAGCGTCGGAGCGGCTGCGGAGATGGGAGCGCCGTGAGGCCGCGTACCGGGCGGCCGGGCGGGTGCTGTCCCGGCCGGGCTTCCGGGGCACGATCCGCGAGCGGCTCGCCCTGCTGCAGGAGGCGGCACCCGAGGTGTACGACCTGGACCAGCCGGCGGACCTGTACGGCACCCGGATCGTGGAGGTGCTGGAGGAGCGGGTCGCCGCGCTGCTGGGCACGGAGGCGGCCGCGTTCTTCCCGACCGGCACGATGGCCCAGCAGGTGGCGCTGCGCTGCTGGGCGGGCCGCACCGGCAACCCGACGGTCGCGCTGCACGCGCTCTCCCATCCCGAGGTGCACGAGCGGAACGCCTTCAGTACGGTCGGCGGGCTGCGCCCGGTGCGCCTGACCGGCGAGCCCCGGCTGCCGACGGCCGAGGAGGTGCGCGCGTTCGAGGAGCCCTTCGGGGCCCTGATGCTGGAACTCCCCCTCAGGGACGCCGGTTTCCTGCTGCCCACGTGGGAGGAGCTCACCGAGCTGGTGGACGCCGCCCGGGAACGCGACGCGGTGGTGCACTTCGACGGGGCGCGCCTGTGGGAGTGCACCCCCCGCTTCGGCCGCCCCCTGGACGAGATCGCGGGCCTGGCCGACAGCGTCTACGTCTCGTTCTACAAGTCGCTCGACGGCTTCGGCGGCGCCGCGCTCGCGGGCCCGAAGACGCTGGTGGAGGAGGCGAAGGCCTGGCGGCACCGGTACGGCGGCACGGTCTTCCAGCAGTTCCCCACGGTGCTGTCGGCCCTGGTGGGCCTGGAGCGGGAGCTGCCCCGGCTGCCCGCGTACGTGGCCCACGCGCACGTGGTCGCCGCCGCGCTGCGCGAGGGGTTCGCGGAAGCCGGGGCGCCGTGGGCGCGGGTGCACCCGGAGGAGCCGCACACGCACGAGTTCCAGGTGTGGCTGCCGTACGACGCCGAAGTGCTCGCCGAGGCGGCGCTGCTCCAGGGCGAGGAGACGGGGACGATGCTGTTCGCCGCGGCCTGGGACCGGGGCGGTCCCGGCCTGGCCTTCACGGAGGTCGCCGTGCGCGCCGCCGGCCTCGAGTGGACCGCGCGGGACGTGCGGGCGGCGGTCGCGGACTTCGTCGCACGGGTGGGAGCGCTCGACGGGCGGGGCGGGACTCCTGCGCCGGGAAGTCCCGCCGGTTGACGGGAGCCCCGGGCGTGGCCGGCGTTGTCGGTGGCGGGGTGCACCATGTGGGCATGAGCGTGCGCATCGACATCGCGGGGCTGCGGCCGGAGGGGGCCGTCGCCGTGCCCTCCCCCCTGGCCGAGCTCGGCATGGCGCTGCACGCCCTGTCCGAGCCGGGGCACCATCCGGGCCTGCAGGGCTGGGTGACCGGGGTGACCGCGCGGCTGGACCCGCACCTGGCGGACCGGATGTGCGAGGCCGACTTCCTGTGGCGCACGACGTTCTCGGACCTGTTCCTGCCGTGTGCGGGCGTCCCGGGCGGCCGGGCGCTCCCGGGCGCCGACCTGGCCGAGGAGCTGGACCTGCTGGACGAGCTGTCGGACGAGCAGTTCGTGGACGCCGCCCTGGAGTTCACCTGCGCGCTCCCCTACGGCACGCCGGGCCCGGGGCCGCTGACCGACGGGGGGCTGCGCCGGCGTTCGCTGGAACTGGCCGCCGCGCGGGGGCCGCGCCAGGTCCGGTTCACCGAGCGGCTGCTGGCCGACCCGCCGCGGATCCGTGCCTGGCTGCGGCAGTTCCTCCAGGACTGCGACGAGGCGTTCTTCGCCGGGACCTGGTCCCGGCTGCGCCACCAGCTCGCCGCGGACACCCGCCACAAGACCGAGCTGCTGCGGCGCAAGGGGCTGGCCGAGGCACTGGCCGCGGTGTCCCCGGCGGTGACGTTCGACGAGGCGGCCGGCCGGATCACCGTCGACAAGCTGGGCGACGGCCGGACGGCCACGGCCGACGGCGGACTGCTGCTGATCCCCACCAGCCTGGGCTGGCCGCACCTGATGGTCCTGCACCGGTACGGCTGGCAGCCGGTGCTGCACTACCCGGTCGGCTCCCCCGAGCTCGCCGCCCCGCCGACGGTCGAGCAGCTGGCCCTGAGGATGACGGCGCTGTCCCATCCGGTCCGCATGCGCCTGTGCCGCCATCTGGCCCGCAGCGCGTACACCACCGGCGAGCTGGCGCAGGTGCACGGCATGACGGCGCCGGAGATATCCCGGCACCTGGGGGTGCTCAAGAGGGCCGGCCTGATCACCACGCGCCGCCGCGGGCGGTACGTGCTGCACCAGTTGGACGTGACGGTCGTGGCCCGGCTCGGCAGCGACTTCCTGGAGGGGATCCTGCGCTAGTCGAAGCGGATGTGGCGGATGCCGACGCCCGCCTGCCGCAGCCGGGTCCGCAGCGGGCCCTCGTCGTTGGGGCGCAGGGTCAGTCCGGCCAGGACGGCGATGCGGTCCGCCGTCTTCGGGACGGTCGTGCGGTCGGTCCACAGGTGCTCGGCGAACTCCGGCTCGGCGAGCCGCTCCAGACAGTGGTCGAGCTGCCGCACGGCCCAGCTCTCCCGCCGCAGGCCCGCGTTCTTCCCCCCGACGTGCCTCAGGAGGCGTCCGAAGCCGCGTTCGCGCAGCCGCCGCAGCACCGTTCCGCGTTCGGCGAGGAGGGTGAAGTGCCGCACGTCGTGACCGAGTTCGCGCAGGCGGCCGACGGTTTCCGCGAAGTGGCCGGAGTCGGTGACGGTCATGGGCGCGATCACCACGCCGTCGTGCTCGCTCAGGGCGAGGTCGAGGACCTCGACGACCCCCTGCCGCCAGGAGGCCAGGTCCCGGAAGTCCCCCCGGAGTCCCGGCGGGAGCGTGCGGTGCAGGCCGAAGCCGACGTGCTCGGGATCGCAGACGACGCTGCCGGGCAGCCGGCGCCGTATCTCGTGTGCGGTCTGTGTCTTGCCGCCCCCGAAGGGGCCGTTGATCCACAGGAGCATGGCAGAGGACCCTACCGACGCGGAGGGCGGGCGGTCAGCCGTTCAGCCGTGTCCGCCGCCCGCCCGCACCAGTCCCGTCTCGTAGGCGAGGACCACCACCTGCACCCGGTCCCGCAGGCCCAGCTTGGTCAGGATGCGGCCCACGTGCGTCTTCACCGTCGCCTCGGACAGCACCAGCCGGGCCGCGATCTCACCGTTGGACAGGCCCTGCGCGACCAGCACCATGACCTCCCGCTCGCGCTCGGTGAGCCGCTCCAGTTCCTTGTGCGCGGGCTGCTTGCCGGTGCCCGGCAGCATCGGCGCGAAGCGGTCCAGGAGCCGGCGGGTGGTGGACGGGGCGACCACGGCGTCGCCGCTGTGCACCGCGCGGATCGCGGCGAGCAGCTCGCCCGGCGGCACGTCCTTGAGCATGAAGCCGGAAGCGCCCGCCTTGAGCCCGGAGAAGGCGTACTCGTCGAGGTCGAAGGTGGTCAGGATCAGCACCTTCGGCGGGTCGGTGTCCGCGCAGATCCGGCGGGTCGTCTCCACCCCGTCGAGCTTCGGCATGCGGACGTCCATCAGCACCACGTCGACGGCGGTGGACCGCAGCACCTCGAGGGCCTCGACACCGTCGCCCGCCTCGGCCACGACCTCCATGTCCGGCTGGGCGGCGAGCACCATCCGGAACCCGGTGCGCAGCAGCACCTGGTCGTCGACGAGCATCACGCGGATCGTCATCAAGTCCTCTTCCGTCGTTACAGGTGTCAACACAGGGCATGCGCGGGCGTCAATGCGCGGGTTTGAGCGGCAGCAGGGCGCTGATGCGGAATCCTCCGCCGGGGCGCGGGCCCGCGTCCAGGGTGCCGCCGACCATGCCGACCCGCTCGCGCATGCCGATCAGGCCGTGGCCCTGGCCGTCGAAGCCGCCCTCCTCGTACAGCTCGTGCGGGGCGCCCTTGCCGTCGTCCTCGACGAGCAGGCCCAGCCCGTCGTCGAAGTACACCAGGCGCACGCTGGCGCCCGCGTTGGGTCCGCCGTGCTTGCGGGTGTTGGTGAGCGCCTCCTGCACGATGCGGTACGCGGTGAGCTCGACGCCGCTGGGCAGCGGGCGCGGGGTGCCCTCGATCCTGAAGTCCACGGGCAGTCCGGCCTCCCGGCACTGCTCGACGAGGTCCTCGATCTGCCGCACGTCGGGCTGCGGCACGTACTCCCCGGCCTCCTGGTGCTCGCCGGTGCGCAGCACGCCGAGCAGGCGGCGCATCTCGGCGANNGCAGCTCGCGCGCTATCCGGGCGCGTTCGGCGGCGACCGCCACCTTGGCCTGCGCCTCGCGCTCCTTCTCCAGCCGGGCGGCGCGCTCCTCCAGCTGCGCGAAGTAGGCGCGGCGGGTGCGGATGGAGTCGCCGAGCACCCAGGCGAGGGCGAAGGGCACGGCCAGGAAGATCACCACGGCGAGGTTGCCCGCCG
>NZ_MSGP01000350.1 GCF_002078235.1 Streptomyces viridosporus
CCGCCCGCCTACCGGCCCCCTCAGGGGGCCGGTAGGCGGGCGGCTTGGTCCGTTCGAAGTCCGGGATGTCGTGCCCGGTCCACTCGCCCCGTTCCTCGTCCCACCACACCAGGGCCTTGCGCTCGCTCCAGGGCCGCCCCTGCGGGTCGGCCGAGGCGCGGTTGTACAGCACGCGCCGGTTCAGCGGCCAGGTCCAGCCCCATTCCGTCTCGTACGGCCCCTGCTCGGACCGGGGCTTGCGACGCCGGGCCTGGTTGACCTCGTCGGCGTAGACCCCGCTGTAGATCCAGCAGCCGCAGGCGGTGCTGCCGTCCGCCTTGAGGTCGGTGTAGCCGCCGACCGTGCGGTTGCTGCGCAGGTCGATGCCGTTGATGTGGCGCAGCACGTCGGCCGCGCTCGGCTCGTCGCCCTCGGTCCGGTAGTCCCAGGCGAGGTCGAGGACGGGGCGGTCGCGCTCGTCGGCCGAACCGGCCAGCTTCTCCTTGAGGAGCCTGCCGAGGTGGTAGAAGAACCACAGCTCCGAGCGCTGGTCGCCGCTCGGCTCGACGGCCTGGTCCCGCCACTGCAGCATCCGCTGGGTCTGGGTGAAGGTGCCGGGCTTCTCCACGTGCGAGGCGGCGGGGAAGAAGAAGACCTCGGTGCGGCAGCGTTCGGGCGTGATCTCCCCGGTCTCGATCTCGGGGGAGTCCTTCCAGAACGTGGCGCTCTCGATCATGGTGAGGTCGCGGACGACCAGCCAGTCCAGGTTGGCCATGGCCAGCCGCTGCAGACGGCCGTGGGACGAACCCACCGCCGGGTTCTGGCCGAGCAGGAAGTAGCCGAAGACCTTCCCGTCGATCATGTCCATGGTGGTGCGATAGGTGCCGTGGTCACCGTTGATCCGCGGCAGGTAGTCGAAGCAGTAGTCGTTCTCCGCCGTCGCCGCCTCGCCCCAGTACTCCTTCAGCAGCGAGACCGTGTAGGCGTCAGCGTCGCTCCAGAACCCCTTCTGGCCGGGGCTGCGGATGTCGTCCAGGTAGCCGGACAGGTTCTCGTGGGTGGTGTCCGGCATCGGCAGGTAGCCGGGCAGCAGGTTGAACAGGGTCGGGATGTCCGTGGACCCCTGGATGCTGGCGTGTCCGCGCAGCGCGAAGACCCCGCCGCCGGGACGGCCGATGTTGCCCAGCAGCAGCTGGATGATCGACCCGGCCCGGATGTACTGGGAGCCGACGGAGTGCTGGGTCCAGCCCACGCTGTACACCAGCGCCGCGGTGCGCTCCCGGCCCGAGTTCTCGGTCCAGGCCCGGCACACCTCCAGGAACTGCTCCCGGGGCACGCCGCAGATCCGCTCCACCATCTCGGGCGTGTAGCGGGAGAAGTGCCGTTTGAGCACCTGGAACACACAGCGGGGATGCTCCAGCGTCGGGTCGCTCGCGATGGGGCCCGCGCCGCCCTCCACGGACGGTCCGCCGGAGCCGTGCTGGTACGGCGCGGACTCCTCCTTGTGCCGGGCGTCACCCGCGTGCCCGTCCGTCCGGACGCTCTCGTACGCCCAGCTGGAGGCGTCGTAGGAGGCGGTGGCCGGGTCGTACCCGCTGAACAGGCCGTCCAGGTCCTCGGTGTCCCGGTAGCGCTCGTTCAGCAGGAACGGTGCGTTGGTGTACGCCTGCACGTACTCCCGGAACTCCAGCCCGTGGGACAGGATGTAGTTGATCACGCCGCCGAGGAAGGCGATGTCGGTGCCCGCGCGCAGGGTGACGTGCCGGTCGGCCAGCGCGCTGGTGCGGGTGAAGCGCGGGTCGATGTGGATGACCTTGGCGCCGCGCGCCTTGGCCTCCATCACCCACTGGAACCCGACCGGATGGGCCTCGGCCATGTTCGAGCCCATGATGACGATGCAGTCGGCGTTGGCCAGGTCCTGCTGGTAGTCGGTCGCGCCGCCGCGTCCGAAGGAAGCTCCCAGACCGGGAACGGTGGCGGAGTGTCAAATACGCGCCTGGTTCTCGATCTGGATCGCGCCGAGAGCGGTGAACAGCTTCTTGATCAGGTAGTTTTCCTCGTTGTCGAGGGTGGCGCCGCCCAGACTGGCGAGGCCCATGGTGCGGCGGAGCGTACGGCCGGCCGAGTCGGTGTCCTGCCAGCCCCTGCGGCGCGCGTCCAGCACCCGGTCGGCCACCATGTCCATGGCCGTGGCGAGGTCCAGTTCCTGCCAGGCCGTGCCGTACGGCGGCCGGTACAGCACCTTCTGCTCACGCTGGGGCCCGGTGACGAGCTGCTTGCTGGCCGAGCCCTTGGGACACAGGCGGCCCCGCGAGATCGGGCTGTCCGGGTTGCCCTCGATCTGGACGACCCGCTCGTCCTTCACGTAGACGCGCTGCGAGCAGCCCACCGCGCAGTACGGGCAGACGGAGGTCACCACGCGGTCTGCGGAGTCCGTACGGGGCGCGAGCCCCGCCGAACGCCGGGACTCGGCCGCCTTGCCCCGCCCCAGCCGGTCCGCTCCCGCGATCTGCCGGTACACCGGCCAGGTGCCGATCCACCGCCTCACGCCCATGTGCCTGTTCCTCCTTCAGGTCCCCCTTCAGGACGTCCACCGATATCGACCGTAACGTGAGTGCGGGGTTCCGCAAGTCGACACGCGGGTCGGCGCGGCGGATGTTCGGAAGTCGCCACCGGGAGCGACCGGCCGGTGTGCCCCCGGGGCCGCTGGGCACCATGGAGCGATCACCGACGCCCAGGAGACCAAGGAACGATGGACTTCCGCGACGATGTGGATCTTGATGCCTCCCAGGTCGAGGACCGCGGCGGCGGCTTCCCGGGAGGGGGCTCGCCATCGGCGGCGTCGTCGTCGGCATCGTCGCCGTGATCGTCGCGCTGCTCCTGGGCGTCGACCCCGCCGGTCTCCTCGACGGCACCGGCTCGGACTCCGCCACGCCGCGGCAGGGGTCGGACCTGAGCGTCCGGTGCCGCAAGGGCAGTGATGCCGACCAGTCCGAGACGTGCCGGGTGGTGGGCGTGGTCAACAGCATCCAGTGTTAACGGCGCGACGTCCTCCCCGAGCACACCCGGCAGTCGTACGACCCGGCACGGACCGTGATGTTCTCCGGCGGGGTGAGCACGGGGGGCGGCCGGGCGAGTTCCGCCGTGGGCCCGTCCTCCTGCCCGGCCGACCACCGCGTCCACCTCGACCTCGGGTTCTTCCAGGAACTCGAGGAGAAGTTCGACGCCAAGGGCGGCCCCTTCGCGCAGGCGTACGTCGTCGCCCACGAGTACGGCCATCACGTGCAGAACCTGCTGGGCACCATGAACCGCGTCGGCCGGGGCCGCGCGGGGGCCGAGAGCGCGTCGGTCCGTCCGGAGCTGCAGGCCGACTGCTACGCCGGGGTCTGGGCCAAGAACGCCGTCGTCACCGGCTTCCACGACAGGCCGTTCACCGATGACGACATCCGCGAAGCCCTTGACGCCGCGTCGGCCGTCGGCGACGACCGCATCCAGGAACGCGTCCAGGGCCGCGTCGACCCGGAGGGCTGGACCCACGGCAGCTCCCGGAAACGGGTGCGCTGGTTCACCACCGGGTACACCACGTGCTCCCCGGCCCGGTACGGCACCCTCTCCGGCGGCATCTGAGGCGGCCCCCGGTCCACCGGCGGCCCGCCGCCCGGAGCCCACGGCGACCGGGGTGCGGGGGGCCGCCCGTTTTCCGAACGGGACGTTCGGAGGGTCGGCGCCACCCGCGGCAAGCGGCTCCGCGGAGCGGGCGCCGCGCGGGGCCGGCTGCCGGTGATCCTGGAGGAAGGTGTACCGATCGGCGGCTCCCCGCGTCGGCGGGGGCCGAGCGTGGCGGGCTTCGGAGGACGGTGCGGGGACCGGGTCACGGACCGCACCGGCCCGGCCCGGCCCCCGGCGACTTCGCGGCCGACCTGCACGGCAGCCGGGCCACCCGGCGCGTATCACTGCTGTGAGGACCCCGCCTTCGCACAAGGACCAGCATGGACAAGAACTCGGCAGAGCTTGCTCATGCCACCCTGACGGCCGCGTCCGGACAGGGCGCCGGCGCGTCCGCTGCCGACGCAGGCTCCGTTTGAAGGAGGCCCTGCTCGGCCGGTCCCGCAGCGGGCTGACCGGCAAGATTCACCTGACCGCCGGGCAGGCCGCGGACAGCCCCCGGTTCGCCCCCATTACTGAACGAGATCCGCGTCCGTCTGCCGCCCGGCCGGGCGCGGTCACCGCGGACGAGGCCGCCTCGTCCCGCGCCAACCGTGCCCACCCGCGCAAGCGCCACATCAAGGCGGTCATCCCGGAGAAGGAGGACCGGGCCACCCACCGCGAGAAGAGCGGGGAACTCCAGCACCAGCACGCCGCCGAACTCGCCGAGTTCCTCCGCAAGCCGTGCGGAAGCCGCGAGGAGTGCCGCGCCCTTCAGGAACAGGTCGACGTCGCGGCCACCGTCATCACGACGCTCCTCTCCGAGAACCGGAGCCTCCGCGGTGGGCAAGTCGGCAATGGAGCTCGGGTCGTTGTCCCGATGCCTCGGCATGACGTTCCACGCGCATGATCGGCTGTCCACCGGACGAGTCAGGGAAAAGACGCTTCACAGGATCGGGTGACCACCTACTCTCCACAGTGTGATCACCCTTGACAGCGATCAGCTGCGCCTGTTCCCCCCTGGGAGTCCTGCGTGATCTCAGCAGGTCGCGGAGGAGGAGATGCGGATGCCCGTCAGCGTTCCCGTGAAGCTGGTGGTGTACTCCGGAGGGAGGCACACGGTTGTGCCGGTGGAAAACCGGATGTAGGCGACATCGTCGTGACGGGTGTTGGTGACGACGATGGGTGAGCTGGATGTCCCGACAGGCCTGGACGGGAGGTTCTGGTAACCCGAGGTGACGTCCTGGAACTGACCGATCTTGACGCCGTTCTTGAACAGGCACACGTAGGGGTACGCACAGCTCGCCGTGGCCTGCGCCGGGGAGGCTGCGGCCGTGGGGACGGTGGGGGTGGCGACCGCCGTCCCCACCGAGGTGGCAATGAGCCCGGTGGCCACTACCGCAGCCCACCCAACTCGCTTGGCGGTCCGACGGAATGTCTTCATGTCTCCTCCTTGGTCGGTGCCCGGTCGATGATGGCGCGGCTCAGGCGCAGGTTGCGGAAGAGGAGATGCGAATGCCTGTCAGCACATAACCTGTGATGGTGAGGGTGCTGTTCGGAGCGACGCAGGCCTGGGATCCATTGGCGTAGCGGATGTAGGCGACATCGTCGTGACGGGTGTTGATGATCTTGACGTTGCTCGGCCGGGACGGCAGCGACTGCCAGGTTGAGGTGACATCCTGGAAGCGACCGATGATGGCCCCGTCAGACAACCGCTCGAAGCACACGTACGGGTAGGCGCAGGTAGCGGTGGTGGTGGCGGGCGCGGCGGAAGCGGCCCCGGCGCCCAGCGAGGCGGCGGCGCCCAGCGCCACGGTGGCACAGGCGGCACGCGCAAGCGTTCGCGCAGTTCTCATGTTTCCCCCTCTGACGCGTCGCGGATCACGATGCGACGCTCGACGGCAATCGCTGCGACCCTAGGGAGGGAATCCGAACGTCAGTAGCATTAATCAGGTCATCTGCGCCCCGAGAGTTTCAGTCGTAAACGGTGATCGCCATGCCGGGTTCCCTGTGACACCAGGGTTTCCTGATGCTCGGTGATTCGACGCCGACGAGCTGCTCAGAAGGACCTCCTCGCATGCGCCGAGCACCCGAGGGCCACCCGATCGGCACGACCGTTCGATCCCCAAGTCCCAAGGGCGGTACGGCAACAGCTACTGAGTAGTCCTGATCAAACTCCCTCATGCCTCATGAGACATCAGGGATGTCTGGAGAAAGACGGCCATCTCGTGCCAGTTGAGGCGCCGGGCCCGGCCGGATGGGCGGTGTGGCGGCCGGAGATGCCGACCACATAGGGCAGGTCTCGTTCCTCCGACCCGGGACGGAAGGCGGCGGCATCGCCGTATCCGGCGTCCGCGACCACCAGCGGGACATCAACACCCCATGACCGGGTCTCGTCGATCATGTCCAGGGCCAGCTGCCACTTCTCCACATGCCCGGCCTGGGCCGGGATGCCGCAACGGGTGCGGTAGGCGACCTTGACCGCATCGGCCTCGGGCGAGGCCGGGGCCCAGGAGGCGGGTAGGAACAGCCGCCAGTCGACCACGGCCGAGGCATCCCCGTCCTTGAGGAAGCCGGTGTCGTCGACGATCAGTGCCTCCGGACCGATCGCCTCGTGCATCCGCCAGGCCAGCCGGGCCCGCACGTGCGCCGGATCCCACGGGCTGGAGGTGACGAAGTGGGCCAGTGCCTGCCGGTTGCCGCCCTCTGGGGCAAGGTCATCGCCTTCGTCTCCCGCTTCCTCGGCGCGCTCCTGCTCGGCCTGGCCATCCTCGCCGTCCGCGACCGCGTCAAACGCTGACCCAGTCCGCCCACGGCCAAGGGTCAGCAGAACGCCGCAGCCACCGGACGCTGAAGCAACCAGTGCGGCCGAACCCGCCATGAGCCGCCGCACGGACCAGCACCTGCCCGTCCTGCCCGAGAACTCCGTGCCCCGGGCAGGACGCAGGAGCGTTCATGGGGCGGCGTCCTTGCGACTCACCCGAATGCCTTGTGGCGCGGGGCCCCGTCGGTCATACGCTTCGGCAGACCGCCGCTACCGGAAAATCTTGCCGTTCATGGGGTTCCCAGAAAGGGCGGGTTGCCCAGGACCGGCAGGCGGGTCCATCCCTGAGGCAGGCCCGCCTGCCGGTGTCAGTAGCGGGTCTGCCACCACAGGATGATCAGGGTTACGGCACCGCCGCCCAGCCTGTAAGCCGCGCCCTGCAGGAACTGGCCGGGAAGGTTCCGTCCCTGCCGGCTCATCCACGCGCGCAGGTGACCGATGGTCTGGGTGCGGCGCCCGCTGCGGCGGAACGGGTGCTTGGGCTGGGGTTTGGCGTTACTCTCCTCCATACGGAGTTCCTTTCGTTGACAGGCGGACGGGAACACCGCGCAGGGAGCCCTCCCAACTCAGAGGTGTAGGAAGCCCGTTGGGAAAGCAGGGCTCCTTCTGCGCGTTCTCGGGGGGCTGGCCACGGGCACGGGCCCGTCGGACTCCTCGCCGGGCGGGTGCGCCACCGAGCGACACTGAACGACATCGAGCGGCACTGAGCGGCACGCAGAACGTGAGGCAGCTCCCGGAAGCGGGCCTTCGTGTCGCTTCCGGGTCAGCGGCGGGTGAAGTCGTGGAGCCGGTCGGCCAGGCGCCGGTCGGGGCGCTGGACGATGATGCACGAGTCGGGCTTGACGGTGGCCAGGCGGTCGACTTCCATCTCCAGGCTTGCAGTGGGGGCGCTGGCGAGGCTGGTGCCGGTCTTGCGGACGTAGGTGGCGACGGTCTCCAGGGTGGCGAGGAAGGCGCTGTCGGGGGCGTCGGGGTCGAGGACGTCGTCGGTGACCTCGTGCAGCCAGTGCCGCGCCTCCCGGGTTTCGCCGAGGGCGAGGTGGTGCAGGTGCAGGCAGTAGGCGGCCGCGCGGTGTCCGGCGCCGGCGGCGAGCTGCCACCAGAACTGGGCGCTTTCCGGGTGGTCGGTCAGGTGGAGCAGGCAGGCGAAGACGAGGGCGCCGTCGACGTCGAGGTGCTCGTCGTCGGCGGGCGTCTGGGGTTCGGTGGCGAGGCGGTCGACGTGGTCGGCGGCGTCGGGCCTGTTGAGGATCCAGCGGCAGACCACCGACAGGCGTTGTCCGGCCTGGGTGGCGCGGACGGTGTCGGGGTGCGGTGCGGCAGTGGGGGCGGTGGCCGCGTCGGCGGCGAGGCGGCGCAGGGCGGCGCCGACGTCGAAGCCGTCGCGGGGTGCGGTGGGGATGCGAGCGTCGGCCAGGAGGTTGTCGATGGCGGTCACTGTCCTGCCTCCTTCTTGGGCTTGCCGGACTGCGCGGGCAGGTTCAGGCGGATGCGCAGGCGCTCTTTGCCCTTGCGGCCGTGGTAGTCGACGGTGCGCGGGTCCAGGCCCATGTAGCGGGCGATCCGCTTGGTGGGGTAGCCGAGCAGGTGACGCAGGACGATCACGGTGAACTGGCGGGTGGGCAGCTCCAGGATCGCCTCGTACAGGCCGCCGGCGCTGCTGTTGAGCTCCAGCTGGCTGCGGACCGCCTGGAGGTTGTGGGCTATGGGGCCGTTGATGGTGAACGCCGGGGGGCGGCCGTCCGCTTCGAGGCGGCGGGTGACGCCGCGGTGCAGCACGGCGAGGGTCTGCTGTTCGAGGTCGCCCTGCTGCAGCAGTTCGTCCCAGCCGGTGAGGATCTCCAGGAACACCTGGTGGACCACCTGTTCGGCGGTGCGCCGGTGGCCGAGGTGGATCTCGGCGAAGTCGTGGAAGAACTCCTGGTGTCCCAGGTAGAAGGCCTCGAAGTCGAGGGGCAGGTCGAGCGGGGTCTGGACGGGCTGGTTGTGGCCGCTGTCCTGGGGGGATACGTCAGTGCTGACGTCGCCGTTGCCCATGCGGTCCTCCAGGGGTGTGAGTGCCGGTTCTCGTCGTTGAGGCCGGCAGGGTCGTGCACGGGCACAACTGGCCCGTGTGAGAGCCCGGTTGTGTGGGGCTCTCATGGCTCAGCCTGTCGTTTTCCGGCCCCTGAAACTCATGCGGCCCCCGAGAATTGTTACTTTGCGATCTTCTCCATAAGCGGAACGTGTTCCCTAGGTTGGCTCATGTGTTCAGCGAGGGAGGTGTGAGCTGCGGTGATGCGGACGGGCCGGAAGATCTCGTCCAAAGAGGCGTCAGAAGTGTGGCACAGCCCACACCGTGCTCGGCACCGTGTGGACATCCCGTGCCGCGCAAGCCGTCACAGACGACCGCGTCCGCGCACAACCGGTCTGCCGTCATCCGATCGAGGGTGCGCGACAGCGCGAGCGGGCAAAACGGCACCGGTTCGGCGTTGCCGTTCGACTCCTTCGGCGCCTGCGCCGAACCCGGCGTGCTCCTCGCCGAGGCCGTCCGCCGGCGGGCACGACGGGCCGCTGCTGGAGAATGCCGCGCCGGGTGGTTCCAACGTCGCCCGCCAGTCCGCTCCCCATCCCCCGCGTTGTGGTACGGCCGCCGCCTGCCTCAACGGGTGGGGCAGGTGAGGGTGATGAGCCGAACGTGCCGTCACCGTGCGGCAGGGCGCCGCGCGGCGGGATGATGC
>NZ_MSGP01000351.1 GCF_002078235.1 Streptomyces viridosporus
TTCGCGGACAGGGCGGGGGCTGGAGCCGGGGGCGGCCGGACGTGGCGCACATCTTCTCCTTCTGGGAGAGCCGTGCCTTCTACGACTCCTTCATGGCGCGCTCCCACGACCGGCTCGCCTCGGCTCAGTCGGGCACCTTCAAGGACGCCCAGGTCAGACTCTTCGACCACCGCTTCGACGTGAAGACCGGCTTCGAACCGCGCTTCACGGACGCCGACCTGCTCAGGGCGGCACTGTGCCGGGTCCGTGAGGAGCGGGCGGAGCACTTCGTGCTGATGCAGGAGAAGGTCTGGAACCCGGCGATGGCCGGCTCGCCCGGAATGGTCCGCGGGCTGTTCGGCGAGGCGCCCGGCAACGAGTTCCTGGTGCTGTCGATGTGGCAGTCCGCGGCCGAGCACGGCAAGTACCGCACCGAGAGGGTGGAACGCCTCGCCCTGCGGGCGCAGACGGAGGCCGACGTCGTGGCCCTCACGGGGGACGTCGTGGACATGGAACCGGCCTGGACGGTTTGATGCCCGGCCACACCGAGAACGCGCCCGGGTGCGGCCCGTGGCGCAGGACGGATGTGACCTACGCCGTAAGGGACCCGCACGATTGCTCGTCGGGCCGTTCCCCGATCTAGGGTTTCGGCATGGCACGACCACGGCGCATCGTTCTTGTCCGGCACGGCGAATCGACGGGCAATGTCGATGACTCCGTCTACGAGCGCGAACCCGATCACGCCCTGGCCCTGACCGAGCGGGGCTGGCGGCAGGCGGAGGAGACGGGCAGGCGGCTGCGGGAACTGTTCGGCCGTGAACGCGTCAGCGTCTACGTCTCCCCCTACCGCCGGACGCACCAGACACTACAAGCCTTCGACCTCGACCCGGAGCTCATACGGGTGCGCGAGGAGCCGCGGTTGCGCGAACAGGACTGGGGCAACTGGCAGGACTGCGAGGACGTACGTCTGCAGAAGGCCTACCGGGACGCCTACGGGCACTTCTTCTACCGCTTCGCCCAGGGCGAGTCCGGAGCCGACGTCTACGACCGGGTCGACGGCTTCCTGGAGAGCCTGTTCCGCAGCTTCGACGCCCCCGACCATCCGCCGAACGTCCTGATCGTCACGCACGGTCTGGCCATGCGGTTGTTCTGCATGCGGTGGTTCCACTGGACCGTGGCGGAGTTCGAGTCGCTGTCGAACCCGGGGAACGCCGAGACGCGGATGCTCGTCCTGGGGGAGAACGGCAAGTACACCCTTGACCGGCCCTTCGAACGCTGGCGAGATCCGGAACCGTACGGGATCACCGGATAGAGTGGCAGGGCGATGACCGCTGACTCCTCTTCCGCTTCCGCCGGGCGCCTGGATCGCGCCTTGGCCAGCCTGCGCGGCCTGTCGGTGGGGGACGCGCTCGGCTCGCAGTTCTTCGTTCCGGTGAACTACCCGCTGCTCAAGCGCCGCGAGCTGCCCGACGGTCCCTGGCAGTGGACCGACGACACCGAGATGGCCTGTTCCGTCGTGGCCGTCCTGGCCGCCCACCACCGGATCGACCAGGACGCCCTCGCACGGTCCTTCGCCGAGCACCAGGACTTCGACCGGGGTTACGGCCCCGCCGTCGGCCGGCTGCTGCGACTGGTCCGTGAAGGGGGCGACTGGCGCGAGCTCGCCGCCGCGCTCTTCGACGGGCGGGGTTCCTGGGGCAACGGCGCCGCGATGCGGATCGCGCCGCTGGGCGCCTGGTACGCGGACGATCCGGAGCAGGCCACTCACCAGGCGGAGATCTCGGCCTACCCAACCCACCAGCACCGCGAGGCCGTGGTCGGGGCCATGGCGGTCGCCGCGGCAGCCGCACTCGCCGCCGCCCCCGGCGGGCCGCCCGGTGCGGAAGCCCTCCTCGACGGCGTCATCGCGCTGGTGCCCATGAGGAGCGCGGTCGGCGCCGGGCTGCGCCGCGCCCGGGACATGCTCGACTACGGCGACGCGGCCACCGTCGCCGCCGTGCTGGGCTGCGGGCGGCGTACGACGGCCCATGACACCGTGCCGTTCGCGCTCTGGTCGGCCGCCCGGGCACTGGGTGACTACGAGCGGGCCTTCTGGACGACCGCGCAGGTGGGCGGGGACGTCGACACGACCTGCGCCATCGTGGGCGGGGTGGTCGCCGCCGGGAAGGCGGGGGCGCCGCCCGCCGAGTGGGCCGGCCGGGTCGAGCCGCTGCCGGACTGGCTGCCGACCCCGGTGTGAGGGCCGGTCCGCCGGATCGGCCCGACCGGCGGCTGCCCGAAGAGCGCCGGTGAACCTCGGGGCGGTCGGGTCGAGCCCTCGTGATCGTGAACTCTCCGTGTGCCCCGGGAACTCTCCGTGACCGTCGCGCGTTGTCGAGACATCCGCTGTGTGAGCCGTGGGGTCCGACAGCCGCAGGTGGATCGTCGGGAGCGTCGTCGAAGAGCGCCGTAGGGGGATCGTGAGAGTGCTGCTCGCTGTATTGCTCGCCCTGAGGGCTGCGGTGGTGCGGTCCGGTGCCCCGGCCGGGGCGCTCGGGCGGTGGTGCCGGCTCCTCGGGGACCGGGACCGGCAGAGGTCCTCCCGGCACCGGTCGGACCGGAGGCGGCCCGGCGGAGCGTGCGCGAGGATTTGCTGGTTCTGTGCCGGCGGGCGCGCGACGCGATGTTCTTCCGGTCGGGACCGGCGGTGCGTGCGGTGGTTCACGAATGCGACCCCACGCAGGCCGAGCGCTTCCACGGCGTGATCCTCGAAGGGGTCGTGGGGCCGACGCTCAAGATGCCGCGTGAGGTGATCGAGCGTGGTACCGGGCGGGGAGAGGTGCGTCCCGACGCCGCGAACGGGTATGTCTTCGACGCCGTCCCCGCGATGATGACGTACCGCTCCAAGGTGTGCGGAAGCGAATGGACGGATGCCGGCCTGGAGGAGGTGGTCGACCAGTTGATGGTTCCGCTGCTGCGGTCGGGCGGCTCCTGACCGGGGCCCGCGGGGGCGAGGACGCCGCTCGGGGAACCGGGGTGTCGCGGGCCGTTCCGGGCGGCGTACGCTATGGGCGCCATGCCGTACGAACCACCTACTCACACCGTCGAGCGCTCTCTGCGCGCCACGACCGGGGCGAAGATCATTGCGGGTGTCGACGAGGTGGGGCGCGGTGCGTGGGCCGGCCCCGTCACCGTCTGCGCGGCGATCACCGGACTGCGGCGGCCTCCCGAGGGGCTCACCGACTCCAAGCTCCTCACCCTCAAGCGGCGCACCGAGCTCGCCGAGACGCTGCGGAGCTGGGTGACGTCGTATGCGCTCGGGCACGCGTCTCCGGAGGAGATCGACGTGCTGGGGATGACGGCCGCCCTGCGGCTGGCGGCGGTGCGGGCGCTGGAAGCGCTGCCGGTCCGGCCCGACGCGGTGATACTCGACGGCAAGCACGACTACCTCGGCACGCCCTGGAAGGTCCGTACGGTGATCAAGGGCGACCAGTCGTGCGTGGCGGTCGCGGCGGCCTCGGTGATCGCCAAGGTCCAGCGCGACAAAATGATGGCCGAACTCGGTGTCGACCATGCAGACTTCGGTTTCGCGGACAACGCCGGGTATCCGTCGCCCGTGCACCGGGCCGCACTGGAGGTTCGGGGGCCCACCCCGCACCACCGGTTGTCATGGGCGTATCTTGATGCGCTGCCCCGGTGGCGGCACCTCAAGAAGGTCCGCGGCGGGGCGGACGGAAGCGCTCCGGGAATCGAGGGTCAGCTCGGCTTCGATTTCTGACAGTTCCGCTCGCACTGATGTGCCACCCGGCGGCGCGAGCCGTACCAACGTTTGATAAAAATCAGCTCATGCCTCTCATTCCCGAGGAGCCTCAGATTCACGAGAGTGCCCAGGGTCCCCGCACCGCGCCGACCCCCCGACCCGTACCC
>NZ_MSGP01000352.1 GCF_002078235.1 Streptomyces viridosporus
CGGGCCGCGACCGCCGCGTGGGTCAGCGCAGTCCGGTCGAGCGCCGCAGCGCCGCCTGCACCAGCCGGTCCACCAGCTCCGGGTAGCCGATGCCGGTGGCCTGCCACATCTGCGGGTACATCGAGATGGGCGTGAAGCCGGGCATCGTGTTGATCTCGTTGATCACGAAGTCGCCGTCCTCGGTGAGGAAGAAGTCCGCGCGGACCAGTCCCTCGCAGGAGGCCGCCTCGAACGCCTCCACCGCGAGCCGGCGCACCTCGGCCGTCTCCTCCTCGGTCAGCGGCGCGGGCACGATGCCGGGCGTGGAGTCGATGTACTTGGCCTCGAAGTCGTAGTACGCGTGCGCGTCGGGCGGCGGGATCTCGGCGGGCACCGAGGCGCGCGGGCCGTCCTCGAACTCCAGCACGCCGCACTCGATCTCACGGCCGCGCAGCGCCGCCTCGACGAGGATCTTCGGGTCGTGGCGCTGGGCCTCGGCGATCGCCTCGTCCAGCCCGGAGAGGTCGTCGACCTTGGTGATGCCGATCGAGGAGCCGGCCCGCGCGGGCTTCACGAACAGCGGCCAGCCGTGCTCGCCGGCGAAGTCGACGATCTTCTTGCGGGCGGCGGACTCGTCCCGCTGCCACTCGCGCGGCCGGATCACCACGTACGGGCCGACCTTGAGCCCGAAGGAGGTGAACACCCGCTTCATGTACTCCTTGTCCTGGCCGACGGCCGAGGCGAGCACGCCCGAGCCGACGTAGGGGACGCCGGAGAGCTCCAGCAGGCCCTGCAGGGTGCCGTCCTCGCCGTAGGGGCCGTGCAGCACCGGGAAGACCACGTCGACCTCGCCGAGCGCCTTGGGCACCGAGCCGGGCTCGCTGTAGACGACTTCGCGGCTGGCGGGGTCCACGGGGAGCACCACGCCGCCCTCCGTCGACTCGGCGAGCTGGTCGACGCTGGGGGTGCGGCGGTCGGTGATCGCCATGCGTTCCGGATCGTCGGCCGTGAGAGCCCAGCGGCCGTCCGCGGTGATGCCGATCGGCAGGACGTCGTACTGGGACCGGTCGATGGCCTTGAGGACGGCTCCGGCGGTGACCACGGAGATCCCGTGTTCGGAGCTGCGCCCGCCGAACACGACGGCCACCCGCGGCTTGCGCGGCGGCTGCTCGGGGCTCTGGGAGAGGTTCTCGGTGCTCATATCGCGACGAGAGTACCCGTTGGTAGAGCCGGGAGACAGCGCCCGCAACGCCGCGTGTGGGCCGGACGGAGGGGGGTCGTCGCTCAGCGTCGTTCGGGCTTCGCGCTGCGCGACATCAACTCCTCGAGGGCGACCGCGGGAGGCTTGCCCTCGTGCACGATGCCGACGACCGTCTCGGTGATCGGCATGTCGACGCCGTGCCGGCGGGCCAGGTCCAGCACCGACTCGCAGGACTTGACGCCCTCGGCGGTCTGCCGGGTGACCGCGATGGTCTCCTCCAGGGTCATGCCCTTGCCGAGGTTGGTGCCGAAGGTGTGGTTGCGCGACAGCGGCGAGGAGCAGGTGGCCACCAGGTCGCCCAGTCCCGCCAGTCCGGAGAAGGTCAGCGGGTCGGCGCCCAGCGCCACGCCGAGCCGGGTGGTCTCGGCGAGGCCGCGGGTGATGAGCGAGCCCTTGGCGTTGTCGCCGAGCCCCATGCCGTCCGCGATGCCGACGGCCAGCCCGATCACGTTCTTCACGGCGCCGCCCAGTTCGCAGCCGACGACGTCGGTGTTGGTGTACGGCCGGAAGTACGGCGTGTGGCAGGCGGTCTGGAGCCGCCGGGC
The DNA here is from genome assembly GCF_002078235.1 of Streptomyces viridosporus. Classification (GTDB taxonomy): domain Bacteria; phylum Actinomycetota; class Actinomycetes; order Streptomycetales; family Streptomycetaceae; genus Streptomyces; species Streptomyces viridosporus. The sequence goes on from NZ_MSGP01000352.1 coordinate 1,786, forward strand.
GACGGCCTCGTCGGCGCAGGCGACCACGGCGGCGGCCGGCATGCGGGCGGCGATCTCGCGGGCCAGGTTGGGTCCGGTGACCACGGCGACGCGGTCGGCGCCCACCTCGGCGACGTCCTCGATCACCTCGCTCATGCGCATGGCGGAGCCGAGTTCGACGCCCTTCATCAGCGACACGAGGACCGTGCCGGGGGCGAGCAGCGGCGCCCACTCGGCGAGGTTGCCGCGCAGCGTCTGCGAGGGGACGGCGAGGACGGTGAAGTCGGCGTCGTGCGCGGCCTCGGCGGCGTCCGCCGTGGCCCGCAGGTTCTTCGGGAGTTCGATGCCGGGCAGGTAGTCGGGGTTGGTGCGGGTGGAGTTGACCGCCTCGGCGAGTTCGGGGCGCCGCCCCCACAGCACGACGTCGCAGCCCGTGTCGGCGAGGACCATGCCGAAGGCCGTGCCCCACGATCCGGTGCCGAAGACGGCCGCCTTGACCGGCTTGCTCACGTGCCCAGCCCCTCTTCCCGCGCGACGGCCCTGTTCTGCGCCTGCTCCGTCTCCACCGTCGGCGTCCCCGGCGACCGGGTGCCGCGCCGTCCCGTCCGCTGTCTCTGCGACCGGGTCCTGCGGCGCTGTTCGCTGCGCTCGCGACGCGGGTCGTAGGGCGTCCCGGGGGCCTTCTCGCCGCGGATCTCCTCCAGCTGGCGGGTGATGGCCGCCATGATCGCCTCGGTCGCCTCCTTGAGCAGTTCCGGGGTCATCTCCCGGTCGTAGAAGCGGTCCAGGTCCACCGGCGGTCCGGCGAGGACCCGGTGCGTCTTGCGCGGCAGGAGGTGCGGCTTCTTGGCGTACGGCGGCAGCACCTCGTTGGCGCCCCACTGGGCGACCGGGATCACGGGGCACTTGGTCTGCAGGGCGACGCGCGCGGCACCGGTCTTGCCGGTCATGGGCCAGCCGTCCGGGTCGCGGGTGAGGGTGCCCTCCGGGTAGAAGGCGACGCATTCCCCGCGCTCCACGGCGTCGATCGCCGCGCGGAAGGCGCTGAGCGCGTCCGTGCTCTCGCGGTAGACGGGGATCTGTCCGGTGCCGCGCATCGCGGCGCCGACGAATCCCTTCTTGAAAAGCCCACTCTTCGCCAGGAATCGCGGAACACGTCCGGTGTTGTACTGAAAGTGCGCATAGGCGAGGGGATCGATGTGCGAATTGTGGTTCACCGCGGTGATAAAGCCGCCCTCGGCCGGAATGTTCTCCATTCCACGCCAGTCCCGCTTGAGCAGAACCACCAGAGGCGGTTTGCAGATCACCGCGGCGAAGCGGTACCAGAAGCCGATTCTGCGGCGCGGCACAAGGACACCTTCCTCTTGGTCCTGTCTTTCGTATCACCCCGGGGCCACGGGCTCGGGCCGGAGGCCGGACGGGCCGCACAAGTGTCGCCCCGGGCCGCCGGTCTGTCGAGAACACCGTACGCCCGCCCGTCTTCCGTCACCGTCCCCGCAAGGGGCTCCGCCCCCCTCCCCCTGGC
>NZ_MSGP01000353.1 GCF_002078235.1 Streptomyces viridosporus
GGCACCGCGGTGCCCGGCGGGGGCTCCGACGGTTTCGCGGGGATGGACCAGGAGTCGGCGGACGCGGCCGGACTGCTGATGGACACCCTCGCCGTGGTGGACCACTCCGAGGAGACGGGCCTGTCCCGCGCCTACGACGTGCTGCGCGGCGGGGGCGAGGGGCTGCTGGTGGCCTTCCTCGGCGATCTCGACGAGGAGCAGGCCGCGGTCCTCGCCCGGATGCGGCAGCGCAGCGGGGGCGCCCTCGCCTTCCTGCTGGACAGCGGGACCTGGCTGCGGGAACCGGCCGACGTGCCCGGCCCGTCGGACCGGGGCGGGGAGTGGCTGCGGATGCTGCGCGAGGCGGGCTGGACGGCCCTGGCGGTGCCGCGGGGCGCCTCGCTGGACGAACTGTGGCGGCAGGCGGACCGGGAGCGTTCGGGCCTGGCCACGGCGAGCGGTGGGGAGGGACCGTGATCAGCGGGCAGGCAAGGCTGACACTGACCGCGTGGGCGGCCACGCTGCTGGCGGCGTGCGCGCTGCTGCCGCTGGTCGATCCGCCCCTGTGGATCCTCCAGGCGGCGATCGTCCTGGCGGTGCAGTCGGGCGTGGGCGCGGCGGCCCGCCGGGTGCCGCTGGCGCGTGCGCTGACGGTGGCGGCGCAGGCGCTCGTCAGCGTGATGCTGCTGACCCTGCTGTTCGCGCGTGAGCACGCCTTCGCCGGGCTGATACCCGGCCCGGAGGCCCTCCGGTTCTTCTCCGGGCTGCTGGAGCAGGGCGGGAACGACGTCGGCCGGTACGCGATCCCGGCGCCGCTGACCGACGGCATCCGGCTGATGCTGATCGGCGGTGTCCTGGTGATCGGGCTGCTGGTGGACGCCCTCGCGGTGACCTTCCGCAGCGCGGCCCCGGCCGGTCTTCCGCTGCTCGCCCTGTACTCCGTGGCCGCGGGGCTGTCCGACGGCGGCGTCGACTGGTTGTGGTTCCTGCTGGCGGCGGCCGGTTATCTGACGCTGCTGCTCACCGAGGGGCGCGACCGGCTCTCCCAGTGGGGGCGGGTCTTCGCCGGGGCGGCGCGCGGCCCGGGCGGGAGACCGGCCGTGGCCGTCGCACCGGTGCGCACCGGCCGGCGGATCGGCGCGGTCGCGCTGGGCATCGCCCTGGTGGTGCCGCTCGGCCTGCCCGCGATGAACGGCGGCCTGCTGGACGCCACCGGTGCGGGCGTCGGCTCGGGCACCGGCGGGGGCGGCACCATCTCGGCGGTGAACCCCCTGGTGTCGCTGCGTGACTCGCTGAACGTGGAGGAGGACCGTCAGGTCCTGTCGGTCCGCTCCGAGACGGCGAACGTCTCGGACCTGTATCTGCGGATCGTCTCCCTGGACGACTTCGACGGCACCACGTGGAAGCCGTCCAAGCGCTCCATCACCACCGTGCCCGAGGGCACGTTCCCGACCCCGATGGGGCTCGGCACCGAGATCAGGCGCACCGAGATCGGCACGACGATCTCGACCGCCGACTGGTACGGCCAGGACTGGCTGCCGATGCCGTACCCGCCGAGCGGGGTGAGCGTCAAGGGCGACTGGCGCTACGAACCGGTCGGCATGACGCTGGTCGGCGACCACGGCCAGAACACCCGCGGCCTGACGTACGAGGTGCGCAGCCTCGAGGTGCAGCCCACGCCGGAGCAGCTGGCCGGCGCCCCGGAGCCGCCGCCCGCCCTGAAGCGCGAGTACACCGAGCTGCCCGAGTCGCTGCCGGCCGTGGTGTCCCGGACCGCTCGCGAGGTCACCGCGGACGCGGACAACGCCTACGACCAGGCGGTCGAGCTCCAGGAGTACTTCACGCTGAACGGCGACTTCGAGTACGACACCGAGGTGGACGTCGGCAGCGGTTCGCAGGCGATCGCCCGCTTCCTGCGGGACAGGCAGGGCTTCTGCGTGCACTTCTCCTTCGCGATGGCGTCGATGGCCCGTTCCCTGGGCATACCGGCGCGGGTCGCGGTGGGCTTCGCACCCGGCACCCCGCAGGCGGACGGCACGATCGCGGTCGGGCTGCGGGACGCGCACGCCTGGCCGGAACTGTACTTCGAGGGCGTGGGCTGGACCCGCTTCGAGCCGACCCCGACCCGTGGTTCGGTGCCGTCCTACACCGTGCCGGAGGCCACGGACAGCACGCTGCCCGACCCGGCCCGACCGTCCCGGGCCACGACCTCCGAGCCGTCCGACGCTCCCTCCCCGAGCGAGAGCTGCTCGACGGAGCGGAGGAGGCTGGGGGCGTGCGAGAGCGAGTCGCCGCAGGCGGCGCTGCCCACGGGGGACGACGGACCGAAGTGGCCCGCGCTGCTGGCCTGGTCGCTGACCGGTCTCGCCGTCCTGCTGCTGCCGCTGACGCCGATGCTGTGGCGGATGAGGACCCGGGCGGTGCGCCTGGGTGCGCACGGCCGCTCGGAGGCGGACGTGGCGCCGTACGTCCTGGCCGTCTGGGAGGAGCTGAGCGACACGGCGTGGGACCACGGCATCCCGCCGGACGAGTCGCTGACCCCGCGCAAGGCGGCCGCCCGGATCGTGCGGCTCGGGCATCTCGACCCGGCCGCGGCGGCCTCGGTGCACCGGGTGGCCGACGCGGTCGAGCAGGTCCTGTACGCGCCGCGCCCGCGGCCGACGGCGGGGCTGACGGAGGACGTGCGCCGGGTGGCCGCCGCTCTGCGGTCCAGGGCGGGCCGGGGCGCCCGGCTGCGCGCGCTGTTCGCCCCGCGCTCCACCGTGCGCCTGGTGTGGGCGGCGTCGGCCCGGTGGTCCGGCGTCCGGGAACGGGTCCTCGCGATGCGGCCGACGTGGCGCAGGCCGTCGACCTGGCGCAAGCCGTCGCGGCAGCAGGGCTGAGCCCGGCCGACGGGCGGAGGAGCGGGGAGGAACGGGACGGAGGAGGGGCGGGACGGCTCGGCCGTCCCGCCCCTCCTCCGCGTTCGTGACCGCGCCCGTGCCGGGGACCGCGCCCGCGTCAGGACATGCGTCAGGGGGCGACCACCTCGGCGGTGGTCACCCCCTGACCCGTGTCTTCAGCTGTTTCCCGGAGAGCGGCGCGGAGAGCTAGTGGCCACCCTGTTCGTCGCGACGGCGCTGCCAGCGCTCCTCTATGCGGTTCATCATGGAGCGCCGCTGTCTGCCCTGGCGTCCGGCCTGGGTGGCGCCCGGGGCGCCGACGGCCTGCTCGCCCGGCTTGGGCGCCTTGCGCCAGCCGGTCACGGCGAGGACCGCGCATCCCAGCATCACGAGGAATCCCACGACGCTGAGCCAGACCTGTTGGGCGACCATACCGGCCATGAGGAGCGCAATACCTACGAGGAAGCCCGCGACCGCCTGGTAGACCCGCCGCCGGGTGTACGTACGCAGCCCGCTTCCCTCAAGCGCCGACGCGAACTTGGGATCTTCGGCGTACAGCGCTCGCTCCATTTGCTCGAGCATGCGCTGCTCGTGCTCCGAGAGCGGCACGGAGTCCTCCTCATCGTGCAGTCGCCGGGGGCGACCCGGGGGGTCCCTTCAGGATAGGCAGGGAATCGCCCCCGTGAAACCCGCCCCTCTGCGCCAATTGGCCAACCGGACCCGCCATGGACGTCCCGGCCCGCTGAGGCATCTCTTTCCCCTGCGGCCGGCCCGTCATGCCGGGCGGTCTCCCTCGATCATACGGCGCCAAGCCGCCATTCGGGGGGCCCGGGGCACACTCCGTGCGCGGCCGGGGCTCCGGACGCGCCGCTGATCAGCGGCACGGCACCCGCGGCCACTCAGGTCCCGGGCGCCTCACCGGCCCCCGGTGCCTCACCGAGCACATGGAGCTGCGTGGCCACCGAGTGGAAGGCGGTGAGCTCGGCCGCCGCGGCCTCCAGCTCCAGCAGCGCGTCCAGGGCTCCGGGCTCGGTGTCCACGAGCGCGCCGGGAACGAGGTCGGCGAAGACCCGCACGCCGTGCACGGCGCCGACCGCGAGGCCCGCGCCCTCGACGAGTCCGGTGAGCTGCTCGGCGGTGAAGCGGCGCGGCACGGGGTCACCCGCGCCCCATCGGCCGTCCGGGTCGTCGAGCGCCTGCCGGGCCTCCCTGAAGTGGCCCGCGAGGGCCCGGGCGAGCACGGCGCCGCCGAGTCCGGCGGCCAGCAGGCTGAGGACGCCTTCGGGGCGCAGGGCGGCCACCGCGTTGCGGACGCCCTCGGCCGGGTCGTCGACGTACTCCAGGACGCCGTGGCACAGCACGGCGTCGTAGCCGCCGCGCTCGGCCACGTCGAAGAGGCCGCGCACGTCTCCCTGGACCCCCCGGACCCGGTCGGCGGCGCCGGCCTCGGCCGCGCGGCGCTCCAGGGCGAACAGCGCGTTGGGGCTGGGGTCGACGACGGTGACCCGGTGGCCGAGGAGGGCCAGGGGCACCGCGAAGTTGCCGCTGCCGCCGCCGGTGTCGAGGACGTCCAGCGCCTGTCGTCCCGTCGCCTCGGCCCGGCGCTCCAGGGCGTCCCGGAGGACCTCCCAGACCACGGCGGTGCGAAGAGCGGCCCGGGGCCGCGAGGGGTCGGAACGCAGGGGCACGGGGTGCGAGTGGGGAGAGGCGGGCGGGCGCATCGGATCCGGCACGGCAGTTGACTCCTCGGCGCGGCACCGCCTCATCCTCGGCGGAGCGATCGGGCTCCCTCCCCCGGACCGGAGCACCGGAGCGGAGAAGGGTTCAGGCGTTCTCCACCCTATTGCCTGGGGCGCGGTGCCCGGTCACCTGCCTGCGCCACCCCGGGGACTCCGCCGCGGACGGGCGGTCAGCCCGCGTCCGGCACCTCCCGGGCCGGGCCGCCGTCCGCGTCCCCGCCCGGGGCGCGGCCCTCCGGCCGGTCCGGGTCCCCGTGGGACCGGGGAAGCACCGGCTGGAGGACGAGCATGCGCTCCACCAGGCGCAGGAACATCGCCACGTCCCGTATCAGGTCGTCGGCGTCCCGCCCGCTCGCCGCGCCCTGGATGCCCGCCTCGGCCCGGGCCCGGCGCCGGGCCCCGGAGGCGAACAGCGCGCTCCACTCGGTGAGCTCGGGCGCGATCTCGGGGAGCACTTCCCAGGCGCTCCTGATCCTGGCCCGGGCCCGGGGCGAGGCCTCGGGCCGGCCGCGCGCGGCGAGCACGGCGGCGGCGGTGCGCAGGGCGGCCAGGTGGGCCGTCGCGTAGCGCTCGTTGGGGATGTCGAGGACGGTGGCCTCGTCGAGTCCGGCACGGGCCTGGGCGAGCAGGTCGAGAGCGGCGGGCGGGGCCGAGGCGCGGCGCAGCACGGGGTGGACGTCGCTCGCCGGGCCGTTCAGTGAGGGGGCAGGGCCGGCTGTGCGGCGCCGACGGGCGGCGGCTGCGGACGAGTTGGCCATGACGAACCTCCTGTCGTCTTCGTGACGGCACGCCCTGAGACGAGGTGCCGTATGGGCTCATCGTGCGGTATGGCACTGACAATCCGTTCTGACCTGGGCCTTTGCTTCGAGCGAGCGTTCGGGCTAGCTTTTGCACTGACCAGTCAGTTCAAAAATTCCGCGAGGGTGCGGAGGGAAAAGGGGACGCATGGGGGGCGCGGCGCACGATCCGCCCGGTCTCGCCGTCTCGGCCCGCGACTTCGGGCTCGAGGGGCCCCGGGGCTGGGCGTTCCGCGGGGTGGGGATCGACGCGGAGCCCGGCTCGCTGATCGCCGTCGAGGGGCCCTCCGGGTCGGGCCGCACCTGTCTGCTGCTCGCGCTCACCGGGCGGATGCGGCCCACGGAGGGCCGGGCCGTCGTGGGCGGGCTCGAACTGCCCCGGCGCATGGCCGCCGTGCGCCGGGTCAGCGCGCTCGCGCACGTCACCGGCGTGACCGATCTCGAGCCGGCCCTGACCGTCGGCGAGCACCTGCGCGAGCGGGCGCTGCTGCAGCACCGCTTCGGTGGTTCCCTGCGCGGGCTGCTGCGTCCGCGCGGCGAGCGCGCGGACGAGCGGAGGCGGCGCGTCGAGACCGCGCTGGCCGAGGCCGGGCTGGACCTCGCGACGCTGCCCAAGGGCGCGCGGACCGCCGTACGGGACCTGGAGCGGGTGGAGGCGCTGCGCCTGTCGCTCGCGCTGGCCCTGCTCGGGCGCCCCCGGCTGCTCGGGGTGGACGACGTCGACCTGAAGCTCTCGCCCGCCGAGCGGGACGAGGTCTGGGACCTGCTGAGGTCGATCGCCGGCACCGGCACGACGGTGGTGGCGGTGTGCAGCGAGGCGCCCCGGGACGCGGTGGCGGTCGGCACGGGAACCACCGGGCACGACGACCCCGGCGCCGAAGCCGGCACCGGCCCCACCGGGCACGGCGAGAAGCGCGACGGACACGACGAGCGCGACGAGCACGAGCACGAGCACGACGAAAACGAAGACGAAGACGAAGACGAAGACGAAAACGAAGAGGAGGAGGCGGCCGATGCGCTCGCCGGGACTGGCCGCTCTTGAGCTGCGGCGCTTCGGCCGCGGCAGGCTGCCGCGCGCGGCCCTGGTCGCCCTGCTGGTGCTGCCCCTGCTGTACGGCGCCCTGTACCTGTGGTCGTTCTGGGACCCCTACAGCCGTCTCGACCGGATCCCCGTGGCGCTCGTGAACGACGACCGGGGGGCGAGTGCCGACGGCAAGCGGATCACCGCGGGCGACGACATCGCCGAGGGCCTGCGCGACAGCGACACCTTCGACTGGCGGGAGGTGGGCGCGGACGAGGCCCGGCGGGGCGTCGAGGACGGCACCTACTACCTGTCGCTGACCGTACCCGCCGACTTCAGCCGCCGCGTCGCCTCCGGCTCCGGCGACTCCCCCGAGACCGGCGCCCTGGAGGTGCGGACGAACGACGCCAACAACTACCTCGTCGGGCAGATCTCCCGGACGGTCTTCGGCGAGGTGCGCCGGGCCGCGTCCACGAAGACCTCGCGCTCCTTCCTGGACAGGATCTTCGTCTCGTTCTCGGACATCCACGGCGAGACCGTCAAGGCCGCGAAGGGGGCCGACGAGCTCAAGGGCGGCATCGGGAAGGCCGAGAAGGGCTCCCAGGACCTCGCCGACGGCCTGGGGGACGCCCGCAAGGGCAGCGGCAAGCTGTCCGAGGGCCTGAAGGACCTCCACCGGGGCGCGGGCGACCTGGAGGACGGCGCGCGGAAGGTCGCGGACGGGACCCGGACGCTCGCCGACAAGGTGAACGCCGTCGACGCCGGGCTGGGCCCGTTCCTGGAGGACAACGAGGAGGCCATCGGCGACACGGCCCGGTTCGTCGCCGATTCGGCGGCCCGGCTCCGCGGCGACCTCGACGCGCTGGAGAAGAGGGCCCCGGCCGCCGCGAAGGACGCCCGCGCGGCGTCCGGCACCGTGGACGAGGTGCACCGGGCCCGCTGCGAGGCCCCCGCCCCGGCCGAGGACACCGCCCTGCCCGATCCCGCCTGCGCCGATCTGGAGCGGGCCCGGGACGCGACGGCCGCCGCGGCGGCCGTCGCCGACGAGGTCAGCGCCCTGGTCACCGACCGCCGCGACGACCTGGAGGAACTCGACACCCGCCTCGGCACCCTGGAGAAGCAGGCCCGGACGCTCGTCGACCGCGTCCCGCGCCTCTCCGAGGACCTCGACGACGCCGTCACCCGGATCAACCAGCTGAACACCGGCGCCGGCAAGGTCGCCGCCGGCGCGAAGAAGCTGGCCAAGGGGCTGGACACCGCCGAGACCGGCGCCCTGGACCTGGACAAGGGCGTCAACCGGCTCAAGACCGGCGCGGACGACCTGAACGGCGGCATCTACCGGCTCGTCGACGGCTCCGGCGAGCTCGCCGGCGGGCTGCACCAGGGCGCCGAACGGATCCCCGACTACGACCGGCAGGACCGCGACCGGCGCACCGAGGTGATGGCCGACCCGGTCCGGCTCGTCACCCACGACCTGCACAAGGCGCCCAACTACGGCACCGGCTTCGCCCCGTACTTCATCCCCCTGTCGCTGTGGGTGGGCGCGATGGTGGCGTACATGCTCATCCCGCCGATGAACCGGCGGGCCCTCGCCGCCGGCGCCTCGGCCCGGCGGGTCGCGCTGGCGGGGTGGCTGCCGGTGCTGGCGATCGGGGTGCTGCAGACGGTGGCGCTGATGTCGGTGCTGCACTGGGCGCTCGGGCTGCGGATGGCCCGGGCGGCGGGGACGGTGGGCTTCCTGTTCCTGGTGACGGCGTGCTTCGCGGCGATCGTGCAGTGGCTGAACGCGCGCTTCGGAGCGGCCGGCCGGATCCTCGTCCTCGCGCTGCTGATGCTCCAGCTGACCTCGGCGGGCGGCACGTACCCCGTGCAGACCAGTCCCGGCTTCTTCAACGCGCTGCACCCCTTCCTGCCGATGACCCACGTCGTCGAGGCGCTCAGACGGCTCATCACGGGCGGCGGTCTCGGACCGGTGTGGCAGGCGTGCGCCGTGCTGGCGGCCTTCACCGCGGGCGCCCTCGCGCTGACCGCGCTGACCGCCCGCCGCCGGCAGGTGTGGACCCTGGACCGGCTGCACCCGGAGCTGAGCCTGTGAACGGACGGACCGGCGCTCCTGTGAGAATCAGGGCCATGGAACGCAGCAGCACCACGTCGGGCGGCAGCGCCCGCCGCGAGGCCACCCGGCAGAAGCTCTACGAGGCGGCCGTCACCCTCATCGCCGAACAGGGCTTCTCCGCCACCACCGTGGACGAGATCGCCGAGCGGGCGGGGGTCGCCAAGGGCACGGTCTACTACAACTTCGCGAGCAAGTCGGTCCTCTTCGAGGAGTTGCTGCGGCACGGCGTCGGCCTCCTGACCGCCTCCTTGCGGGAGGCGGCCGAGAGGACGGCCGGGGAGGGCGGCGGCAAGGTCGACGCCCTGGACGCGATGATCCGCGCGGGCCTGGTCTTCATCGACCGCTACCCGGCCTTCACCCAGCTGTACGTGGCCGAGCTGTGGCGCACCAACCGGGCCTGGCAGTCCACGCTGATGGTGGTGCGGCAGCAGGCCGTGGCGGTGGTCGAGGGCGTGCTGCGCGAGGGCGTGGCCGACGGCGAGTTCAGCGAGGAGATCGACGTCCCGCTGACGGCGGCGGCGCTGGTCGGCATGGTGCTGGTGGCCGCGCTGGACTGGAAGTCCTTCCAGCCGGAGCGCTCCCTGGAGGACGTGCACTCCGCCCTGTCCCGGCTGCTGCAGGGCCGGGTCAGCGGCCGCCGCTGAGGCCGGGTGACGGGGCGGGCGGGAGCGCCGGTCCGACGGTGGCCGCGTCCCCCGCGGGCCACCGCCGGACCGGCGCCTCCCTGTTCCCCCGTGCGTTCCCCCG
>NZ_MSGP01000354.1 GCF_002078235.1 Streptomyces viridosporus
TGACGGCGATGTCGTTCTTCGGGGCGATGCCGATCGGGTGACGGACCTCTTCGGGCCAGCTCATGGTCTGCAGGACGAGGAGGTCGTCGTGGGCGCGCAGTACCGCCAGGGACTCACGGGTTCCGATGGCGACCTTGGTGACGGCGACCCGCCCGGACTCCCTCAGTGTGTCCCGGAGCAGGACGTAGAACCGGTCGGTCGTCGGGTCCGATCCTCCGACGTGGTAGGCCTGTCCGAGCGTCATCGGATCGATGCTGCCGTCGTCGACGGAGGCCAACACGCTGATCCGCTCCTTGTCCGGCGGGGGAAGGGCCGCCAGCTCCTTGTCGCTCAGAACGACCCTCCGGCCGTCGGGGTGCTGATAGCCCTTCGCGACGTCCCGGTGTTCGATCTCCCGGTCCTCCTCCTCGCACCACAATTTGTGGTGCACGCGTGAGCCGTCCTCGGCGTGGACCTGGTGCAGGACGAGACCGCTGTCCGTCTCGGTGGCCTTGTAGAGGACCACGGGGATGTCGATGGTGCCGAGGGAGATGACCCCCCTCCAGACCGCCTGCATTTTTACCTCTTCCATCGAGATCTGCCGGGTTGTGTCGCAGAAGGCTGCGGAGGCGGTGGCGGGGCGACCCTCGGCCCTCCCCGCGAGACGCTGCGGGCCGGCGGGGAGGTGCAGGACACCGAAAGACGTCCTGCACGGGCAGGCGGATGGAGTCTCGTGCCGCTCGCGGCGCTGATCACCGCCCCCTGAGCAAGTCTCTGTCTGAAAGGTGTTGATTGTCCCTTCATCTGCACTTAGGGTGATTCTAGTCTTCTTCGAACGTGTATACGAATACATCATGGTCGTACGACGATGAACCAGAACGACATCGGCAGTGAGACAGCCCCTGGCCGGCCCGTCACGATCGAGCCGGTCTACCGGCTGGTCGGGGCTGACGCCGACGGCGAGGACCGGACCGTCGAGGCCCCGCTGCGGCCCACGGACCTCGACGGGTTCATCGGCCAGGAGCGGGTTCGCGAGCAGCTCAACCTCGTGTTGCGCGCCGCCCGCGCCCGCGGCGCGACCGCCGACCACGTGCTGTTCTCGGGAGCTCCGGGCCTGGGCAAGACCACCCTCTCGATGATCATCGCTGCGGAGATGGGTGCCCCGTTCCGCATCACCTCCGGGCCCGCCATCCAGCACGCCGGAGACCTCGCGGCCGTCCTCTCCTCCCTCACCGAGGGCGAGGTCCTCTTCCTCGACGAGATCCACCGGATGTCCCGGTCCGCCGAGGAGATGCTGTACATGGCGATGGAGGACTTCCGCGTCGACGTCGTGGTCGGTACTGGCCTCGGCGCCACTCCCATTCCCCTGGAGCTGCCCCCGTTCACCCTGGTCGGTGCCACCACCCGGGCCGGGCTGCTGGTGCCCCCGCTGCGCGACCGCTTCGGCTTCACCGCGCACATGGAGTTCTACGCACCGGCCGAGCTGGAGCGTGTCATCCACCGCTCCGCCCGGCTGCTCGACGTGGCGATCGAGCCCGAGGGCGCCGCGGAGATCGCCGGCCGCTCCCGCGGCACCCCTCGCATCGCCAACCGGCTGCTGCGCAGAGTGCGGGACTACGCCCAGGTCAAGGCCGACGGCGTGGTGACCCGCGAGGTCGCCTCCGCGGCCCTGGCGGTCTACGAGATCGACGGCCGCGGCCTGGACCGGCTCGACCGGGCGGTGCTGGGCGCGCTGCTGAGCCTCTTCGGCGGCGGACCGGTCGGCCTGTCCACCCTCGCGGTCGCGGTGGGGGAGGAGCGGGAGACGGTGGAGGAGGTCGCCGAGCCGTTCCTGGTGCGCGAGGGGCTGCTGGCCCGCACCCCCCGGGGGCGGGTCGCCACCCCCGCCGCCTGGGCCCACCTGGGTCTCGCACCGCTGTCACAAGGTGAACCCGGAACCGGACAGCAGGGCCCGTTCGGCACGGGCTCCGGAGGACATGCCGCCTCACCGCCGCCCCGACAGCGTCCCCCGCGGCGGTGACAGCCCCCGGCCACCGCGCCGAGACGACCGTCCACTTCGCCGTCCGGGACCAGATCACCACGCTGCCGACCGGTCCACCACGGCCCGACCCCAGACCCGAAGCGCAAGCCCACCACGCCCCGACGCGCCATCGGACACTCTCATACCCCACAACGCGACAGCACCCGGACGAGGTCTACGGGCAGGACCGGCACTTCCGTCTCCGCTGGGATCGGGGCGTGATCCGATGTACGGCTGGCGAAGTGTTGAGTGACGAGGACGAGAAACGGATTGGCGTCATCCATCGGTCAGTTGCTGGATGGCGTTGAGCACCCGGCCCGCTCCGTTCTCGGTCGCCAGGTGCTGCGCCGCTCTTGCGGCGGCTCGACCGTATGCCGGCTGCTTCACTACTCGGTCGAGTGAGTCGGCAAGCCGTTCGGCGGTGAGGGACCGGAAGGGGATCGGGTCGGTGGCGGCGCCGAGGGCGGCAAGTCGCCCCGCCCAGAACGGCTGGTCCGCGGTCACCGGTACGGTGACCGCGGGCACTCCAGCGCGCAATGCGGCGGCCGAGGTGCCGGCCCCGCCGTGGTGGACCACCGCAGCCAGCCGTGGAAACAGCAGGGCGTGCGGGACGTCCCCGCTGGTGAACACGTCGTCCCCGTCGGCGGCGAGCCCGGCGCTGCCGGCTTGGAGGATGCCGCGCAGCCCGGCGCGGCGCAGGGCTCGCACAGCGATCTCGCTCAGCCGTTCCCCGTCGCCGGACGCCATGCTCCCGAAGCCGATGAGGACGGGCCGGGGCCCGGCACGCAGGAAGTCCTCGAGATCAGTCGGCAGCCGCTCGGCCGCATCGTGATGGGGCCACCAGTTGCCCACCACCTCCAGGCCAGAGCGCCAGTCGGAGGGGCGGGGCACCAGGGCCGTGCTGAAGCCGTGCAAGATGGGCCAGTTCGCCTGTTCCTGTCGTCGACGCATCTCGGAAGGTGAGGCCGGGGGCAGCTGGAGGCGGTGGCGCAGCTTTGTGACCGCCTGTTCGTAGACGCGGTCGGCCATCCGCAGTGCGAAGCGTCCGGTTGCTCGGTTGGCGAGACGGCCCAGTGAGCGGGAACCTGTGACGACGGGCGGGAAGTCACCGGTCGGTGCGGTGGGTTGAAGGTACACGCCGAGGCTCGGTGTGCCCGTGGCCTCGGTGAGGTGCCAGCCGAGCGGGGCCGTGGTGGTCGACAGCAGGAGCAGGTCCGTGCCATCGTCCATCGCGTCGGCGAAGCCCTGACCCAGTTCGGTAATGAACGCGGCAGCGGTGCGCATCAGTTCGCGTTTGCCTGTGACGCCGCCACGCACCCGTGTGTCGGCGGGGAGACTGCGGAATTCCAGCCCTGCGTCGCGCACGAGGGGCGCGAAGGCGTCTGTGGTGGCGAGGGCGACGTCGTACCCGGCCCGGCGCAGTTCGGCGCCCAGGCCCGTGCAGGGCGCGACGTCGCCGCGCGATCCGGCCGCGGCGATCAGGACCCTCATCGGTCCTCCTCGGAAGCGGTACGGCCACCCGCGTGGCGGGCCGCGTTGGCGTGGACCGCCTTGCACGTGTAGGCGGCCAGGCCCGGGCGTTGCTGCGACGGCGGCACGACCAGAGCGAATGCGCGCGGGTCGGCGACGAAGTCGTCCGCGATGCGCCGGTGCATGTCGGGCGGGCAGGAAGTGAACCAGCGTGAGATGTGCAAGCGGTGTTCCTCTGCGAGGTCCATGGCCCGCTCGCCGTCGCTCGGCTCGCCCTCGTCGAAGGCCGCGAGCAGCTCCGCGCGCCAGGCGGCGGACTCGCCCATGAGTCGGCGCCAGTCCTCCTTGGTGTGGGCAGCCGCGCGCGCCATCGCCTCGCGCTGTCCCTCCGAGTGCGCCCACTTCAGCTCTGCCGCGGTGGCATAGCTCAGGTCGAAGGTGATCTCACCGAAGACTTCGAAGCGTTCCTGAGGGGTCAGGGACACCCCGGTCTTCTGGACCTCTATGGCCCGTTCCGCCACTTCGACCAGCCGCTGCAGCCTGGCGATCTCCTCACTCAGCTGCCGCTGCCGGGCCCGGAGGCGCTCCAGGGGGTTCGCCTGCGGATCCTCGAAGATCGCGGTGATCTCATCGAGGGAGAAGCCGAGTTCACGGTAGAAGAGGATCTGCTGGAGACGGACCAGGTCAGCCTCACTGTAGAGCCGGTAACCGGTGGGGCCGCGCTCACTGGGCGAGAGCAGTCCCGCCTTGTCGTAGTGATGCAGCGTGCGCACCGTCACGCCGGCGAAGGCCGAGACCTGACCCACGGAGTAGCCCATTCACCTGCCCTTTCGTCGGTACACAGCCTCGAGCCTGACGTAAGGGGAGGGTCAACTCGCGCTCGCTGGGCTCCGTAGGTGAGGAGGGAGATCTCTCACCGGTCCGCGCGCCACCTCCAGCGGAACGGCGTGCGGGCCGGCACGCCGTGCGGCTGCTGCGGAGCACCGCGCTGCCGGTCGCCCGGGTGACCGGGGCGTCCGGCAGCGCCGGCCCCTTCCGCTTCAGCCCTGCCTTCCGCCGGCGCTACGGGGCGCCCTCGGGGACTGTTGAGCGGCGGAGCGGGTCACTTCTTGACCGCGACACCGCACACGGAGACGTCGGCCGTTTCCTCCTCGGTCCGGTCGGCGTCCGGGCGCCAGGTGGCCGTGGACACGACCCCCGGCTCCACCAGATCCAGACCGGCGAAGAAGGAGGCGATCTCCTGCGGCGAGCGCAGGTGGTAGGTGTTGACCGACTGCCCGTTGTAGACCCCGACCGCGGTGTTGAGCGCCTCGTTGGTGTTCGTGCCGTCGCTCAGGGCCAGGTAGCTGCCCGAGGGCAGGGCCGACATCAGCGTGCTCACCAGGTCGGCGGGGCGCTCGGCGTCGGAGATCTGCCCCATGATGCCCAGCATGGTCAGGGCGACCGGGCGGCTGAGGTCCAGGGTCTTCGCTGCTTCGGCGAGGATCCGCTCCGGGTCCCTCACGTCGGCGTCGACGTAGGCGCAGGCGCCTTCGGCGCTGCTGGTGAGCAGGGCCTGCGCGTGCACCAGGACGAGGGGGTCGTTGTCGACGTAGACGATGCGGCTCTCCGGCGCGATGCGCTGGGCCAGTTCGTGGGTGTTGTCGGCGGTGGGCAGTCCGGTGCCGATGTCGAGGAACTGCCGCACACCGGCCTCGCCCGCGAGGAAGCGTACGGCGCGCGCGAGGAACCTCCGCTGCAGCCGCGCGACGGCGGCGAACTCCGGAAAGGTCTTCAGGATGACCTCACCGGCCTCGCTGTCGACGGGGTAGTTGTCCTTGCCTCCCAGCAGGTAGTTCCAGACACGGGCGGAGTGCGGGCGATCGGTCTGCAGCCTGGCCCTGATTTCTTCACGCGGGTGAGTCATGGGGAAAGCTTCACACAGAGCTGTGCTTCCGTAGGCCAACTATCGGGATACCGGACCGACTTCACCCGGGCCGAGGAACACCGCCAAGGCCGGGACCGCAAACCATTGCCCGGTTCCGCCGCGAGGTGCAGGCGTCGCGCATGGTCGGGGGAACCTTCACCATCGACTTCGGTATCGCCCGGGCGTCCGACGCCGTCGGTGTCACCAGGACCGGGGCCACGATCGGCTCGGCGCGCTTCATGTCCCCCGAGCAGCTCAACGGCGGCGAGAACACCGCGGCCGGCGATGTCTTCTCCCCGGGCGAGGTACCTGCCTGCGCGGCCACCGGCGCGGACAGCCGCGGCCCGAGGCGGCCCCGGTCGGGCGCAAGCGCGTCGGTTTCAGTCGGATACGGCCGCCCGGTCGAGGAACCGTCGCAGGCCGGTCCGTACGCCGTCCGTGGGGACGGTGGCGACGAAGCACGCCGCCTCGACCGCCAGGCCCTCGTCGATCGGCAGGTTGATGCCGCGGGTGACCGCGCGCAGGCAGGCGGCTACGGCCGACGGTGCGTGCCGGGTGATCCGCGCGGCCAGGTCCCTCGCGGTGTCCAGGAGTTCGTCGGCCGGTACGACGGTGTTGACCAGGCCCAGCTCGGCGGCCCGGGCGGCCGGGATCGGGTCACCGGTCAGGATCATCTCCAAGCCGCGCTTGCGGCCGACGTGCCGCGGCAGGCGCTGAGAGCCGCCGAAGGGGGGCGGAAAGCCCAGGGAGATCTCGGGTTTGGCGAAGGTCGCATGCTCGGCGGCGATCGCGAGCGGAGCGGCCTCAGTGATCTCACAGCCGCCGCCGTAGGCAAGGCCGTTGACCGCGACAATCACCGGCTTGGAGAACTCCTCGATCCGCCGGGTCAGCGCGTGGCCCCGGCGGACGATCTCGCGCAGCGCGCGTTCGGGCCCGCCGGCGATGCTGGTCGCCAGTGAGGGTATGTCCGCGCCCGCACTGAAAGCCCTGCGCCCGGCGCCGGTCAGGATGGCCGCCCGGACGCTGTCGTCGGAGTCGATGAGGTCGAGCTGTGCGAGCAGCGCGTCGATCGTCGGGTAGTCCAGGGCGTTGAGCTTCTGCTCCCGGTCGATGGTGATCCTCACGACCTGGTCGTCCCGCTCGGTGCGCACGGTCATGCCGGGTTACTCCGTTTCGCCTGGGTTCGGACCCACCGAGGCTACGAGCCGTGACCCAGGACGATCCATTAATTGTCATGGATACAATGGAGTTCCTCTCCCATGCTCCTGTGCGACGGACAGCGGGTGCCGCATGCGACCGTCCTCCTACAAGGCCGTCGTCCACGAATTGGCTGCCGCCATCCGCTCCGGCGCGATCCGGGCCGGCACCCGGCTCCCGACACACCGCGCTCTCGCGCGCGAGCGGCGGATCGCGCTGGCCACGGCCACTCGCGTCTACGCCGAACTCGCCGCCCTGGGCCTGGTCGTGGGAGAGCCGGGCCGGGGAACGTTCGTCCGAGTGCGGTCCGGCTACGACGGGCTCGAACCGTCACGCGCTCTGCCGGTGCCCAGGGTGGCGGACCTGTCGTTCAACCAGCCCCTGGCCCCCGGGCAGGGCGACCGGCTGCGGCAGGCCCTGCGCACGATGGCGGCGTCGGGAGACGCCGAGGCGCTGTTGCGCCAGCACCCGCCGGGAGGGCACCGCCACGACCGGGCAGTCGTGGCCACCTACCTGCTGGGGCGGGGAATCGACACGGTGCCGTACAACGTCCTGCTGACGAGCGGGACCCAGCAGGCGCTCGACATCGTGCTGCGCACTCTCGTCCGGCCCGGTGACGTCCTCGCCGTCGACGCGCTCAGCTATCCGGGCGTCAAGCTCCTCGCCTCGGCACACGACCTCGACCTCGCCCCCATCCCGGTCACGGCCACGGGCCCGGACCTCGACGCACTCGATCAGCTGTGCCGCACCCGACCCGTCCACGCGATCTACACGATCCCGACCGTGCACAACCCACTCGGCTGGGTGCTCGACCGCGAGCAGCGCGACCGGCTGGTGGCCCTCGCCCGCTCACACGACTTCCTGATCATCGAGGACGGCACCTACGCCTTCCTCGAACCCTCACCGCCGCCACCGCTCCAGACCCTCGCGCCCGAACGCACCTGCTACGTCGCCGGCCTGTCCAAGAACGTGGCACCCGGCCTGCGCTTCGGCTTCACCGTCTTGCCCGATCACCATGTGGAGGCAGCCACGAGCGGTCTTCGCACCGCGGCCTGGGGAGCCCCGGGGGTCGTCACCGCCCTCGCGACGGGCTGGATCACCGACGGAACGGTCACCCGTCTGGAGGAAGAACGCCGCCGGGACGCAGCCGCCCGGCAGGACATCGCCCGCGCCGCGCTCGCCGGCCTGGACATCACGGCACACCCGGTTTCCTACATCGTCTGGCTCGGCCTGGAGCCGCACCAGCGCCCCGATCACGTCGCGACCGTGCTCGCGGGAAAAGGGATCCTCGTGTCCACCGCGGACGCCTTCGCCACCGGCCCCCACCGTCCTCGAGCACTCCGGCTGGCACTGGCCACACCGCCCCTGGACGAGCTCGGGGCGGTGTTGCGCAGCCTGAAGGACGCGGTCGAGACCATCCCCCCATGACATGGTCCGAGTGCCACAGCCCCTTGTCCGCATCACCGGAGGCGGACACCCGCCTCGACGGCCCTCGACCGCGTGACGAGCTCGAACACGCGACGCCCGGGGCGCTCGGGCGGCGCCCCGGCCTCTTCGTGATCAATCCGCGCAACCGCACGGTTGCCCAGGCGATCCGCACCGTCTTCCCGCGTACAGAGGCCGTCCAGGACGCCCATGTCCTCAGAACGGTCCCAGGAAGTCGCCGCTGCGCCCGGCAGGCCGCGGGAGCTCCGTGGGGTGAGGTCGTCCATGGCTGTCAGGCATGCGGCCGGGCGGGGGGTGTCCGCTGTCCCGGCCCGAGCCGGGCTTCAAAGGACTCCACCGTCATCCTCTCCGCAGCCCCGGGAAGCCGGGGTCCGTGCGGGAAGCCGGAGACCGTCCCGTACCATCGCTGCCGTACCGCACCGCATGGCGGCCTCCCGACAGTGTTCTCTCGACCGGAGGCTACGCATGCCCGAAGTACGCCCCTTCCACCGTGCCGACCGCGACCAGCTGACCGATCTGGTCAACGCGCACGTCGCCGCTGTCGTCCCCGGTGTCTCTGTCTCGGTGAACACCGTCCTGAGCGCGCTGGAACGGCAGCCGGACGAGTTCATCACCGACCCGTGGGTGAGCGAGCGGATCACCCTCGTCGCCGAACAGCGCCGGTATGTCGTCGCAGCGGCCCACCTGCTCCGCTACCGCGCCGATGCCGAGGTCGGCGAGAGCCACCGGAACGCGGGCGGGATCGACTGGTTCGTGCACCAGCCGCCGACGTCCCTCTTCCCCGACACCGCGAAGGCCGCTGACCAGCTCATGAGCGCCTGCCTGGCCCAACTGGCCCGCTGGAACGTCCGTGCGCGCCACGCCGACGGTGCGCTGCCCGCCCCTGCCGTGTACGGGCTGCCGCACCCCTGGCCGCACATCCGCGCCGTCTACGAACGCGCGGGCTTCGTCCACACCGGGGACACGGAAGTGCTGCTCCTGGCCCGTGTCGCCGACCTGCCCCCGGCCGAGCCCCGGCCCGGCGCCACGGTTGAGCGCACGCTGGGGGAGTACGGTACGCGCCTGACCGCGTACGTGGACGGGCGGCCCGTCGGATTCGTCGAGGTCGACACGTCCCTGGCCCGCCCCGAGCGCCATGTGCGGGCCGCGGGCCTCGCCGACATGAGCAACCTGCACATCGCTGCGCCCCACCAGGACGAAGGCTGGGACCACCTCCTTGTGGCCCATGCCGCCGACTGGCTGCGCCTGTGCGGCGCGGACCGCCTCCTCGCATACGAGTCGGCCGACGATCAGACGGCGATCCGGCGCCTGCTCACCGTCGGCTTCCGGGAACTGACCCGCACGGACCGCGGCTGGGAGCACCGGCCCTGACGACGGGCCACCGGCCGTGCCGGGACGACGTCGCCGGTGCCGGGACCGTAGACGGTGTCCGGGCCGTGGGGGAGGCGCACGGTGTGACGGCGCGGCCGGAGGTGTTTCGCGATCAGGCGGGCGGCAGCGGGCCCAGGTCTCCGTCGACGACGGTGCGGACGATCGGTGGGCGGCCCCACAGGGCCAGGATTTCGTTGGAGAGGTCGACGAGCCGACCGTGGTCGCGTAGGCCGTGCGTGGTGATGCCGGCCGCTGCCAGGCTGCGGGGGACGGCCCGCGCGTCCAGCAGGGTCCGCCATTCCCCCGGTCCGATCTCGAGGTACTCCAGCCCGGTGAGTCGGCCGATCTGCCGGGGGTCGGCGAGGGTGCCCGGGTAGGCGGTGAGGGTCCGCAGACGTGGTAGTCCGAGCACGGGGGTGAGATCGACCGGTGGGTCGTCCCACACCCCGATGCAGAGAACTTCCAGATCCGGGTGCGCGGCGGCCTCGACACTCCGCAGGTGTGCCGCGTTGACGTGGGCCACGGCCGGCCCCTCGCCCCGGTCACGGGACCGGTCCCGCTGTCGGCCCCGCGGCTCGATCCCCCGCACCAGGTCGGTGAGCGAGTCAGCGATCAGCTCGGCGCCGGTGAATGACTCGTGGCTCATCAGCACGACCTGTCCGGTGTGGCCGGCGGGCCCTGGAGTCAGGTCGACCGCGAGCCGGTCGCCACCGCCGTTGTCGCCGAACACGATCCAGCCGGGCGAGCCGACGAGGCCCTGGACGGCGGCGTCGGGCGGGGTGACGGCCGCCTCGCAGGCAGCGAACCGCCAGGGAGCCGGCCGGGACGCGGCGTCAGCCACGTACAGGTGGTCCAGGGGGAAGAGCTCGCAGCCGACGGTGCCGTACACCGCATCCCCCGCCCGGGGATCTTGCTCCCAGTCCTCCCACCGGCCCCGCACGACCCGATAGAGGGTCTTCAGCTCGTCGGGGAGCGTCAGACCGAGACGTGCTTCGGCGGCGGCGATCTCCTCGTCGTCGGCTCCGATGGCGCCGGGCAGTTGCCCGCGCAACCGTCGCTCCAGCGCTGCTGGATCCGCCGACCGGGCCGGCCGCGCGGCGGGAGCGGGGTCGGGCAGCCGCCGCCAGGGCTCGGGGAGAGCTCCCTCGACCAGCAGCAGCGTTCCGCCGTCCACCGGTCCGGACTCCACGGCGGGACTGGGGCCCATCACCCGCAGCCGGGTTTTCCCCGAGGGGGCGACCCGGGCGGAGAACGTCACGGACTCCACGCCGGCCGCCACGAGGGCGTCTCGCACGCGCTCGACGGCCTTGCGTTCCGCGGCCGAAGCCCGCCCGCGCGGCCGGACCCCGGAGGACGACCTCCAGCCTTCCCGGCCCACAGCACCGGCCATGTGCACGGCCCCGTCTTCGTTCCTCGCCTCGATCCCGTCCGCCCACGCGCGCAACAGCGGTGCCCATGTCTCGAAGGAGTTCAGGGCCTGCGGGGAGGGAGCGGAGATCGGCTCGTTCATGCGCCGACCTTAAGCGGAAGCGCAGGACCGGGAGAACCTCGGCGTCGAACAGCGCCGGCCCACCGCCGTCGAGGCCGGCGTCCCCGGCTCCCGGCGCACGGCACCCCGCTCACAAGCGTGTGCACGGAAGAAGGGGGAACGAGTTCTCCCACGACGCGTCGCCCGGTACGACGCTCCCATCCCCTCAGGAGGCCCACATGATGGTTGTCGGCATCGTCGCCGTCTGCTTGGTCATCGCTGTCCTCGCCTTCTTCCTCCCACGGCTTTCACGGCACCCCCAGAACGGGACGCAGCGCACCCTCGGCATCGGCTCCCGGGCCGGCTCCAAGGCGCCCGGCCCGCTCGGACGGCTGTTCAGCAAGCCCTTCCGGTCCAGTTCGCGCGCGGTCACCCGGAGCGGTTCCGCAGGCCGACGGGCGCGGGGGAAGCTGCCGTTCTGACGCCCGGGCGTGCCCGCCGCCGCTGTGCCCGACGGCGGTGACGGCCGCCTGCCGAACCCGCCCCACCCGGGCCGACGACCACGGGCGACAATGGTCGCCGTGCCGTCTCTCCACACCAACCCGCTCTTCACCCGGCTCGCCGACTCCGACCGGATCCTGGTCGCGGGAGCCGGCGGCGGTTTCGACATCTACTCCGGACTGCCGCTGGCTCTCTGCCTCCTGCACCAGGGCAAGGACGTGTACTTCGCGAACCTGTCCTTCAGCGCACTCGCCGGTCTCCCCGCCGACGACTGGGCCGCGGACGATCTGGCCGTCGTCACTCCCGACACCGCTCCGCACCAGAGCTACTTCCCCGAACGGACCCTCGCCCAGTGGCTGCACCGGCACGGCTACCCGTCCACCGTGTACGCCTTTCCGCAGACCGGTGTGCGCCCGCTGCGCGCTGCTTACCGAGCGCTGATCGAACGGCACGCCGTCGACGCCGTGGTACTGGTCGACGGCGGCACGGACATCCTGCTGCGCGGTGACGAAGCCGGCCTCGGCACCCCGGAGGAGGACCTCACCAGCGTGGCCGCGCTCGCCGCGTTGGACGACGTACCGAATCGGCTCGTGGTCTCGGTCGGGTTCGGTGTGGACGCCTACCACGGCGTCAACCACGTACAAGTACTGGAGAACATCGCCGCCCTGGAGCGCGACGGTGCCTACCTCGGGGCGTTCTCCCTACCGCGCGCGACCCGTGAGGGCGCGCTGTACCTGGACGCGGTGGCGCACGCCCAGCAGCACACCCCCGACCACCCCAGCATCGTGAACGGTTCCGTCGCGGCGGCCGTGCAAGGCTCCTTCGGCGACGTCCGGTTCACCGACCGCACCCGGGACAGCGAGCTGTTCGTCAACCCGCTGATGTCGCTGTACTTCGCGTTCGACCTGCCGGGCCTGGCGTCCCGCTGCCTGTACCTCGACCGCATCGAGGAAACCTACCTGATGCGTCAAGTGCACTCCCGCATCGCGGAGTTCCGCGAAACGACGGTGACCCGTCCGCCCCGCACCTTCCCTCACTGACGGACCGTTGCGGGGGCGTGGTGGTGCAGGCTGCACCACCAACCGGCGTGCTGGCCCCATCGTGCCGCACCGGGCTTCTTCCTACGGTGGCGGGCACAGGGGATTCGCCCCTGTGCCCCCACTGCGAGGAGCCGGACGACCATGGCAGCAACGACCAGGACCCGCCCCCGAAACCCGCTCGGCCACCGCGTCGTGACCACCACCCTGGTCACCGCGCTCGCCGGCCTCGGCCTGATGACCCCGGCGGCCGGCGCCACCGAGACAGTCCGGGACCCCCTACGGCAGCAGGCGGACGCGATACAGCGGACGGGCACCGTGGGCGTGGTCGCCCGGTCCACCGGCCCGCACGGTTCCCGCTACGCCACCGCCGGCGTCGCCGACCGGCGGACGGGGCGCGCCGTACACCCCCGCGACAAGTTCCGCATCGCCAGCGCCACCAAGACCTTCGTGTCCACGGTCGTGCTGCAACTGGTCGGCGAGGGACGCCTCTCCCTCGACGACACCGTCGAGGCCCTGCTGCCGGGAGTGGTGACCGGCAACGGCAACGACGGCAGCAGGATCACCGTCCGGCAGTTGCTGAACCACACCAGCGGCCTGTTCAACTACACCGCCGACTTTCCCGCGTTCACCGACGCCGCGGCCTTCCGGGCGGGGCGCTTCGACACCTGGACGGACTCCCGGCTCGTGGCCATCGCCATGCGGCACGCGCCGAACTTCGAGCCCGGCACCCGGTGGGAGTACTCCAACACCAACTACACCCTCGCCGGAATGATCATCGAGAAGACGACCGGGCACAGTTGGCAGCGCGAGGTGACACGGCGCATCATCCGCCCACTGGACCTGCGCGACACCTCCGCCCCCGTCACCCACCCGGCCATCCCCGGGCGCCACTTGAGGGGGTACTCCGCCTTCGGCGGGGACCGGCCGATCGACGTCACGCTCCTCAACCCGAGCGGTGCCGGTGCCGCCGGCGGCATGATCAGCACCACCGCCGACCTGACCAGGTTCTACTCGGCACTGATGCGGGGCAGGCTGCTCGCGCCCGCCGAACTGACCGAGATGAAGACGACGGTACGGGCCGAGGAACTGGACGTGGTCTGGCCCGGAGCGCGTTACGGACTCGGCCTGATGCGGGTCGACCTCACCTGCGGCGGGAGCTACTACAGCCATGCCGGGGACATTCCCGGCTACATGACCCGCAACGGGTTCAGCGAGGACGGCCGCCACGCGGTCGTCGTAGGGGTGACCGGCGACGGCTCCGCCCCCGACCTCGCCACCATGGAGGTCACCAACACCCTGATCGACGAGCAATTGTGCGCCACCAAACTCCGGTAGCACCCCCGTGCCCGACAGAAGACAGGGATCACCACCGCGGGCCGGGCCCGGCGGCCGCTCGCTGCTCGGGGCCGCCCGCCTGCTGGAGCCCGATGGCCAGGTCGGCGAGGTGGCGTCGGCGTTTCGGACGAGCCGGTCGATCACGGCCCTCGAGGCCGCACCGGTCGCCGGCCGGCGGCTTCCCGCCGGGCCTCGCGGGCCTGGCCGTAGCTGTCCCGACCGCCGTCCGTCAGGAGGCGGGCGTTCCGTAGACGCCCATCTCGTGGATCGAGTAACCCCAAGCCGTCTTCCGCTCGACACCCTGCACACGGACGTACCGCACGGCCTCGTCGCCGGTGACCCGGACGACGTCGTTGCCGCAGTCCTGCGGGCGCTGCGTGGACACGGTCCTCCAGTTCTCACCGTCCTGGGAGGTCTGCACGGCGTACTCCGTCGCGCAGGCGCTCTCCCAGGCGAGAGTCACTGCGGCGACCTTCGTCGGGGCGGCGAGCTCGATCTGCACCCACTCGTCGTCCGCATACCCGGAGGCCCAACGAGTGTCCATCCGGCCGTCGTTGACGTTCCGGGGCGCCAGCCGGTCGAGGTCCAGCTCCACGCTGGAGGCGGACGCCGTCCCCTGCGGGGCAAGGTTCTGTGTGCCTCCCGTGGAGTCCCACAGCCGGAGCCGGAGCTCGGCCTGGACGAGGAAGGCGTCGAGCACGCCGTCACCGACCTTGGGCTGGACCTTCCCCCACGAGTTGCGCGGCGGATCGACCCGCACGGCGCGGGCCTGCCCCTGCAGCTCGTTCGACTCGGCCAGCAGCCGGTCCGAGGTCTCCTCGTCCCCGGCCTGTCGTGCCGCGAGCGCGTCGAGCATCTTGACCATCGCCTCGCCCCACAGCTCGGTGGCGTCCAGCCAGGGCGCCGCGTCGACGGTGAAGCCCTTCTCCACGGAGCCGCCGCGGATGACGGACGGGGCCTGCTTCACTGCGGTCGCGTAGGCGCGCAGGGCGCCGACCGCCCCGGTGCGGTCTCCCTCGTCCCACGTCTTCCAGAACTCCCCGACGCGACGGGCGAGTTCGGGCGCCTGGGGCTGCCACGGCGTATTGCCGAAGGTCGGGGCCATGTGCTGGAGGTCGCCGAAGGCGAGCAGGGCCTCGGTGGCCGCGCGGTCGCCGCCGGCGAGGTGGAACATGGCGTTGCGCCAGTTCTTCCGGGCGTCGTAGGCCCTGTCGTTCCAGGTGAAGTCCGCGGTGCCGAAGACGGCGACCTTGCTGGCGTACGGCTGGTTCATGGGGTTGGCCACGATGCCGGAGAGGTGGTCGGAGAGTCCGGCCTCGCGCTTGTCGTAGGGGGCGAGCAGCAGCCGTCCGCTGGTGTTGCCGAAGTCGTTGACCGGGTAGTTGTCCCAGACGAAGACCTTGCGGCCGAAGACCTTCGCGGCCTGCTCGGCCTCCTCGTTGGTGATCTGCGTGGGTACGACGCCCACTCCGGTCCACATCACCTCGACCGCGGGATCCAGGGTCTCGCGCAGGGCCCGCTTGTAGGCCGAATCGCTGTGGTTGTAGTACTCGGTGGGCACCATCTGCAGCGGCCAGGTGCCCTCGTGCGCGGCGACGAAGGTGCGCTGCACGTCGTTGAGCAGGTCGGCCTGTGCCTTCCCGGCGGCCCCGACGCCGGGCTCGCCGTACGCGGCCCGGTCGGCCTCGCAGTTCCAGCGGGTGTGGTCGATGTCGTCGAGCGGGATGGAGAAGGCGCGGGTGCCCAGGTCGTACAGGGCCTGGAGCTTGTCCTCGAGGGCTTTGCGGTCGGCGGGGTCGGAGTAGCAGATCGACTCACCGGGGGAGACGGCGAAGGTGAAGCGCACGTGGTTCGCCGTGGCCCTCTCGACCAGTTCGCCCAGCTCCGCCAGCTTGTCCGCCGGGTAGGGATCGCGCCACTTGCCCCGGTGGTAGGGGTCGTCCTTGGGCGCGTACACGTAGGTGTTGGCCTTGACGTCCCCGTAGAAGGCCATCTGGTCGAGGCGCTCGGCGTGCGTCCAGGGCTGTCCGTAGAAGCCCTCGATGGTGCCCCGCAGTGGCATCGACGGGAAGTCGCTGACCTGGACACCGGAGACCTTCCAGCCGTTGCCCCCGACGGGGACGAACAGTTGCCGCAGGGTCTGCACGGCGTAGAACTGGCCGGTGGCGTCCGTGCCGCCCAGGGCGATCCGCGCACCCCGCCCGACCCGCGCGACGCGCAGGGCGTAGCCCTCCGCCCGGTCCGGTACCGCCGTGTCGCCGAGTGCCGCCGCGATGTCGGGGCGCGCGGCCGGGCCGAGCCGCACGGTGAGCAGGCCGGCGGCGGCCCGTGGAACGTTTCCGGGGGTGACGACGTCCACCCGGTCGGCGCCGTGCGCCTTCAGTTCGTCGACGAGGCGGGCACGGGCACGGACGTCCGTGTCACCGTCCGCCACGACGACCACCCTGCCGGTCACGACGACGTCGCCGCCTGCGCGGGTGAGGGACTGCGGGGTCGGCGAAACCGGCGGCACCGGGGACGTCGCGCGGGGGGCGGCCTCCCCGGCGGCGGCCGGCAACGCCTCCACCGCCATAGTGCTTGCGAGTGCGAAGCACATGCCGAGCGTTGCGATGGTTTTCGTGTGTCTTCCCACGAGACCTCCAGTGTTGGTCTGGACCACGAAATCGCCTTGTTTCCAAGGGGGGTGCAATGGCTGACAGTAGGAGGTAAGACGTATGGGGTCTAGACCTCTTCACGAGTCAGCTTCACTCTGGCCAACATTGACCGCCCGGAGTTCCGCTTGCGCGTTCCCCGGGCACGGCATGGCTGCGCACAGTCGGGCCACCGGAGGAAAGCTCCTCGAGCGCACGTCATCGGAGGTGCCCGTGTGCCAGTCACCGAGACTCCGCCCGACCCGGGGGCGCGGCGCATTCGCCCGTTCCGGACCGGCCTTGCGTCCGCCGGCGGCCGGCCTCGCCCTGTCGGTCCTCGTCCCGGCGGGCGGCGCCGTGGCCGTCCCCGCCGCGGGGACGGCCGCGTTCCCCGGCAACGACAGAAAGCCACACCGGGTCGGTTGGGACGGCAGGTCCCTCCGTCAGGAGTCCCGGACGCCGACAGACGGCACGCAAAGCCCGCCCCGTCCGCGCGGACGGCTTCGAACGGCCGCGTCGTAGAACGTCACTGAACAGCAGTTTTGACACAGCTGCTCAGATCCCGGCATGCCTCATCCTCGTCTCGGCTTCGTCGCGCCCCAGCGCATCGAAGTCGTCCAGGTGGAACTTCTTGGCGTTGAAGGCGCGCACCCACAGGCCCGCGGCCCAGCACAGCTGCAGTTCGTTCTCGCTCAGCGCCCGTCCGCGCGCAGTCTGGTACTCCTCCAGGAAAGCCTCCGTCTGTTCGACCGAGGCTCCGGCACCGGTGGGCCCGCCCTCGAACATGGCGGCGGCCTGGCCGATGATCACCACCTCGGGTTCGTGGACCACGCTGTCCCAGTCGTGGACCGCGAGCGGCCGGCCGTCGCGGAACTTCACATTGCGGCCGTCCCAGTCCCCGTGTCCGATGGTGCGGGCGGCGTCGCGGACCTCCTCGAGCCGCTCGCGCACGGCCGCGCCGAGCTCGTCGACCCACGCTGTGACGGAGCACCGCTCGGCGTTGAGGTCGACGTCCCGGTCGTCCGGGACCGGCCAGACGCCGTCCTCCGTGTGGTACCAGTGGACCCAAGCGGGGGCGGGCCGCAGCAGCGGCTGCGGATCGAGCCCCTCCGCGCAGGTCACGAAGTCGGCCAGGAGGCTGGCGAACAGCCGTGGAGAGTCCGCGGGTTCGGGCGCCTCACCCCCGGGCAGAAGGGTTTCGGCGCTGACGACTCTCCTGCCCAGCGGCAACGGGCCGGTCAAGGGCTCCGGGCAGGGGAAGCCCGCCTGCCACATCCGGCGTTGTACCCGGGTGCAGGCCTCCAGCCGCGCGTCGTCATCGCGGATCTTCAGCACCACCTCGCGGTCGTCTGCCAGCCGAAGGCCGTAGACCGCGGACAGGTTCCCCGCCGCGAAAGTGCGCTCGGTGACCGGGCAGCCCAGGTGCTCGAGGCACCAGTCGCTCACTGCTCGATCGTCGAAGTCTGCGGACATGGCTTTCCTTTCAGTGAACTCCTTTCATCCTGTGCTGCAGGAGTGAAAGGTGCTGATCAGCAAGGGTGAGGACGAGGCGGGGCCCCTCATCGACCGACCGGATCCGCGTCGATGGGCCGTACAACTCGATGGAGCACCGCAAGCACGGGATGAACGTACAGGCCATCGCCGCCCAAACGGCACACCACTGTGGTTCTCCCGGACGGCACCGGGACGCCCCCGAGCCCTGACCGCGGCCTGCTCCCACGGCATCATCCAGGCTTGCCTCACGAGGTAGACCCTCCTCGCCGTGGCTTGCAGCAGTCGCCTCGGACTCGCTGTTCCTCCTTCGGCTCCCGCTGCCAGAAGCGAGTCGCTTGACCCTCACGTGGCGTCAGGCTCCATGGTCGGTGCCGTGGAGGAGCACTGGGCTGTGGGACGTGTGGCCGAGTTGGCGGGCGTGAGCGTCCGCACGCTGCATCACTATGACGGGATCGGGCTCGTACGGCCGTCGGCGCGAACTGCGGCCGGGTACCGGGCCTACTCGGGCAGCGACGTGGAACGACTGCGGGAGGTACTTGCCTACCGACGCCTGGGCTTCGGGTTGCGGGAGGTCGCGGACCTGGTCGGCGACCCGTCGGCCGACGCGGTCGGCGCCCGCGCTGAGCCGGTACCCGTTCCGTGGGACTGCGCCGACGGCCTGTCCGAGGCGTACTGGCGCCGGCCGGGGGCGTATCTGGAGGATCACGTGCGCCGTGCGATGTCGGTGTGGACGAGGGGCGGGCCAAAGGCCGAGCAGCGGGCGGTACGGAGCCTCGGCGACGACCTCGACTCCGGCCGGTGGGCCGAGCGCAACAGCGACCTCGCCGACCTCGACGCGGCAGATCTCGGCCTCCGCCTGCTCGTGGCCTGAACCGCGTCGCATCCTCAGCGTCGCGGCGGCTCCGGTATGCCCAAGTCGCTACTGTACGAGCCTCGCTGGTCGATCTGCGCAAGCTTGTCCTCCGCTCCGGCGAGGCTGGTCCGCAGACCTTCGATCCCGCCGAGCCAACCTTCGCGCCCGGCCTCGACGACGCGGGCGAGGAGATGGTCACGGATGCCGACGAGCCGTCTGGACCAGCCAGTCCATGTCCCCGCGCCGCCGGCAAGAACCCGGCCTCCGCACTCGGTCTCGAGGAGCCCTCTGAGGGATCCCCGTGGCCGGCGACGGCGACCGGACGGCATTTCGCCGAGGAGAATCGCTCCATGAGGATTCTGATCATCACCGCCGGTTCACGGGGAGACGTCGCGCCCTACACGGGACTGGGGCGGCGGCTGCTGGATGCGGGCCACCAGGTCACCGTGGCCGTACACCCGTCCTTCGCCGCACTCGTCGGCGGGTGCGGCCTCGACCACCGGCCTGTGCCGGGAGACCCGCAGGAGCTGATCCGGGACTGGGCCCGGGCGACGTCGCCAGAGGAGACCCGGGTGCTGACGAGGGCGTACGCGGACGGGCTCGCCGACGGAGTGGCAAAGTCCGTGGCGGGCGGAGCCGACCTGCTGCTCACCGCCTTCGGCCCGGCACCGCTCAGCCGGACGGCCGGCGAAGCGCTCGGCGTCCCCGTCATCGGCACCTACCTCGCACCGTCCTTCGCCACCGGACGGTTCCCGCTGCCCAACGCACGGAGCACCGACGGCCTGGGGCCGGAGGGCAACCTCGCCGCGGGCCGGGACGTGCTGAGGCGCGCGGAAGGGGTCTTCGCGGACGCCGTGACCCAGCTGCGGGCCCGCCTCGGGCTGCCCTCCGACGCGCCCTCGGCAACGGTGGACATCCAGCCGGTCTTCCACGGCTTCAGCCCGCTGGTGGTACCGCGCCCCGAGGACTGGCCGGCCTGGGCCGAAGTGACGGGCTACTGGTGGCCCGCGCGGCCGGACGGCTGGCAGCCCGCGGCCGAACTGGTCGACTTCCTCCAGGCCGGTCCGCCTCCGGTGTTCATCGGGTTCGGCAGTATGGCGGCTGGGCAGGGGGAACGGCTCAGTGAGCTGGTGGCCGCAGCGGTGGAGCGGGCAGGCGTGCGCGCGGTAGTGCAGGCAGGGTGGGCCGGACTGAGCGGCGGCGGCGCCGACGTCCTGGCCGTCGGCGACGTCCCGCACGACTGGCTGTTCCCGCGCACCGCCGCCGTCGTCCATCATGCCGGGGCGGGTACCACCGGGGCCGGACTGCGGGCCGGAGTGCCCGCCGTGCCCGTTCCCGTCATGGCCGACCAGCCGTTCTGGGCGTCTCGGCTGTACGAGCTGGGAGTCGCACCCCGGCCTGTGCCGTTCCAGGACCTCACCGCCGACGTCCTCGGCGACGCGATCACAGCCTGCCTGTCCGAGTCGGCCCACCGCCGCCGCGCGGCCGAACTCGCCCGTGGGATCGCCGCAGAGGACGGCACCGCTTCGCTTCTCGCCCACATCGGCTCAGGGGGTGCCGGGTGAACCCGGGGGTGCTCCGTCACCGTGCTGCTGTGCCCGACCCTCCGAGGCATTCCGCGGCATCCGGTGCTGCGGAGAACGTGGCCGGACAACCCCAGCGGTTCGGAGAAGGTGCGTCCACTGCGTCCCGGTCTGGAACTTGAGGGCGATCGCGTCGATCACCTCAGGGTGATCCCTCCACCGGCCACCCCGCTTCGGGATTCGGTCCGGAAGCAACGGCTCGATCCGCACCCACTGCGCGTCGGGCAACGACACACTGAATCAGTTCCGGGCTGGGGCCACCCGCTTCGACGAACCGGCTGTCCGCTGCCCCGCTGGTCTCTGCCTCGCGTCACTCATCCTCTGGTTCCGCGGGCCCGGGCAAGACCATGCGTCGACGGACGCTGGTGTTCCGTCCCCGGCCCTTCACCCAAGGCGGCCCGTTTCCGGCGGCGCCCCGCCACCGGGTCACAAGTCCCGCCAGGGTCGTGCCGACCACGAGAGGACCGGCACACCAAAGGATCACTCTCATCGGCCAATCCGGCGTCCCGCCGGCCACCTGAGTCATGACCATGACAGTGAGGGAGATCCCCATCAGCACATGGCCCGCCCCCCATGCGCGGGCCAGCCAGGCAGGCCCACGGGCCGGCTCCGGGGGTCGGGGCGACAGGAAAAGGGCTCGCCACCCCAGCCACACACAACCCACCCCCACGACCACGATGAGCACGTCCCTGACCCGTTCGAACATCTCGGTCCCCCGCCTTGCCAGCTCGTTTCCCGCAGCTCCAGAGACTAGCCAGTCTGGCGTTTGGCTTGAGCGGGGGCGCGGAGGCCGGGGAAGAGTGCGCCCCAGCAGCGGTATCCGCCATGGCAAGGACAATGATCAGACAGGACCTGGCAGACGGAGAGTGGGAGGTCGGTCCATCCAGAGGCTCTCGTCAGTCCGGGCTTGCCGTCACGAGGACGGCTCGGATCCGGCTCGGCTTCGCCGGGCGGTGGTTCACACCGCTTCGCGTAGGTCATTTCGCTGAGGGGACAGCACTGGCCGGCTCGTTCTCCCCAAGGCCCGGCGGACGAGCCGGCTAGCGTGCCACGCGGTGGCGGAGGTAGACGACTCCCGAGCCGAAGGTGCGGGTCTCGACCAGTTCGAGATCCACTCGGCGCTGGTGCTGGGGGAAGAACGGAATGCCGCCGCCGACCAGCACCGGGTAGACCCTGGCCCGGTACTCGTCGACCAGACCCGACGCGGCCGCCTCGGCGGCGAGGGTCGCACCGCCGATCGCGATGGTGCCGTCCCCCGGCTCGGCTCGCAAGCGCTCTACTTCCTCCGTCATGCCGCCGGAGGCCAGGCGGGCGTTGTCCCGCACCGCCGACAGCGTGGTGGAGAACACCACCTTGGGGAGCGCCTTCCACACCGCGGCAAACTCGAGCGTTGAGAAGTCGAGCGAGGGGTTCTGATCGGTGGTCTCCCAGTACAGCATCGTTTCGTACAGCCGTCGTCCCAGCAGGTGGACGCCGGCCTCTCGCACCTGGTCGGTAGCGAAGCGAAAAACCTCCTCGTCGGGCGGCGTCCAGTCGAAGCCGCCGTCCGGCCCGACGATGTAGCCGTCCAGTGAGACGCTCATCGAATAGGTCACCCTGCGCATCGGAAGTCCTCCTCGACAACGGTTTCGACCGTACGACCGCCGGACGCCGCAGAACTCATGAAGGAGTCCGCGAGGTCACCGCCGTTCACCAGCACCGGCGCAAGGTACGCCGCGTGGAACGCGGTGTCGTGGATCGGGTTGTCCGGTCGGTACGAGGAGTTGAACTCGGTGATGTGGAGCGGCAGG
>NZ_MSGP01000355.1 GCF_002078235.1 Streptomyces viridosporus
CCGGCGGTGCTCGGCCTTCCGGCGGTGCCCGGTCTCCCGGTGGTGCTCGGCCTTCCGGTGGTGCTCGGCCTTCCGGTGGTGCTCGGCCTTCCGGTGGTGCTCGGCCTTCCGGCGGTGCCCGGCGCTGACCCGCGGTCCGGCCACCGGGTCGGCCCCGGCGGCCCGCCTTCGGCGGTGTCTGCTCGCGGTGCCCGTCCGGCGGGCGCCCTTCCCGGCTTTCCCGACGCCGCCCGGGGCCGGCCCCGCACGCCGTCCGGGGCCGACCGCCCCGCTGCGGGCCGCGACCCCGGGGGCCCGCCCGCAGCGGTTCACGTCCGGCGCCGGCCGGTCGCCCCTGCCCTGCCTTGCCCTGCCGGGCCGGGGCGACCGGCCGGTGTCCGGTCAGCCGATGCGTGCCGCCAGGGTCCGGAGCAGTTGCACGACCCCCGCCGGACCGTCGACCACCAGGTCCGAGCGTTCCCTCAGCTCGGTGACCTCGTCGCTGCCGCTGCACACCAGCAGGCCGGGGACGCCGTCGGAGCGGAGCTTGTCGACGGTGGCGTAGGCGGGGAGGTCGCCCAGGTCGTCACCGGCGTACAGGACCGACCGGGCGCCGATCTCGCGGGCGTACTCCATCAGGGCGACGCCCTTGTCCATGCCGGGCGGACGCAGCTCCAGCACCATGCGGCCGGGCTCGACGATCAGGCCGTGCCGGGTGGCGAGGTCGGCCAGCGGCTCGCGCAGCGCCTCGAAGGCGGCCTGGGGGTCGGAGGCCCTGCGGGTGTGGACGGCCACCGCCCGGCCCTTCTCCTCGATCCAGGTGCCCTGCCACGCGCCGACCCGGTCGAGCAGCCCCGGCAGTTCCGCGCGGACGGCGGCGACACCGGGGTGCGGGGCGGGCGCGGTGACCGTGCCGGTCGCCGCGTCCCAGCGCTCGGCCCCGTAGTGGCCGAGGACGACCAGGTGCTCCAGACCGGGCACGCCCGCGAAGCCGCCGTGCCGCACGGCCACTCCGGGGGGCCGCCCGGTGACGACCGCGACGGCCGCCACCTTCGGGGCGAGCGCGGCGAGCGCGGGCACCGTGTCGGGGTGCGCGCGGGCCTGCTCCGGGTCGGGCACGATCGGCGCGAGCGTCCCGTCGAAGTCCAGGCCGATCAGCGCCCTCTCCGGCCGCGCGAGAAGTGCCTCCAGCCCTTCCCGTCCGGCCCGTGTGGCAGGCGTCGGCAGGCCGTCGGCGGTACCGGGGTCCGTGGTGTCCGGGCCCGTGGCCTTCGGCTCCTGCGCGTGGGGGTCCGTGGAATCCGTATGGCTGCCCATGTCGCCAACCTATCCACGTCCCGGCGCCCGTACGCCTGTGTGACCGGCCATGTCGGCGATCCGGTTCAGCCGGACGCCGTCCCGTCCCTCAGCTCGTTCAACTGGTCCAGGAACCACTGCGCGGGCGGCAGCGCGGTCGCCGCCGCGGCCAGGCGCTTGCTGCGCTCGGTCCGCTCCGCCGGGCCCATGGTCAGGGCCTCGTGCAGGGCGCGCGCCGTGTCGACGACGTCGTACGGGTTGACGGTGATCGCGTCCTCGCCCAGCTCCTCGTGGGCGCCCGCCTCCCGCGACAGCACCAGCGCGCAGCCCGCGTCGGAGACGATCGGCATCTCCTTGGCGACCAGGTTCATGCCGTCGCGGATGGGGTTGACCAGGGCCACGTCCGCCAGCCGGTACGCGGCCAGCGAGCGGGCGAAGTCGTCCCTGACGTGCAGCGCGACCGGCCGCCAGCCCGGCGTCCCGTACCGCTCGTTGATCTCCGCGGCGACCCGCTGCACCTCGGCGGTGTAGTCGCGGTACACGGCGAGGTCCTGCCGGGAGGGGTAGGCGAAGGCGACGTGCACGACCCGCTCGCGCCACTCGGGGTGGTCCTCCAGCAGCTGCCGGTAGGCCAGCAGACCGCGCACGATGTTCTTCGACAGCTCGGTCCGGTCGACCCGGACGATCGTTCTGCGCGCACCGCCGTCGGGAGCCGCGCCGATCTCCTCCCGCAGCACGGCCATCCGCTCCTTCACGTCCGCCTCGTGGGACCGGGCGCGCAGGAAGTCCGCGTCGGCCCCCAGCCCGTGCACGCCGATCCGGGTGTCCCCGAGGCCGCCCACGAACCGCTCGCAGCACGCGGCGAACGCGTCCGCCCAGCGGTGGGTGAGGAAGCCCAGCCGGTCGGCGCCCAGCATCCCGCGCAGCACCTGCCCGGCGATGTCGTCGGGCAGCAGCCGGAAGTACTCCGGCGGCGCCCACGGCGTGTGCGAGAAGTGGCCGATCCGCAGGTCGGGGCGGAGCTCGCGGAGCATCCCGGGGACCAGCGTCAGGTGGTAGTCCTGCACCAGCACCGCCGCCCCCGGCGCCGCCTCCTCGGCCAGCGCCTCGGCGAAGGCGCGGTTGTACGTCTCGTAGGACGCCCACTGCCGCCGGAACTCCGCGTCGAAGACCGGTTCCAGCGGGGTCTGGTACAGCATGTGGTGCACGAACCACAGCACCGAGTTGGCGATCCCGTTGTACGCGTCGGCGTGCACGTCCGCCGGGACGTCCAGCATCCGCACGCCGTCCTCGCCGACCCCGCGCCGCACGGCCTCGCGGTCGCCGTCGGACAGCGCCGAGCACACCCACAGCGCCCCCGCGTCCGGGCCGATCGCCGACAGTCCGGACACCAGCCCGCCGCCGCCCCTTTTGGCCCGCAGCGAACCGTCCTCGTCCACCGTGTACGAAACGGGACCGCGATTCGACGCGACCAGCACCTGAGCACCCTGAGCAGCCTGCGTGGAAGCCATACGCCTCAACCTAGCCCGGTCCCGGAAGCCTCAAACGTCCCGGTGCGTCACCTCGGAGGCGATGTGAGCCACACCTCTTGTGCGGAAGCTGTGAATGACCTGAGGATGTGTGGTGCGCATTTCAACTTTTCGGGGGGTGGGCGCCATGCGCATACGCATGCGCGGATCCGTCGGTGCGGCGGCGCTGGTCGGGGCCTTCGCACTGACCTTGGCCGGTTGCGGCGACGCGGACGGCGACACGGAGGCGGACGGACGGCCCGCGGCGGTCACCGCCACGCCGGGCAGCGCCGGTTCCGCGCCCGAGGCGTCCCCCGAGGCGTCCGACGGCACCGGGACCCCGACCGCCACCC
>NZ_MSGP01000356.1 GCF_002078235.1 Streptomyces viridosporus
CCGGTGGACTTGCTGACCACCAGTCCGTCCTCGGAGAGCACCACGGCCTGGTTCACGTCGGCGACGCGTTCCACGAGTCCGGTCAGCAGCTGGTCCAGCTGGGTGTGCGTGGCGGGGATGGGGCGTGTCATGGCGGAGTTCCTTCGTGAGCGGTCGGCGTCGGCGTTCGGTGGTCGGTGTTCCGGGGGTCAGCGGTCGGAGGGCGGGGGCGGGAGCTCGGGGGAGACGGCGGGCGCGTGTGCCGGTGCCGCCGTGCCGTCCTCGGCGTCGCCGGTCCCGTCGTCGTCACGCGCCTGGAGCGTGCCGCGCTGGAAGCCGGAGAGGGAGGCGGCGGCCTCTTCCGCGCTGAAGCCGTCGCCGGGGTCGTCCCCGGTGTCCGCGACGGGCTCCTCGCGCAGCTCGGCGGCCAGGCTGGTCTGCGGCACCCGGCGGGGGAGCGGGGTGAGACCGTCCCGGCGGGCGCCGGGCACGCCGGCGGCCGGTGCGGAGGCGGCCCGCGCGGCGGCCGCGGACCGGCACGCCGCGGACCGGGAGGCCGAGGGCCGCCCGCTCACGGCGGGGTCCGCGCCCGCGGAGGTCCCCGCGCTCCCGCGGTCCGCCGTGCCGTTCACGGCCGCCGGGTCCTCGGCGCTCCCCTCGTCCGAGGCTTCCCGCCCGGTGCCGGAGGACACGTCCCGCACCACGATCTCGTGCGGGACCAGCACGATCGCGGTCGTCCCGCCGTACGGCGAGGAGCGCAGGGTGACGGCGATGCCGTGGCGGTGGGCGAGCTGGGAGATCACGAACATGCCGAGCCGGAGGTCGTCGGCGAGCGCCACCACGTCGAACTGCGGGGGCCTGGCCAACTGGTCGTTGAGGGAGGCGTAGTCCTCCTCCGACATGCCGAGGCCCCGGTCCTCGATCTCGACCACGAGGCCCTTGGCGACCATCGCGGCCCGCACCCCGACGGGGCTCGGCGCCGGCGAGTACGCCGTCGCGTTGTCGATCAGCTCGGCCAGCAGGTGGATCACGTCGGCCACCGCGGGCGGGGCCAGGGCGACCTCCTCCTCGGTGTGCACCTCCACCCGCTGGTACTCGGCGACCTCGCCGACGGCGCTGCGCAGGATGTCGATCAGCGCGACCGGCTCGCTCCAGGAGCGGCCGGGCCGCTCACCGCTGATGATGACCAGGTTCTCCTCGTAGCGGCGCAACTGGCTCGCCGTGGAGTCCAGTTCGTACAGGCCCGCGAGGATCTCGGGGTCGGTGTGCCGGCGTTCCAGCTCGTCGAGCTTGCCGAGCTGGAGGTTGACCAGGTTCTGGCTCTGCCGTGCGATGCCCAGGATGACCTTCTGGAAACCGCGCCGGGTGTCGGCGAGTTCGACCGCGGTGTGCACGGCGGTGCGCTGCGCGGTGTTGAACGCCTGGGCGACCTGGCCCAGTTCGTCGTGGCCGTAGTCCAGCGGGGTCGTCGCCGACTCCGGGTCGACCTTCTCGCCGCGCTCCAGCCGGGCCACCACGTCGGGCAACCGCTCCTCGGCCAGGCCGAGGGTGGCCATGCGCAGGCCGCGCAGCCGACGGGACAGCGAGCGGGTGATGCGCCAGGACATGCCGACGCACAGCAGCAGCGCGAGCAGTCCGCCGGCGCTCAGGGAGGCGGCGGTCAACAGCAGGCCGCGGGCCTCGTCGGCACTGCGGGTGAGCAGCGCGTCGGTTTCCTGCCGGATCATGGCGGAGTACTGCGAGGAGACCTTGGCCATGGCGTCGTCCCACCGCTCCTGCAGGTCCGGCAGTTCGACGTCGCGCTCCTCGTCCGTGGGCCGGGTGGCGAGCACCTGGTCCTCGACCGCCAGCAGGGCGCGCCACTCGGGGCTCTGCAGGATCCGCTCGGCCCGCGTCTTGGTGCTGCCGCGCAGGGACGGCACGATCTGGTCCGCGACCAGCCAGCGGCGGGTGTGGACCAGCTCCGCGAAATCGTTCCAGCCCTGCGCGTCGAGGCTCCCGGAGGACCAGGCGAGGGTGAGCCGCGCGTCCTCCTGGGAGACCAGCTCCGCCGCGTGCTCCAGCGAGACCAGCGGCCCGGCCTGCGAGGTCAGGTCCCCGTCGTCGACCTGGGAGAGCTCCTGGAAGGCGTGGATCTGGTCGTCGATGATCGAGGTGTACTGGTCGAGCGCCTGCTCGGCGGTGATGTCGCTGGGATCGTCCATCTGGTCCCGGTAGTACTCCAGACTCCCCACCGAGCCGAGCACCGAGTACAGCCGGTCCGAGACGCGCGCCGGGGCGTCGGCGATCGCGTCCGCCTGCCCGACCAGCTTCGCCACCGCCGCGTCGGTCTTCTCGCGCTGTGCCTCGAGGGCGGACCGGGAGCTCCGCGGATCGGCCAGCCACGCGGCGGTCAGGCTCCGCTCCCGCTGCAACGCCAGCGCGGCGTGCGTGCCCATCGCGCCGGTCGACCGGCTCAGTTCCGTCTGGGAGCGCAGCCGCAGGCCCTCCGAGAACATCTGGATCGTGGTCACGCTCCACATGGCCGCGAGGGTGACACCGGGCACCAGTGCCAGGAGGACCAGCGAGAGACGTATGGAGCCGAGACGGCGCCGGGCACCTGTCCGTGGAGACATCGTCGTCCTAGAGCGGTCGGTTCAGAAGGGGGCGGGCGGGTGG
>NZ_MSGP01000357.1 GCF_002078235.1 Streptomyces viridosporus
TCGATCCGGCGGAGCTCCGCCCGTGCTCGGGCCCGGTCGGTGTCGTCGAACAGCCACCACGCGGTCTCCCCGCCCCCGGCCGGGGTGGAGCGGGCCAGGTAGAGACGGTCACCGATGCTCCCGGTCGGGGGAGTCGCCGCGGTGCCGTTCGCTCCGGCACCGACGCGGTGGTGGGCGGCGGCCAGCCACGAGGGGACCGCCTCCGGTGACGGGCCTTCCGCGAAGAGACCGGGGAGCAGCAACCGGGCGGTGTGATTGGCGTCGACGGGAGCCGCGTCGGGCCCGAGGACCAGAACCGGACAGGGGGCGTCACTCCACGTCACACCGGAGCCGGAGTCGGCTTCACAGGGGTCGGCCGATGAGTCGTGGGAAGGAATCACAAGCGGAGGCACGCGTGCCGCGTACCTCACCACCTCTCTGCAACGGTTAACAGGTGTACTCGGGCAACCGTCCCGTATTCGTCGCCGTGAAGCAACCTGCCCGGGTGCCGGGCGGGCGCCGTGTCCGGGCCGTCGGGCCGGGCGGTTGTGGGCCCGGCGGCCCTGGGCGGACGAGGGGAAAAAGGACGGGAGGAGGAGCCCGCCGCGAGGGGAGCGGTCCGGACGGGGGAAGCGGTCACGCGTCGGCCGTCGGGGCCGCGGTGGCGGCGCGCACGGCTCCGTGGACGGCGCGGGCCAGCCGCGCGCCCCACAGCGACCGCGGCCCGGCGAAGGAGTGCGCGGACACACCCGGCTCCGGGGCACGTGCGGCGACGCACACCGCGTCGGTGGGGGTCCCGGAGCAGTCGTATCCGGCGTCGAGGAGCGCCTGCACCTTCGCCTCGGTGGCGGTGGCCACCGCGTTGACCAGGGCGGCGTCGGTCAGCGGCACGGGAACCGCCGCGACGATGTTGATGGTGCCGGGTGCCTGGGGGCCCTCGACGCCCTCCGGCCAGGAGGCGGCCCAGCCGCGCACGTCGACACCGGCGGTGACGACGGCCTCGGCGCCGCCGTCGCACGCGTGACCGTACGACGAGACGTCCGCGGCCGTCATCAGCCCGACGCCCGGCCCCTCGGCGCCCGCACGGGCGGCGAGGCCGGCGAGGTGCCGGTCCGGGTCCGTGCGCCGGTAGCCGTGGGGGACCTGGGCGTTGAGCACCCAGGCCCGCTCGCCGACGCCCCCGCCCAGGACCGCGCTGCTGATCATCCGCCAGCCCGGGCCGGCGACCCACAGCAGGGAGCGCAGCCGCTCACCGTCCTCCACACGGTCCTGGTGCCGCAGACGCAGCAGACCACCGGCGGTGCGGGGCGGCGGGATGACGGCGGTCACCGGGCGGGGCTCCTTGACTCCTCGCGGGCGGGGCCGGTCGATCGTATGCCGAAGCGACCGCCCCGCCGACGGGGGCCCGCCCGGTCAGTGCTCCGGATCACCGTCACCGGGTATCCGGAAACAGGCCACGATGGTCTTGCCGTGGGGGCAGGGGTGGGCTTCCCACGTGTCCGCCAGGGCGTCGACGAGCAGCATGCCGCGCCCGCCGACGGCGTCCGTGCCGGGGTCGCGGGGCGTCGGCAGGACGGCCGAGGCGTCGTGCACGGCGAGGTGCAGGCAGTGCTGGTCCAGGGCCATGATCAGCTGTGCGTCGCTGTGCGCGTGGAGGTGCGCGTTGGTGACCAGCTCCGAGACGGTCAGCAGCACGGCGTCCACCGTCTCGGGGGCGGTGGCGGTCCAGCCCAGCGCGTCGAGGTGCTCGCGCGCCCAGTCCCGGGCCGCCTTCACCCCGTGGTCCATCGGCAGGGAGCGCGCCCAGCCCACCGCCCGGACCGACGATTCGTTCATGGTGTCCTTCCCGGTCACGGCCGCGCGGCCCGGGCCTGTGCGTGCCGGACCGCGCGGAGACGGAGACAAGGGGGTCAGCGGCGGCCGCCGCGGAGCCTTCCCAGCAGACGCTGGGCCTGCGCCCGGCGCCGCGGGTCGGCCGCGGCCCGTCGCACCTGCTCGGCCGTGCGCCGTCCCTGGGGGCTCCTCGTGAACTGCTTGATGCGCTCCATCATGCTCGGCATGGCGCGGCTCCTTTCCGTGGTGTCCGCCAGCCTCCTCGACGTCTGTCGATTACCCCCTGCGGGCGGACTCAGCCCCGCGGACGCGGGAAGACGCTCACGTCTCCTTCAACGGCTCGTACGCCCCGGCCTCCAGACCGAACGTCCACGCCACTCCCTCCCGGGCCGTTCGCGTGCGCGGCGGCACGCGGAGCCAGTACGTGCGGTGGGTGCCGTCCGGCTCGGGCGTGGAGTTGAGGACCTCGACCATGACGACCGGCTCGTCGTCGTCCAGTTCGACGCGCCACAGCGTGCCCGTGTCGTCCCGGTGCACCGGCCGGGCCCCGGAGTCGGCCAGGTAGCGGTCGTAACCGTAGTGCTCGAGCATCACCCGCCGCAGTTCGGCGTTCTCCTCGGTCCGGATCCGCTCCGGGGTGAGGGTGCGCAGCTCCTCCAGGAAGGCGCGCGACACCGGCATGCCGCGCCAGGCGCACAGGGCGAAGCCGTCGGGGAACTCCAGGGCGGGGCCGTCGCCGTGGTCGAGCCGGCCGGCCTCGTC
This sequence comes from Streptomyces viridosporus, assembly GCF_002078235.1. Lineage (GTDB taxonomy): Bacteria > Actinomycetota > Actinomycetes > Streptomycetales > Streptomycetaceae > Streptomyces > Streptomyces viridosporus. Next base: position 2,575 of record NZ_MSGP01000357.1, read on the forward strand.
CCGGTGCAGGGCGACGGGACGTTCGCACACCACCGCGACCTTCTCGAACGGCCACCACCAGCCGGCGCTGCGGCAGACCCGGGCCGGCCCTTCGAGCGGGGACCCGTCGGTGTGCAGGGCGGCCAGCCACGGCGCGTCGTGCTGCCCCAGCAGCGCGTCCAGCAGGATCAGCCGTATCTCGGTACGGGCGTCCCGGTCGTCGGCGGCGAGGTCCTCGAGCACCCCGGCGCGGATCCGGTCGACCAGCGCCTGGGCGGCGTCCCACAGGGCCCCGCCGGTCCGCGACCAGTGCCGGGACCAGCCCGCCGCTCCCAACTCCTCGTGCAGACGGCGGCGTTCGGCCGCCCACGGAGCCGTGCGCACCGCCTCGCGCACGCTCGCCCCGAAGTCCGTCCGCTGCCGTACCAGCGTCACGCCCTCGCGCGGTGATCCGGCCCAGATCACGCGCTCGGGCTCGGCCAGCCCGGCGCTGCGGTACGCCGCCCGGACGCCCTCCTCCGCCGCGGCGCGGTCGGCGGGCACGGCGGCCGCGGCCCACGCGCGCCAGCGTCCCGTCAGGTCCGCGCCCCTCCGGTCCTCGAAGCCGCCGACCTCGGCCGCCGCACCGCTCTCCTGCGTGATCGTCATCGTCAACGCCCCTGTCCTGTGCTCGGTTTCGTCCCTCGCCCGGTCGCCGCGCCCGTCAGTCGGCCACCAGCCGCACCGAACCGGGGACGTACTCCCGCTGCCGGACCACGCGGTACCACCCCTGGGGCAGCGCGATCGCGGCGTGTTCCTCGTGGACCACCCGGCCACCGTCCGGCAGGTGCAGCAGGAACGGCCCGAAGGGGCCCGGTTCCCGCACGAGTTCGCCCCGGCCGACCACCGCGTGAGCATGTCCGGTGACCTCCCCGAGGGCCAGCACGAGCCGCCCCCGGGCGTCGCGCGGCTCCTTGGGCGCGTCCGGGACGTGGGACGGCACCGCCTCGTCCGCGACGGGCACGATCAGCACGTCTCCCTGCCGGTACATGGCTCTCCCCTCCGCTCCGGCGCACGGTGCTCCGGAGTCCATGCGCAGACCGTACGAGCCACCACTGACAACGGACCGTCACCGGACCCGCCGCCGGGTGTTGTCAGTCGCTGTTGGTAGAACTGCTGCACGCATCGCCGAACGGCCCGCACCTCGCGCTCCGTGACGGCTCCGCCCTCGCACCACCCCACTCCACCCGTCACCGCACGACAGGAGCAGCCCGCATGACCATCGGCGACCACCTCGATGAGCTGTACGGCCTCCCCGCCTTCACCTTCCCCGTGTCCGGCGGGACGACGGAGCTGCCCGACCCCGACGCCGTGGCCTGGCGGATCGCCGTCGAGAGCTACGGCGCCGAGCCGCCGTGGACGGAGGTCTTCGCCCGTTTCTGCGCCGCGGTCGACACCACGCGGGTCCGCGCCCTGGTCGTCGGCGCCTGGGAGGACACGTACGACTCCGCCCCCTCCGACGTCATCGAGGCGCTGGTGGCCGCGCGTGACCGGCTGCCCGCCCTGCGGTCGCTGTTCCTCGGGGACATCGTGTTCGAGGAGTGCGAGATCTCCTGGATCACCCAGACCGACGTCACACCGCTGCTGGCCGGCTTCCCCGACCTGGAGGAGTTCGGCGTGCGCGGGGGCCAGGGGCTGGAGTTCCCCGCCCTGCGCCACGACGCGCTGCGCGGGCTGACCGTGGAGACCGGCGGCCTCCCGGTGGGCGTCGTCCGCGGCGTCGGGGCCAGCGAACTGCCCGCGCTGGAACACCTCGACCTGTGGCTCGGCACCTCCTGGTACGGCGCGGACAGCGAGGTCGCCGACCTGGAGCCGATCCTGTCCGGGGCCCGGCTGCCCCGGCTGCGGCACCTGGCCCTGCGCAACAGCGAGATCCAGGACGAGGTCGCCGCCGCCGTGGCGTCGGCCCCGGTGGTCGCCCGGCTCGACGTGCTCGACCTGTCCATGGGCACCCTGAGCGACGACGGCGCCGCCGCCCTCCTCGGCGGCCAGCCGCTGACCCACCTCAAGAAGCTGGACCTGCACCACAACTACCTCAGTGAGGCCCTCCGGCAGCGCCTCCGCGAGACGCTGGAACCCGCGGGCGTCGAGGTGGACCTCGGCCAGGACGACGCCGACTGGGACGAGGAGGAGGACGGCACCGTCCACCGTTACGTCGCCGTGGGGGAGTGAGCATCCGCGTGGGCCACTACCCCTCTCACCTGACGCGCTTCCACGGCCTGCCCGTGCGCCTCTTCGACGGAACCGGCGGAACCGGCGAAACCGGCGAAGGGAAGGGCCCCGGCCCGGAACTCCCCGCTCCCGCCTCGGTCGCCTGGCGGCTGACGACCGAGGGGGAGGTTCCGTTCGAGGAGCGGTGGCGCCGGTTCCTGGACCGGGTCCGCACCGACGAAGTCGTGGCCCTGGTCATCGGCGCCTGGTGGGAGGAGTGGGACGAGCACGGGATCGGTCCGGTCCTCGACCTGCTCACGGCCGAGGCGCACCGGTTCCCGGAGCTGCGGGCGGTGTTCCTCGCGGACGTCGAGTCCGAGGAGACGGAGATCTCCTGGATCAAACAGGGCGACGTCAGCCAGGTGCTGCGCGCCTGGCCCGGCCTGCGGGAGCTCGGCCTGCGCGGCTCCGAGGACCTGGTGATCGAGCCGTTGCGGCACGAGGCGCTGCGGATACTGCGCGTCGAGTCCGGCGGCCTGGCCCCCGAACCGGTGCGCGCCCTGGCCGCCTGCGCCCTCCCCGCCCTGCGCCACCTGGAACTGTGGCTGGGCACCAGCTGGTACGGCGGCGACTGCACCGCCGATGACGTCCACGCGCTCCTCGCCGCGCTGGGGGACGCGCCCGAGCTGCGCCACCTGGGCCTGCGCAACAGCGACATCCAGGACGAGATCGCCGCGGCGGTGGCCGCCGCGGCGGTCGTCGCGGGTCTGGAGTCCCTCGACCTGAGCATGGGCACCCTCAGCGACGAAGGGGGGACCGCGCTGCTCTCCGGCCGGCCGCTGACCCATCTGGGGTCGCTCGACCTCGGGCACCACTTCATGAGCGACGAGATGGTCCACCGCGTCCGCGAGGCGCTGGGACCGCATGTCCCGGACCTCGGCCTCGCACCCGCCCGGCGCAGCCGTCACCGGCCGGAGGAGCGCTATGTCGCGGTCGGTGAATGACCCGGAGCCGGCCGGCCCGGCACCCCACCGCGCACCGCCGTCCGCCGCCGCGGACCCGCCCCCGCGCTTCGCCGTCGTGGGCAACCCGGAGAACCGCAGGGTGACCCTCTTCGCCGACGCCGTCCGCGCGGCCGGACTGCCCGCACCGCGCGTCGTCCCCTGGGAGCAGGTCCTGCGCTCGGGCGGAGCCGAGTTCACCGCCGACGAGGTCGTCCGGCTCGACTCACCCGGCGAGAACCCCGAGGTCGACCGACTGCTGCGCGGCGTGCAGGATCCCACCCGGGTCGAGGGCTCGGCGCTCTGGTACGCGCGGTTCACGCGGGCGCTGCGCGGCCTGCGGGGCGGGGTCCGCCTCGACGACGCGGACGAACTGGCCGTCCTGTTCGACAAGCGGCGCTGCCACGCCGCCCTCGCCGCGGCGGACGTGCCCGTGCCCTGCTCACCCACCTCCGGGCCCGGCGCCGTACAGCCGTCCGGCTGGGACGACGTACGCGCCGTCATGCGCGACCACCGCATGCCGAGGCTCTTCGTCAAGCTCGCGCACGGCTCCTCGGCCTCCGGGGTGCTCGCCGTCGAGTCGTCGGGCGGCGGCCGCATCCGGGCCACCACCTCCGTCGAACTCGCCCCGGACGGAAGGCTGTTCAACTCGCTCAAGGTGCGCCGCTACGAACGGGAGCGGGACATCGCCGCCATCGTGGACGCGCTCGCCCCGGACGGCCTCCACCTCGAGCGCTGGCTGCCCAAGGCCTCCCAGCGGGGTCGCGCCGCCGATCTGCGGGTCGTGGTGGTGGACGGCCGCGCCACCCACGCGGTCGTGCGCACCGGCGCCTCACCGCTGACCAACCTCCACCTCGGCGGCGGCCGCGGCGACCTCGACGCGGCGCGCGACGCCGTCGAGGCGGCCGGCGCCCGCTGGACGGACGTCCTCGCCGTGTGCGAGCGCGCGGCGGCCTGCTTCCCGCGCACCCTGTGCGTGGGCGTCGACCTGCTCCCGGCCGTCGGCTGGCGCAGGTTCGCGATCGGCGAGGTCAACGCCTTCGGCGACCTCCTGCCCCGCCTCACGGGACTGCCGGGCAGCGGGGCGGAGGGCCTCGACACCTACGCGGCCCAGGTCGCGGCGGTCCTGCGCCGCGCCGACCGCGCCACCGCTCCGCACTCGTCCGGCTCCGACCACCGGCATCACCGGCACCACCAGCACAGAACGGGAACCACCCATGTCAGCGCCTGAACCGACGCCCGCGCCCCCGACGCACGACCCGCACCAAGGCGCCGCACCGGGCCACCCCGACATGAACGAGATCGTCGGCAGCCACGACATCCTGCTCGTCACCCTGGACACCCTGCGCCACGACGTCGCCGCCGAACTCGCCGCCGCCGGACGCCTCCCGAACCTGGCCCGCCACCTGCCCGGCGGACGCTGGGAGGAGCGGCACGCGCCGGGCAGCTTCACCTACGCCTCGCACCAGGCGATCTTCGCCGGCTTCCTGCCGACCCCCGCCGCGCCCGGCCCGCATCCGCGGCTGTTCGCGGCCCGCTTCACCGGCAGCGAGACCACGGCCGAGCGGACCTTCGTCTACGACACCCCCGACCTGGTCTCCGGCCTCGCGGAGGAGGGCTACCGCACGGTGTGCATCGGCGGGGTCGGCTTCTTCAACAAGCAGGGCCCGCTCGGCTCGGTCCTGCCCGGCCTCTTCCAGGAGTCCCACTGGGAACCGGAGTTCGGCGTCGCCTCGCCCACCTCGTTCGAGGCGCAGGTGGCCCGCACGGAACACGTCGTGCGCGAACTGCCGGACGAGCAGCGCCTGTTCCTCTTCGTCAACGTCGCCGCCCTGCACCAGCCCAACTGGTTCCACCGGCCCGGCGCGACCCGCGAGGACGGCGACAGCCGTGCGACGCACGCCGCCGCGCTGGAGTACGTCGACCGGCACATCGGCCGTCTGTTCGCCGCCGCGAGCAGCAGGCGCCGCTGCTTCGCCATCGTCTGCTCCGACCACGGCACCGCCTACGGCGAGGACGGCTACACCGGCCACCGCATCGGCCACGAGTCCGTGTGGACCGTGCCCTACGCCCACTTCTTCCTGGACCGCACCCCCGCGGAGGCCGCCCGATGACCACCGCCACCCGCCCCGGGCCCGGCGCCGACGGCGCGGGCACGACGAGCCCGTACCAGAGCTACGTCTACGCCTACCCGCACAAGACCGCCTACCGGGAACTCCCCGACCGGCCCCGCCTCGACGCCCTGTGGGCCGCCGAACCCAAGGACGCCCTCTCCCTCTACCTGCACATCCCGTTCTGCGAGATCCGCTGCGGCTTCTGCAACCTGTTCACCCGCATCGGCGCCCCCGACGGCCTGACCGGCGCCTACCTGGACGCCCTGGAACGGCAGGCGACCGCCGTGCGGGAAGCACTGGGGGAGAGGGAGCCGGTGCGGTTCGCCACGGCGGCCTTCGGCGGCGGCACCCCCACCTTCCTCACCGCCGCCGAACTGGAGCGGCTGTGCGACATCGCGGAGCACCGGGCGGGCGCCGACCTGCGCGCGGTCCCGCTGTCGGTGGAGGCCTCGCCCGCCACCGCCACCGCCGACCGGCTCCAGGTCCTGGCCGCGCGCGGCACCACCCGCCTCAGCCTGGGCGTGCAGAGCTTCGACGACACCGAGGCCCGCGCCGCCGTACGACCGCAGCGCCGTGCCGACGTCGAGGCGGCCCTCGGCCGCGTCCGTGACGCCCGTATCCCCGTCCTCAACATCGACCTGATCTACGGCATCGACGGCCAGACGGAGCGGACCTGGCTGCGCTCCCTGGACGCGGCCCTCGCCTGGCGGCCCGAGGAGCTCTACCTCTATCCCCTCTACATACGCCCCCTCACCGGCCTCGGCCGCCGCGCCGGCGACCCGGACCCCGCCTGGGACGACCAGCGGCTGCGCCTGTACCGCCTGGGCCGCGACCACCTCCTCGCGCACGGTTACCGGCAGCAGTCCATGCGGATGTTCCGCCGCGCGGACGCGCCGCCGCAGGGCGCGGACGACTACGCCTGCCAGACCGACGGCATGATCGGCCTCGGCTGCGGTGCCCGCTCGTACACGGCCGGCCTGCACTACTCCTTCGACTACGCCGTCGGCATGCACGAGATCCGCGGCATCATCGACGACTACGTCTCCCGCCCGGCCGCCGACTTCGCCCGCGCCGAGTACGGCCGTCGCATCGACACCGACGAGGCCCGCCGCCGGCACCTGCTGCAGTCCCTGCTCCAGGCGGAGGGACTCGACGTCGCCGACTACCGGGCCCGGTTCGGCGGCCGCACCCCGAGGGAGGACTTCCCGGCCGAGCTGTCCCGGTTCGCCGACCGCGGCTGGCTGGCGGACGACGGTCCGCGCCTGCGGCTGACTCCGGAGGGCCTGGCCCACTCCGACGCGGTCGGCCCGGAGCTGTTCTCCCCGGCCGTGCGGGCCGCCATGGCCGCCTACGAGCGGAAGTGAGATCCGCACCGATGGAAGCGATGGACCTGACCCTCCTCTACCGGGGCCCGCTGGCCTCGTGCGACTACGACTGCCCGTACTGCCCCTTCGCCAAGCGCCGCGACAGCCGCGAGCAACTGCGGGCGGACCGCGCCTGCCTGGAGAGGTTCGCCGACTGGGCCACCGGGCAGACCGGCGACCGGCTCTCCCTCCTCTTCACCCCCTGGGGCGAGGGCCTGGTCCGCTCCTGGTACCGGAACACCCTGACGCGCCTGTCCCACCAGCCCCACATCCGGCGCGTCGCCATCCAGACGAACCTCAGCTGCCGCACCGACTGGCTCGCCGACGCCGACCTCGGCACCCTCGCCCTGTGGTGCACGTACCACCCGGGCCAGACCCCGTACGACCGCTTCCTGGCCAAGTGCCGCGAACTGGTCCGCCTCGGCGCCCGCTTCAGCGTCGGCGTCGTCGGCCTGCCCGAGCACCTCGAGGCGGCCCGGCGGCTGCGCGCCGACCTGCCCGATCAGGTGTACCTGTGGGTCAACGCCGCCGAGGGCCGCACCTACGACGACGCCGAGGCCGACGTGTGGACCGCGCTGGACCCGCTCTTCCCCTACAGCCGCCGTCCCCACGCCAGCGCGGGCGCGCCCTGCCGCACGGGGGAGTCCGTGATCTCGGTCGACGGAGAGGGCACGGTCCGCCGCTGCCACTTCGTCCGCGCGGAGCTCGGCAACCTCTACGACGGCACGTACCGTGCGGCACTGCGCCCGCGCCCCTGCCCGCTCACCGCCTGCGACTGCCACATCGGCTACGTCCACCTGGAGACACTGCCGCTGTACGACGTCTTCGCGGGCGGTGTGCTGGAACGGATACCGGCCCCGCCCGCATAGACGCGGATCGTGCGACCGGGTGTGTTTGCGGCGGAAGCCAGCGGCAAGTCGGTGTCCATGAGCGAACAGAGCAAGAACTCGAATCAGAAGACCGCGTCCACCCGGGCCGCCGCGTCCAAGGCCCGGGAAGCCACGGACAAGGCGACCGCTCCCGCCGAGCGGGCGGCCGGCAAGGCCACCGCCAAGGCGGGTGACACGGCGTCAGCGGCCGCGTCGGGCGCCGGGCGCGCGGCCGACGTGGCGAACGGCGCCGTGCAGAGCGCGGCCAAGGGCGTCGAGGCGGGCCGCCGCGCGGTCGTCGCCACCTCGGGCCAGGTCGCCGCCACCGCCAAGACCGCCTGGACGGTCATCGCGAACCGCAAGCTCGTCGCCGCCGGTGTCGGCGCCGGCCTGACCGCGCTGAGCGCCGCCTCCTACGCGGTGGGCCGCCGCGCGGAGCGCCACACCCACGGCCCCCTCACCCGGATGACCGGCGGACGGATCTGAGGCCCGGGCGGCCGGGCGGGGCCGGGTCCCACTCGCGCGGAGTGGCCCAGAAGAGGAAAGATGTGTCCGCAAGCGGATAATCGACACCTGCCAAGGAGTGGGCACATGCAGCACGAGCGAGCGGGCGGCCCGGCCGGCCCCGAGGACCTCGTCGACGTCGCTCGTCTGGTCACGGCGTACTACGCACTGCACCCCGATCCCGAGGACCCGGCGCAGCGCGTGGCGTTCGGGACGTCGGGACACCGCGGCTCGTCCCTGGCGGCCGCGTTCAACGACGACCACATCGCCGCCACCAGCCAGGCCATCTGCGAGTACCGGACCCGGCAGGGCACGGACGGCCCGCTCTTCCTCGGGGCCGACACCCACGCGCTGTCCGAGCCCGCCCGGGTCACCGCCCTGGAGGTGTTCGCGGCCAACGGGGTCACGGTGCTCATCGACAGCGCCGACGGCTACACCCCGACCCCGGCGGTCTCGCACGCCATCCTCACCCACAACCGGGGCCGCACCACGGGCCTCGCGGACGGCGTCGTCGTCACCCCGTCGCACAACCCGCCCGCCGACGGCGGCTTCAAGTACAACCCGCCGAGCGGCGGCCCCGCGGGCTCGGAGGCGACCGGCTGGATCCAGGACCGGGCCAACGAGATCATCCGGGGCGGTCTCGGGGACGTCCGCCGCATTCCGTACGCCCGCGCCCTCGCCGCCCCCGGCACCGGCCGCCACGACTTCCTCGGCGCCTACGTCGCCGACCTGCCGAACGTGCTGGACCTGGACGCCGTCCGCGCGGCCGGCGTCCGCATCGGCGCCGACCCGCTGGGCGGGGCGTCCGTCGCCTACTGGGGCCGGATCGCCGAACAGCACGGCATCGACCTCACGGTGGTCAACCCGCTCACCGACCCCACCTGGCGGTTCATGACCCTGGACTGGGACGGCAAGATCCGCATGGACTGCTCGTCCCCGTACGCCATGGCGTCCCTCATCGGGCAGCGCGACCGCTTCGACATCGCCACCGGCAACGACGCCGACGCCGACCGGCACGGCATCGTCACCCCGGACGCCGGCCTGATGAACCCCAACCACTACCTCGCCACCGCCATCGGCTACCTGTACGCGCACCGCGAGCAGTGGCCGTCCGGGGCGGGGGTCGGCAAGACGCTGGTGTCCTCCGCGATGATCGACCGGGTCGCCGCCGACCTGAAGCGCGAGCTGGTCGAGGTGCCCGTCGGGTTCAAGTGGTTCGTGGACGGGCTCGTGGACGGCTCCCTCGGCTTCGGCGGCGAGGAGTCGGCCGGTGCCTCCTTCCTGCGCCGGGACGGCTCGGTGTGGACCACCGACAAGGACGGCATCATCCTCGCGCTGCTGGCCTCCGAGATCACGGCGGTCACCGGGAAGACCCCCTCCGAGCACTACGCCGCGCTCACCGCCCGCTTCGGCGAGCCCGCCTACGAGCGGATCGACGCCCCGGCGACCCGCGAGGAGAAGGCCCGCCTCGCGAAGCTCTCCCCGGCGCAGGTCACCGCGGACACCCTCGCCGGGGAGGCGGTCACCGCGGTGCTCACCGAGGCCCCCGGCAACGGCGCCCCCATCGGGGGCATCAAGGTGACCACGGACAGCGCCTGGTTCGCCGCCCGCCCGTCGGGCACCGAGGACGTCTACAAGATCTACGCCGAGTCGTTCCGGGGCCCCGACCACCTCCGTCAGGTGCAGGAGGAGGCCAAGGCCGTGGTCCTCGCGGCGCTGGGCGGCTGAGCCGCCGCCCCGCCCGCCGACCGGTCCCGTCCGCGCCCGTCCGCGCCCGTCCGGGCGCGGACGGCGGTGCGTCAGCCGGACCGGACCACGGGGGCGGAGGGCGACGGGGAGACCAGGCCGGCCGGCAGGGACGTCGCCGTGGGCAGTTCCGCGGGGACGTTCTCCGACTGCTGCAGCACGGTGTCGCCGGGCCTCCCGGCCGGTGCGCCCGCACCGGTGGACAGCAGGGACCAGGCGCCCAGGGCCAGGGCGATCGCGGCGGCCGTGCCCGCCACCCGGCCGACGCGGCGCAGCCTGGCGCGGGCGTCCAGGTCCCGCCAGGACGGCCCCTCCCACGGATCGTCCGGGTGCCACAGGTCGCCGACCGCGTCCGCCGCGTCGTACTGCTCCCGGGTGCCCCCGTCGGCGCGCGGCGGCTGCGGCCACTGCGCCGACGCCCGCTGCCGCGCTGAGGGTTCCCGGGGGGCGGAGGCCCGGATGGCGTGCTCGTTGTCGGTGAGGAACCGCTGCCAGACGTCCTCGGGCAGGGAAGGCACGCCGCCCTGGTCCTGCGGCGTTGCGCCGTCGTCCGGCCTCTGCGCGGTCACGTCCGTTCATTCCTCTCGTGTGCCGGAGCCGGTCGGCGACGTCACGGCTCACGCGCACCCGGGCCCCGTCAGGATCATTGCACAGCGCAAAAACGTCGGAACAGGGGACCGGACCGCTCACTGCCGCGAAACGGCCGATCCCTTCGATTCCGCCCGGAAACCTTACGGGCGGCGGGCGTTGCCCGCACTCGCCTCCACCGCACCGGTCCCGCATGTCACTCTGGTGGCACCACGAGCGGCGGCCCCACGAGCACCGCGGCACACAGGGAAGCGGCTGCCGCGGAACGGCGCCCCGGACGTCCCGTCCGGGGCGCCACACCGGCCCGCGCACGGCGGGGCCGGGGAGCCCGCGTCCGCCGGACGAGCGGGCGCGGACTCCCGGCGAGGTACAGAGGGCGCATGCCGGAACGCGAGGTCCCCGTCGGGGGCCGGACGACGCCGACGCGGTCACCCGCGTGGTCCTGCCCGCCTCCCGGCTGCCGGAGGCGGTCCCGGCGCGGTCACCGGCCGCCGTCGAGGACCGGGTGACACCGCCGCAGTTCCGGATGCCGGCGCTGCCCTTCACCCGGGGGCGGCCGAGCCGGCTCCCTCGCCGACCTGCCCCGGGGCGTCCGGCCCACCGCGATGCGCAGGGCCGACCGGCCGGTCGCGGCCACCCTCACCGACCGGCGGGCCCACCCCGCGCCCCGCGCGCTTCCCGGACTGACGCCCCGTCACCTCCTCGACGGCCGCGGCCCCCAGCCCTGGTGGGAACGCCCCGCGGAGCCCTCGGATCCGCACGGACCGGTGCGCGGACCCGCCCGGAGCGGCGTGCTAGGTTCCCCTGCGGAAGGCGGCCGCGGACAACCGGTGCGGCCGGGCACACGGGACGGTGACACCGGATGACGGCAGACGGCGGCGAGGCCCCCGACACGCCCGGCGAGGACGCCCCGCTCCCGCGGATCCTGTGCGACACGGCTGCGCTGGCGGCCCTCGACGACGCGCCGGCCGGCGCCCTGTGGCGGCTCGCCGAGTCCGGCCGGCAACTCGACGCCAACGTCGTCCGCATCCCGCCCGGACAGCGGGTCGACACCCATCGCGAGCCCGACCTCGACGTCCTCCTGCTCGTGCTCGCCGGCGACGGCACCCTGACCGCCCCCGACGGCTCCCGTCCCCTCTCCGCCGGCGCCCTGGCCTGGCTCCCGCACGGCTCCACCCGGGGTCTCGCGGCCGGCACCGAGGGCCTGACCTACCTCACGGTGCACCGCCGCCGCCCCGGCATGCGGATCCAGCGCCGGGGGACGGCAGGTGAACGACCATGACCATGGCGGCCACGAAGTGGTAACAACGGACAACGCCTGAAAGCCTTTTGCGGTCTGGACCGCTATGAAGGTCTCTTTTCTGATCCACAACGCCTACGGGATCGGAGGCACGATCACCACCACGTTCAACCTGGCGGGCGCCCTGGCGGAACGGCACGACGTGGAGATCGTCTCCGTGCTGAGGCACCGGGAGCACCCCAACCTCACGCCGCACCCCGATGTGGGACTGCGCGCGCTGGTGGACCTGCGGCGGGAGAAGGACCACCCGCTGCACCGGAGACCGGCCGGGGTGTTCCCCTCCGCCGAGTACCGCCACCACCAGTACAGCGAACTGACCGACCTGCGGATCGCCGAGTACCTGGAGGGGACGGACGCCGACGTGGTCGTCGGCACCCGCCCGGGCCTCAACGTGCACCTCGCGCTCCAGGCCCCGCAGCGCGTCGCGCGCGTCGGCCAGGAACACCTCACCCTCGACAACCATCCGCCCGCGCTGCGCACCGCGCTGCGCCGCGCCTACCGCCGCCTCGACGTGCTCACCACCGTCACCGAGGCGGACGCCCGCGCCTACCGGCGCAAGATGCGGCTGCCCGGTGTCCGGGTGGAGGCGCTGCCGAACAGCGTCCCCGACCCCGTCCTGCCCGCGGCGGACGGCAGCGCCAAGGTCGTGATCGCGGCCGGCCGGCTGGTCCCGGTGAAGCGGTACGACCTGATCATCGAGGCGTTCGCGCAGGTCGTCGCCGAGCGCCCCGACTGGCAGTTGCGCATCTACGGCAAGGGCGAGGAGGAGGACCGGCTGCGGGCGCGGATCGAGGCGCTCGGCCTGTGGAACAACGTCTTCCTCATGGGTGCGGCCACTCCCATGGAAGCCGAGTGGGTCAAGGGCTCGATCGGCGCGGCCGCGTCGAACTTCGAGCCGTTCGGCATGACCATCGTCGAGGCGATGCGCTGCGGACTGCCCGTGGTGAGCACCGACTGCCCCTACGGACCCGGCGAGATCATCAGGGACGGCGAGGACGGCCGGCTGGTGCCGGTCGGGGACAGCAGGGCCTTCGGCGCGGCGCTCCTGGACCTGGTGCGCGACGACGAACTGCGCCGCCGCATGGGCGAAGCGGCCGTCGACCACGCACGCCGGTTCGCCCCCGGGCCGGTCGTGGCGCAGGCGGAGCGCCTCCTGGAGGAGGCGGTGGCGGCCAGAAGCGGCGGCCGACGCGGCATACCCGGCCGGGGCGGGATGCGCCACGCCCTCCTGGGGCAGGGCCACGCCGCCCGCGACCTCGCCCACGCCGCGGCCTCCGGAGCGCTGCGCACCGTACGCGGGAGGCGCCGGTGAGCACCGCACGCACCACGGAACTCCGCACCGACTGCTGCGCCGACCCCGACGGCCGGATCACCTTCCGCCTGCGGCTGCCGACGGCCACCCGCCCCCGGCTGCTGCTGGTGCTGCGGCCGAAGAAGGGCCGGCCCGAGGAGACGTCGCTCATCCTCGACCTCGAGCCCTGCGACGACCGCGGCCACGTCCGCGCCGTACTGGAACCCCGGCCCGTGCTCGCGGAGGGCCGCTGGGACGCGTACCTGCTGCGCGGACCGGACGCCGACCGGGAGCGGCTGCGCCCCGGTCTGCGGGACCTGCGGCTGCTCGTCGGCGGGGACACCCGCGGCCGGACGTCCCCGGTGACCGTCAGGGTGCCGTACACCACCGTGGACGGTTTCCTCGCCCTCCGCACCTGGCGGCGCGCCGCCCACGTGGAGGCCGGTCCCCTCGACCTCGCGGACGGGACGATGACGGTCAGCGCGCGCCTCCACGGCGCCGAACTCTCCGAGGACGCCGCCGTGGAGCTGCGGCCGCGCGGCGGCGGGGGGACCGGGCGTGTCTACCGGGTCCGCCCGGCGGAGGAGGGCGCCTTCTCCTTCACGGTGGACTGCGCGGATCTGGTGGGGGAGACCGCCGGTCCCCGGATCTGGGACGCCTTCCTGCGGCCCGCTGCCGACGCGCCGCCGGTCAGGATCGGCCGCCTGTTCGACGACGTGGCGGACCGCAAGGGGGTGTACGTGTATCCGCGGGTCACCGTCGGCGGGGCCGCCGTACGGCCCTACTACACCGTCGACAACGACCTCGCCGTGGAGGTGACCGGGACCGGCTGACAGCGGGGAGCCGGCCCGGCGGGCCCGCCGGGCCGACCGCTCGTGGGCCCGCGGCTCCTCCGGCGTCAGGATCCGGTGCGTGCCGTCGATGCCGTCCGGCCCCGCGGTCGCGCGCACCGGCGCCCCCGACGGCACGCCCGGGCAGCGCGTCGGCCGCAGCCGGGGCGCTGACGGCGGTCACGGACCGCTTCTCCGCCGCGGTGGGCGGCCGTACGCCTGCCGTGCCGGTGGGTTCGTCGGCTGAGCCCGCAGGACGACCCGTCTGATCGATCTATTGACCGTTTACCGGTCGGGCGCCCAGGATTCCCGTGTCCCGAACAGTCATGTTCCCGACATGCAGGAGCCGCGGGAGGCGCCATGCCCGGCCGACCACCCCGTCGATCCGTGCTCGCCGCGATGGCCGCCGCGCCGCTGACAGGAGCCCCGGGCGCCTGCAGCGGGGGAGCGGACGCCCCATCAAGCAGCACGGCGCGTGCGCGCAGGGCCGCACGCACCACCTTCTGGTCCGCCCTGCGCGGCAGCCAGGAGGTGGTCGACGCCTTCAACCGCACCTACGACCGCGTCCAGGTCGACTTCCAGCAGATCCCCTCCGGCGCACAGGGCGGCTACGCCAAGCTCAGCAACGCCGCCCGAGCCGGCAACGCCCCCGACGTCGCCACCATCGAGTACCCGCAGGTGCCGGGCTTCGCCATCGACGGCGTCGCCCCCGACATCACCGACCTGGTCGATGACTCCCTGCGGGACGGGCTGCTGCCCCAGGCCTTCGGCCTGACCACCTTCCAGGGGCGGACGTTCAGCGTGCCGCTGGACGTCGAGCCCATGGTCATGCACTACCGCACCGACCTCTTCGACCGGTACGGACTCGAAGTGCCGCGTACCTGGGAGGAGTTCTCCGCCCTCGCGTCCGTCGTACGCCGCAGGGCGTCCGACCGGCGGCTCGTGCTGTTCCCCACCGACGGGGCCACCCAGTTCACCGCCCACGCCGACCGCGTCCGTAAACTCGCCCGCCGCCGCCGACGGGGTGCCTGCGGCGTGCTGATGACCCCCTTCTTCCTGCTGCTGGCCACCGTCTTCCTGATCCCCGTCGGCACGGCGGTGTACCTGAGCTTCTTCAGCGACGACCAGTCCGGTCTCGGCTTCGGCCCCGAGCGCACCGTCTTCGTCGGACCGCGCAGCTACGCCGCCGTCCTGACCGACCCGACCCTCCTCGGCGGACTCGGCACCGTCGCCCTGTACTGCCTGGTCCACCTCCCGCTCATGGTCGCCGGCGCGCTCGTCCTCGCCCTGCTCCAGCGCTTCTGGCGCAGCGGTCTGACCGTCGGCGCCGTGAAGTGACCGCTCGTACAAGGAGTTCCGCCCCACCATGACCGACCCCACGCCCGGACCCGGATCCCGCCCCCGCGCCGTACTGGCCATGTCCCCGGACGTCGCCTCGGCCGTCCTCGACGCCGAGTCGCTCGCACGCCTCGCCGCGGTGTGCGACCTCGCGCCCCACCCGGTGCTGGACGACCTGACCACGTCGCGGGCGCGCACGCTGCTCGCCGGCGCCGACCTCCTCGTCACCGGCTGGGGCTGCCCGCCCCTGGACGCGGACGTGCTGCGGGCCGCGCCACGCCTGCGGGCCGTCGTGCACACCGCG
Source organism: Streptomyces viridosporus (assembly GCF_002078235.1). GTDB lineage: Bacteria > Actinomycetota > Actinomycetes > Streptomycetales > Streptomycetaceae > Streptomyces > Streptomyces viridosporus. The sequence continues at coordinate 17,993 of NZ_MSGP01000357.1, forward strand.
GGCAGCGTCCGCGGCCATGTCACCGACGCCTGCTGGGAACGCGGCGTCGAGGTGTCGTCCGCCGCCGCGGCCAACGCCCTGCCGGTCGCGGAGTACACCCTCGCCATGATCCTGCTCACCGGCAAGCGGGTGCTGGAGGCCGCGCGCGACTACCGCGTCTCCCGCACCCGGCCGGACTGGCTGCGCACTCCGCGCTCCGTCGGCAACCACCGCCGCACCGTCGGCATCCTCTCGGCGTCCCTGATCGGCCGCCGGGTCATCGACCTGCTGCGTCCGCACGACGTCGAGGTGCTGCTGTACGACCCCTGGGTGACGGACGACGCCGCACGTGAACTGGGCGCGTCCCGCGTGGAGTTGCCGGAGCTGTTCCGCCGCTCCGACACCGTCAGCGTGCACACCCCGCTGCTGCCCGAGACGCGCGGACTGGTCGGCCGGGAGCTGATCGGCTCCCTGCGCCCCGGCGCCGTGCTCATCAACACGGCGCGCGGCGCGGTCGTCGACCAGGAGGCGCTCACCGAAGCCGCCCTCGCCGGCCGCATCCGTGCCGTCCTCGACGTCACCGACCCCGAAGTCCTCCCGCCCGACCACCCCTTGTGGCAGTGCGGGAACGTCCTCCTCACCCCGCACCTCGCCGGTTCCCAGGGCAACGAGTGGCGCCGCCTGGCGGACCTCGCGCTCGGTGAGATCGAACGCTGGGCCCGCGGCGACGGCTTCCTCCACCCCGTACGACGCGAAAGGCTGGCTTTCCTGGCATGAGCATCCCGTTCGAACTGCCCGCCGAGGACCGCGGGACGAGCCCTCGCACCGGCTGGACCCGCGCCCACTGGGAGGCCGTGGCGGACGGGCTCCTCACGGCCGCCCGGCGGTGGAGCACCCCCGGCTGCGCCCTGCTGGACCTGCCGGGACGGCCCTCCCGCTCGGGAGTCCGCTCCGACGGCCTCGAAGGGTACGCGCGCACCTTCCTCGCCGCCGCCTTCCGCATCGCGGGCGCGGACGGGGACGACCCGCACGGCCTGCTGGAGCGGTACGCGAGCGGACTCGCCGCCGGCACCCGCACCCCGGGCCGCGACGACACCGAGTCCTGGCCGCCGATCCTCGACCACGACGTCCGGGGCCAGCCGATGGTCGAGTCGGCGTCGATCGCCCTCGGCCTGCGGCTGACCGCGCCCTGGCTCTGGAAGCACCTCGCCGAGGAGGTGCGGGACCGGGCGGAGGCATGGCTGCGGGGCGCGCTGCGGCACACGCCGGCGCCGAACAACTGGTACCTCTTCCCGTACACCGTCGCCGGGTTCCTCGAGTCCGTCGGACGCGGCGACGCCGAGACGGCCGCGGCCCGGCAGCGCGCCCTGGAACTGATGGAGACCTGGTACCGGGGCGACGGCTGGTACGCCGACGGGGACGGGCGCGCCTTCGACCACTACAACGGCTGGGCCCTGCACCTGTACCCGGTCCTGGACGCCCGTCTCGCGGGGGACGACGACGCGTCGGCCCGCTACGGCGGACGGCTGCGCACCCATCTGGAGAGCTTCGCCCTGATGTTCGGCGCGGACGGGGCGCCGGTGCACTTCGGCCGGTCGCTGACGTACCGCTTCGCCGCCTCGGCCGCCGTCGCGCTGGGCGCGGTGACCGGCCACACCCCGCTGACGCCGGGTGCCTCGCGCCGCATCGCGAGCGGCAGCCTGCGCTACTTCCTGGACCGGGGCGCGCTGACGCCCGACGGGCTGCTGAGCCTCGGCTGGCACGGTCCGCACGAGGCCACCTCGCAGAGCTACTCGGGCCCCGCGTCACCGTACTGGGCCTCGAAGGCCTTCGTCGCCCTGCTGGCCCCCGCCGACGACGCCTTCTGGACGGCCCGCGAGGAGGCCGCCCCGGTGGAGCAGTCCGACCGCGTGCTGGCGCTGCCCGCGCCGGGACTGCTCGTCCAGGCCACGCGGGCCGACGGGATCGTACGGCTCCACAACCACGGCAGTGACCACGTCCGCCCGCACGAGGGGGAGGCGGCGGACGGGGACGACCCGCACTACGGACGCCAGGCCTACTCCACCCGCACCGGCCCCACGGCACCGGGGAACGTCCCGGACAACCACCTGTCGGTGGAGATCGGCGGCCGGCGCAGTGTGCGCCGCCGCATCCACCCCCTGGGCGCCGGACACGGTGACGGCTGGGGCTGGGCGGCCTCCTGGCACCGGCCGGTCTTCGCCGAGGGCCCGCCGATGGTCCCGGGGCTGCGGGTGGAGGGCGTCACGGTGGCGTACGGCCGGCACGAGCTGCGGGTGCACCGGGTCACGGGAGCGCCGGAGGGGGCCCGTCTCACCCACACCGGCTGGGCCACCGGCCCGGAGGAGTCCCTCACCTCCGCCCTGCACGGACTGCACGGCTGGGACGACCCCTCCCCGGAGACCGTCCGCGCCCCCCGGGGCACGGCCTGGACGCGCTGGGCCCGCGTCCCGCGCCTCACCGGCCGCTGCGGCGGCACCTCCGTGCACGTGAGCCTGGCGTCCCTCACCGCGGACACCGACGACGCGCCCTGGTCGGCGGTGGTCGGGGAGGTCCGGGTGCGCGAGGGGACGGTCGAGGTCGTCTGGGCCGGCACGGGGGCCCGCACCCGGATCTCCTTCGAGCCGGTGGAGGTGCGTCACGGGGAGCGGTGAGCGCGGGACGGGGCACCGCGCCCCCGAGCGGGTCGGAGCCGGCTGTTCCTGCCGCGCGGCCCCGCCGTGGGGCAGGGTCAGGACCGGTTGTCCTCCTCGCCCTTCGGGGACTGTCCGGCGTTGTCGGGCGTGGTGTAGAAGACCGACGTGCCCTGCTTGGTGCGCTGGGCCTGGTTGCGGGCGACGAGCCCCTCGAGGGTGCTGCGGACGACCGTCGTCTTGACGACGCGCTCGGGATGGACGCGGCCGAGCGAGGCGGTGATCTCCGCCGCCGAACGGGGCTCGGTCTGCTCGGCCAGGTGCTGCCGGACGAGCTCGACCAGCTTGGTTCCGTTCGCCTTGGCCTCGTTCGTCTTGGCTCCGTTCGTCTTGCTCTCGCTCGTCTTGCTCTCGCTCGTCTTGGCCTCGTTCGCCTTGGCTCCGTTCGCCTTGCTCTCGCTCGTCTTGGCCTCGTTCGCCTTGGCTCCGTTCGCCTTGCTCTCGCTCGCCCTGGCCCCGTCCGTCCTGGCCCCGGACGAGGCACGCGCCGGCTTCCCGGACGTGCCGCGGCCGGACGCCGCCGGGGTCTTCCCGCGCTTCGGCCGGTCGGTCCCGGACCCGGCGCGGCTCTTCCGCCGCGGCGCCGGGACGGTCGCGTCGCCGGACACCGCGCCCTCCTCGATCGCGGCGCCGGGTTCCTCGGGCACGGCGACCGGTTCCACGGGCACCGGTGCGATGCCCAGCGCCTGCTGCATGTTCACCAGGACGGCGTGGTCGCGCCGAAGCACGGTCAGCCGTTCCTGCAGCGCGGCGATCTCCGCGGCGACGCGTTCCTGTTCCTTGACGTTGCGTTCCAGGTCGCTCGCCACCTGGGCGGTGTACTGCGAGGTGAGGTCCGTGGCGGTGGTCGTGTTCTCGGACATGGCGGTGCCCCTTCTCTCGGTTCCCCGATGGCCAGCCATGGTACGGCCGTACCGGCTCCCGAAGGGCGCTTGCTCCACTCGGGGTACGGTCCGTCACACGGACGGGCGCCAAGGTCCGCTCATGAGGACCCGGGCGGTGGCGCCCGGGAAAGTCGAAGTCACGCTGAAGGCATGGCCTCAATGATCGACTGCCCCTCCCGCGCGCGTCACCGCGCTCCGTCCCGGGGCGACCGGCAGACCGGCGTCCTCCTCCGGGCGCGCGGCCGACTGCCGCTGCCGGCCCTCCTCCTCGCCGTGCTGGCGGCCCTCGCCGGATGCGGAGCGCCCGCCGGCGGCACGGCGCGCGAAACCCCGGTGGGCGGCCCGCCCGGCACCGTGAGCACGGCGCAGGGCGGGACCGGTGCCGTGGCGGAGACGACGGCGCCCGCCTCTCTCCCCGGCCTCGGCCCCCGGACGCTGGCTCAGATCCCCGAGCGCACCGGCCAGGTCGTCGTCGTCACCGGCCCGGGGAGGGACACCAACCGCTCCGAGGCCGTGCTGTACCGGCGCACCGCCTCCGGGTGGGAGGCGGGCACGGCATGGCCCGCGCGCAACGCCCTCAGGGGCTGGACCGACGACCACTACGCGGGCGACCTCCGCTCGCCCGTCGGGGTGTTCACCCTCAGCGACGCCGGGGGACTGCTGCCCGATCCCGGCACCGCACTGCCGTACGACCAGTCGGACGGCTTCACCGTCGACGGCACGGGCTTCGAGGGCGAACCGCTGGCCGGGTCCTTCGACTACGTCATCGCCATCGACTACAACCGCGAGCCGGGCACCTCCCCACTGGACCGGACCCGTCCGCTCGGCGCCGACAAGGGCGGCGGCATCTGGCTGCACGTCGACCACCAGGGCCCCACCCAGGGGTGCGTGAGTCTCGAGAAGCGGCACATGGAGGAACTCCTGCGCGCACTCGACCCCGATCTGTACCCGGTGATCGTCATGGGTGACGCCCCCTCACTGCGCCGGTGACCCGACCGTGAGCGGCGCCCCTGCGCCGGTCGCCCCCTGGGAGAGCGCGCCCCGCGCGCCCGGCGGAGAAGGAGCCGCCGGCCCCGGGACTGGGCCGGTGCGCCGGTCACGGCCGCCCGCACCCGTGGCACCCGGGCCCGTCGCCGGCGGGTGACGCGTGGCGGGACGACGCACCGGTGCGTCCCGACGGCTTCCGGGCCGGCGGCGACGCGGGCCCGCATCCCGCCGACGGACCCCTGGGGGACGGCGTCGGCCTCGTCGCGGCCGTGCCCCGTGGCGCCTTCGCCGGCCCGGGAGCGGTGCGCCTCCGCCTGTGCGCGCGCCTGTGCCGTCAGCGTCCGGAGCCTGGCCAGCAGCTCGTCGCCGTCGTCCGTGGAGCCGGAACGGAACATGGATCACTCACTCGGGCGAGGAGACTCACGCGCGCAGGACACCCGCGGAGCAAAGTTCTCATATGTGCAGGTAAAGGGAGGATAGTCGGGAGGGGATCGGTCGAGCCAGTCGTCCGCACGGACCGGCCGCCGGGTACCGCCTAGTCTGTGTGCATGGAGCAGCGCGAGATCATGCAGCGGGGCGTCGGCATCCTCACCGAGGCCCTCGAGATGCGGCGGCGACTCCGCGAGGACCCGGACGCCGACGTGACGGGGAACGGGGCGGTCGCCAAGCTCCTGGAGGAGATGCTGCCGCAGATCCAGGTGCCGGCCGACGCGAGCGCCCGCGAGGTGGCGGTCATCGTCACCGAGAAGCTGGGCCCCGCCATCGTGCAGATCGCCTCCGCCCTGACCTTCGCCTTCGTGCAGCTCGCCGAGATCCACGACGAGGGCCGCACCGACGTGTCGTCCGCCGACGTCCTGCGCTCCATCTCCCTGCACTACGAGACCGACGCGGAGCGGTAGCCCGGCGCCCGTGCCGCACGCGGTCCGGTGGTCCAACTGCCGTGGGAAAAAAGGGGATTGAAGTACCGGCTGAGGGGAATTGATGTCACGGAACCAGGAGTGACAACGATGTCTCACCTCTTGGACGGAGGCCTTCGGTGCTCAGCTCGTCGCGCACGTCGCCGGACACACCACGCCAGTCCCTCCTCCCCGCCTGCCTCGCCCTCCTCCTCGGCGCCCTGCTGGCCCTGGGCACCCCCGCCGTCGCGGCGCACACCGCCGCGCGGGACGGGGACGGCTGGACCGTACGGCAACCCGGTGGCCGGCACGACGGTGTCGCGGCGGTCGTCCGCCTCGACGCCACGGACGGCACCGTGACCCTCGCCGCCCGCAAGGACGGCACCACGGTGCTGGAGGCCGCTCCCGTCGGCATCGTCACCGACGACGCCGACCTCACCTCCGGCCTGCGGCCGGTGTCCCGCACCACCCGGCAGGTGGCCGAGCGGTACACCATGACCACCGGCAAGCAGCTCCACCGCACCGTCCGGATGACCGAGACCCGGTTCTCCTTCACGGGCCGGGGCGGCGCCCGGCTCGACCTGCTGGTCCGGGTCTCCGACGACGGCATCGCCTACCGCTACGTCCTGCCCGGCAGCGGCGACGTCACCGTCGAGCGCGAGGCGTCCGCGTTCCGGCTCCCGGACTCCGCACGCGCCTGGCTCGCGCCCTACACCCCCAACTACGAACGCGTCTACCAGCCGGGCGGAGCGGCGGACGCCGCCGACGGCTCCTACGCGTACCCGGCCCTCTTCCAGGTGGGCGGTACCTACGCCCTGCTCACCGAGTCGGACGTCGACGGCCGCTACGCCGCGAGCCGCCTCGTCCACGAGAAGGGCAGCGGGCGGTACGCGGTCCGGCTGGCCGACCCCGCCGTCACCTCCACCGGGCCGCTCGCCACGCCCTGGCGGACGGCCGTCATCGGGGACCTCGCCACCGTCACGGAGTCCACCCTCGTCGACGACCTCGCGCCGGCCTCCCGCATCGCGGACACCTCGTGGATCCGGCCCGGCAAGGTCGCCTGGTCCTGGCTGGACGGGTTCGCCACCGCCCAGCGCAGCCTCGCCGTCCAGCAGCGCTTCGTCGACTACGGCGCCGCGCACGGCTGGCCGTACACCCTGGTCGACGACGGCTGGAAGACCACCGACTGGATGCCACGGCTGATCGAGTACGCCCGCGAGCGGGGCGTGGGCGTCCTGCTGTGGGTGCACTACACCGACCTGGACACGGCCGCGGAGCGCGCCGAGTTCCTGCCCCGGGTGAAGAAGTGGGGCGCGGCCGGACTCAAGATCGACTTCATGGACTCCGACTCCCAGGAACGCTTCCGCTGGTACGACGAGATCCTGAGGGACACCGCCCGCGAGAAGCTGCTGGTGAACTTCCACGGGGCGACCCTCCCCAAGGGGATCCAGCGGACCTGGCCGCACGTGATGACGCTGGAGGCGGTCTACGGAGCCGAGTACGGGAACGTCCCGGCCACCGGCCTGACGACCCTGCCGTACACCCGCAACGTCGTCGGCTCGATGGACTACACCCCGATGGCCTTCCAGTTCGGCACCCGCACCGTCTCCGACGCCGCCGAACTCGCCCTGTCCGTGGTCTACGAATCCGGTTTCCAGAACTTCGCCGGGTCGATCCGCGCCTACCGGGACCGTCCCGAGCTCGAGCGGTTCCTGGAGCAGGTGCCCACCGTGTGGGACGAGTCGCGGCTGCTGTCCGGGCGGCCCGGGGAGGGGGCGACGTTCGCCCGGCGGCACGGGGAGCGCTGGTTCCTCGGCGGTGTCCGCTCCGGGCCGGCCGGGACGCAGGAGGTGCCCCTGGACTTCCTCGGTGGCGGGCGGTGGCTGGCGGAGACCGTACGGGACGGTGACGACGGCCTGGTCCGCGACCGGCGGGTGGTCACCCGCCAGGACACCCTGAGCGTCCCGGTGGCCGCGCACGGCGGTTTCGCCGGACTCGTCTGCCGGGCGGTGCCCGGCCGTGACACCTGCGACCGGCCGGTGGCGCGCCTGCCGCTGACCGAGCTGACCGTGCGGCCGGCCAGGACCGAGGTCGACGCCGGCGCGTCCGTCGACGTCACCGGCCGGTTCGCGGTGGAGGAGTTCGGGCCGGCCGCGGACGTCGCGCTGTCGGTGCGGGCCCCCGAGGGCTGGACCGTGCAGGGCGGCGACCCCCGGGCCGAGGAGCTGCCCACGGGGCACGACCTGACGGGCGACTGGGCGGTGAGCGTGCCGCGGGACGCGGAGCACGGCAACCACGACCTGGTGGTGACCGCGGAGTACCGCTCCCCGGACCGGCCGGGGACCGGTGTGCTCCGCGTCGAGCGCACCGTCCGCGTGTTCGTCTCACCGCCGGGTGTCGACTACGTCAGCGACCTGCCGTTCGCCGCCGAGCGCAACGGCTGGGGGCCGGTCGAACGCGACCTGTCCAACGGCGAGCGCGACGCGGCCGACGGAGGGCCGCTGAGCATCCGCGGCACCGAGTACGCCAAGGGGCTCGGCATGCATGCCGTTGGAGAGGTCGTCGTCGAACTCGACGGTACCCACCGGCGGTTCGCGGCCACCGTGGGAGTCGACGACGAGGTCGGCGGCAGGGGCGGCGTGGTGTTCGAGGTCCTCGCGGACGGTGCGGCGGTGGCGACCACGGAGGTGCTCCGGGGCACGGACGCGGCCCGGCACCTTGAGGTCGACGTCACCGGAGTGCGGCGGCTCACCCTGCGCGTCACGGACGGGGGAGACGGCGTCGACTTCGACCACGCCGACTGGGCGGACGCGCGGCTGCTGACGTAGGGCCCCGGCGGAAGGACGCACACGGGCGGGCCCGCCACCGGGGTGGCGGGCCCGCCCGGCACGACCACCGCCGCCGGGCCGGAACGCGGGCGGGCCCGCCGCCCCCAGGACCTCGGGCGGGGGCGCCGCCTCGTCGGGGTTCGCGGACAGCTCTCCGAGGGTCCCCCGGAGGCAACGGCCGACGTCGGACGAGCCCGCCGTCCCGCCCGCCGAGCAGCCCTCGACCTCGCGGCCCCGCCGGGGCGGGTGTGCCGTTCGGCGACAGTCCCCGGGAAGCGCCTCACGGGTCACGCCCGCCGGCAGTGACGCGACGGTTCCCCCCGAAGCCGTTCGAACCGGGTGTTCCGGGCCCTTGACGCCCTACGCGCCAGTAGCGATCCTCTGCTCATACCTTGCACGGTCCATGACAATCCTGTCGGTGGAGGGACGTGCGCGATGACCACGTACCGCGGACGGCGCCGCGTCACCCTCGTGTCGCTGCTGCTCATCGTCCTCGCCGCGGCCTTCGGGCCCACGCCCAGCTCGGCGGCCGACGGCGACTGGTGGGAGCCGACCGCGCGGCCGGCCCCGGACGCGCGGATCGGCGTCACCGGCGCGCCGTTCACGGGCACCGGTGACGGCGGCGAGGTGCGCGGGTTCGTCGACGCGCACAACCACATCATGTCCAACGAGGCGTTCGGCGGCCGGCTCATCTGCGGCAGGCCGTTCTCCGCGAAGGGGATCGCCGACGCGCTCAAGGACTGTCCCGAGCACTACCCCGACGGCTCCCTGGCCGTCTTCGACTTCATCGTCAACGGCGGTGACGGCAGGCACGATCCGGACGGCTGGCCCACCTTCGCGGACTGGCCCGCGCACGACTCCCTGACCCACCAGCAGAACTACTACGCCTGGATCGAGCGGGCCTGGCGCGGTGGACAGCGCGTGCTGGTCAACGACCTCGTCACCAACGGGGTGATCTGCTCGGTGTACTTCTTCAAGGACCGCGGCTGCGACGAGATGACGTCCATCCGGCTGCAGGCGAAGCTGACCTACGACATGCAGGCCTACGTCGACGGGATGTACGGCGGGCCGGGCAAGGGCTGGTTCCGGATCGTCACCGACAGCGCACAGGCCCGCGAGGTCGTCGAGCAGGGCAAACTCGCGGTCGTCCTCGGCGTCGAGACCTCGGAACCGTTCGGGTGCAAGCAGATCCTGGACGTCGCGCAGTGCGACAAGGACGACATCGACGCCGGGCTGGACGAGTTGTACGCGCTGGGCGTGCGCAGCATGTTCCTGTGCCACAAGTTCGACAACGCGCTGTGCGGGGTCCGCTTCGACGAGGGCGCGCTCGGCACCGCGATCAACGTCGGGCAGTTCCTGTCGACCGGCACCTTCTGGCGGACGGAGCGGTGCACCGGCCCCCAGCACGACAACCCGATCGGCCTGGCCTCCGCGCCGGAGGCGGAGAAGAGGCTCCCGGCGGGCGTGCGGGTCCCCTCGTACGACGAGGGCGCCCGGTGCAACGTCCGCGGGCTCACCGCACTCGGCGAGTACGCCGTGCGCGGCATGATGGAACGCAACATGATGCTCGAGATCGACCACATGAGCGTCAAGGCCACCGGCCGGGTCCTCGACCTCTTCGAGGCCGAGTCGTACCCCGGCGTGCTCTCCTCGCACAGCTGGATGGACCTGGACTGGACCGAGCGGGTCTACGGCCTCGGCGGCTTCGTCGCCCAGTACATGAACGGCTCGGAGCACTTCGTCGCGGAGGCGGGGCGCACCGAGGCGCTGCGCGACGAGTACGGCGTGGGCTACGGCTACGGCACGGACATGAACGGCGTCGGCGGCTGGCCGGCCCCGCGCGGCGCGGACGCCCCGAACCCCGTCACCTACCCCTTCCGCAGCGTCGACGGCGGCTCCGTCATCGACCGGCAGACCACCGGCGAGCGCACCTGGGACCTGAACACCGACGGAGCCGCGCACTACGGGCTCGTCCCCGACTGGATCGAGGACATCCGGCGGGTCGGCGGGCAGGACGTGGTGGACGACCTCTTCCGGGGCGCCGAGTCCTACCTCGGCACCTGGGGCGCCGCCGAGCGGCACCGGGCCGACGCCGACCTCGCCGAGGGCGCGTCGGTGACGGCCAGTTCGACGGAGTGGAACCCGTTCACGAGCTACGCGCCCGGACGCGCCGTGGACGGCGACCGGGGCACCCGCTGGGCCAGTGACTGGAGCGACGACCAGTGGCTGCGGATCGACCTCGGCGCCGTCCACCGGGTCGGACGCGTCACGCTCGACTGGGAGCGCGCGTACGGGAGGGCGTACCGCGTCGAACTCTCCACCGACGGCGTGAACTGGCGGACCGTCTGGTCCACGGCGTCCGGCGACGGCGGCCTGGACACGGCCCGGTTCACCGCCGCACCGGCCCGCCAGTTGCGCATCCGCTTCCTGGACCGGGGCACCGAGTGGGGCTACTCGCTCCACGAGGTCGGCGTCCACAGCGGGTGACGCCCGGTTCCGGCCCGTCCGGCGGGCGGGAACCGGTCACCGCGGCAGCGGCGTCGCGCACCCGCGTGTTCAGCCCCGCCGTGCCGCGGCGCCGTCCAGCAGGTCGCGCACCGCGTCCAGGGCCGCCGCGCGGTCGGCGGGCACCAGCCCGATGCGGGTACGGCGGTCGAGGAGGTCGTCCTCGTCGAGCGCCCCCTCGTGGCGCAGCGCCCAGAGCAGTTCGGCGCCGGTGACGGGGTACGAGGGCAGGACCGGCTCGCGGAGCCGGGCGTCCCGCGCGCCGAGTGCGTGGACGGCCGGTGCCTCGGTGCCGTGGCGTCGCACCAGGCGGCGCGGTGCGGGCAGGGCGCCGAGGACGTGCGGCGCCGCGGCGCCCACCAGCGGCAGGGACGCGGTGACGGACGGGCCGGCCGGCAGGCGGCGGACGCGGACGGCCGTGTCGACGGCGTCCTGGGCCATGCGCCGGTAGGTGGTGAGCTTGCCGCCGACGACGGTGACGACCCCCTCGGACGAGGTGAGCACGGCGTGCCGCCGCGAGATGTCGGAGGTCCTCGTCGCGTTCGCCGCCCCGGAAGCGTCGGCCGTGTCCAGCAGCGGGCGCAGTCCGGCGAACGCCCCGACGACGGCGTCGCGGTGGACCGGGACGTCCAGGACGGAGCCGAGGACGTCGAGGAGGAAGCCGATGTCCGACTCGGGCGCCTCGGGGACGTCGGGGACGTCGCCGTCCACGGGCTCGTCGGTGAGCCCGACGTAGACCCGGCCGTCGTCCTGGGGCAGGACGAGCACGAAGCGGTTGTTCTCCCCGGGGATCGGGATGTGCAGGCCCGCCGGCAGGGGGCCGAGGCAGTCGGGGCGCAGCACGAGGTGGGTGCCGCGCGAGGGCCGGATGCGGATGCCGTCGACGAGGCCGCCCGCCCAGACGCCGGAGGCGTTGATCACCGCGCGGGCGCGGATCGCGCCCTCCCCGCCGGTGAGTTCGTCGCGGACCCGGGCCCCCGTGGAGGTCAGCTCCAGGGCCCGGGTCCGGGTCAGGATCCGGGCGCCGTGCGCGGCGGCCGTGCGGGCGAGGGCGGTCACCAGGCGGGCGTCGTCGGTGAGCCGGCCGTCCCAGGACAGCAGTCCGCCGCGCAGGCCGTCGCCCCGCAGGGCGGGGGCGAGGTGGCGGGTCTCCACCGGGGAGAGCCGGCGCGGCGGCGGCAGGGTGGCCCGTGCGGTGCGGGCGGCCAGGCGCAGGGCGTCGCCGGCCCGGAGACCGGCCCGGGCCAGCGCCGCCTGGCCGCGGGAGACCATCGGGGTCAGGGGCAGCACGAACGGCTGGGCGCGCACCAGGTGCGGCGCGGTGCGCTCCATCAGCACCCCGCGCTCCACCGCGCTCTCGTGGGCGACGTCGAGCTGGGCGGAGGCGAGGTAGCGCAGCCCGCCGTGGACGAGCTTGCTGCTGAAGCGGGAGGTGCCGAAGGCCAGGTCGTGGGCGTCGACGGCGGCCACGCTCAGGCCGCGTGACGCGGCGTCCAGCGCGGCCCCGGCGCCGGTGGCGCCGAGCCCGACGACCAGGACGTCGACGACCGGGCCGTCCACGGTCTCCGTCAGCTCGCGGGCGCGCCGGGCGGCGGACAGGGAGGAGCCCGGGGGCGGGCCGCTGGGTGAGTTCACGGGGCGAGGGTCCTCTCCAGGGTGTGTCGCAGCTCCGCGAGGAAGGCCTCGGTGGTGAGGTCGGGGTCGTCCTCGTCGGTCATGGTCCGCAGGGACAGGGTGAAGGACTGGGCGATCAGCAGTACGGCGCGCGCCTGCCGCTCGGTGTGCCCGACGCGCACCGAGCCGTCCGCGTGCCCTTCGCGCAGGGCGTCGGCCAGCAGCTGCAGGAGGGTGTCCTGGCTCGCGCCGCGCCGGTCCAGCACGTAGGGGAGCAGCAGTTCGGGGTCGACTTCGAGGATCTTGCGGAAGAGCGGGTGCTCGCCGAGGGCGCGCACCGCCGCCACCAGCCCGTCGACGAGCGGGCCGCGCAGGGGCGTGCCCGGCCGGCGCTCGGGCATGGCCGCGGTGGCCACCCCGATCCACTCCCGGGTCATCAGGTCGCCGACCAGGGAGCGCACATCGGGCCACCGCCGGTAGAGCGTCATCCGGGAGACCCCCGCGCGACGGGCCACGTCGGTCAGCGTGGTGCGGCGGACCCCGACGGCCAGGACGCAGTCGCGGACCGCGTCGAGCACCGCGTCGTTGTCCGAACGGTTGTGACGAATAGGCGTCATGTGTCACAGTGTAACGCCCCGTGAGGCCGTCGGCGACGGCATCGCCCATTCCGACCGGTGGAGGACGACGTCCATGGAAGCCAGGGACATGCTGTGGAGCGGCTGGGGCGACCCGGCCGAGGCGGCGCCGCTGCCCGACACGGTGATCGGGCTGCTGCGCGATCTGCTCGGCGTCGAGCCGCGCGGGAGCGGGCCGGTCGCCCTGGAGGACGTCACGGTCCCCGAACCGCAATGGGAACCGGCCGCCCGTCGCGCCCTGGTGGCCGCCGTCGGCGGCGAGGAACACGTGCGCACCGATCCGGAGGCACGGATCCGGCACACCCGCGGCAAGTCCACCCCCGACCTGCTGCGCATCCGCGCGGGAGACGTCACCGACGTCCCGGCGGCCGTCGTGCTCCCGGCCGGCCACGACGAGGTGCTCGCCGTCCTCGGCGCCTGCGCCGAACACGGCCTCGCCGCGGTGCCGTTCGGCGGCGGCACCTCCGTCGTCGGCGGACTCGCCCCCGAGCGGCGCGGCCCCTTCGTCGCCCTGGACCTGCGGCGCATGGACGGCCTGCTCGCCCTCGACCCGGTCTCCCGCACCGCCACCCTGCAGCCCGGCCTGCGCGCCCCGCGGGCCGAGGCGCTGCTCGCCGAACACGGTTTCACCCTCGGCCACTTCCCCCAGTCCTACGAGTGGGCCACCATCGGGGGCTTCGCCGCCACCCGCTCCAGCGGCCAGGCGTCCGCCGGGTACGGCCGCTTCGACGAGATGGTGCTCGGCCTCACCCTCGCCACGCCGCGGGGCACCCTGGACACCGGCCGCGCCCCGCGCTCGGCCGCCGGGCCCGACCTGCGCCAGTTGGTCCTGGGCTCCGAAGGGGCCTTCGGCGTCATCACGGCGGTGACGGTACGGATCCGCCCCGTCCCGCCCGTCCGCGTGTACGAGGGCTGGCGCTTCGGCTCCTTCGAGGAGGGGGCCACCGCACTGCGCCGGCTCGCCCAGGACGGCCCGCGCCCGACGGTGCTGCGCCTGTCCGACGAGACCGAGACGCTGGTCGGCCTCGCCCAGCCCGACGCGATCGGTTCCGGCCCGCGGGAGTCCTCGGCCGGATGCCTGGCCGTCGTCGGCCACGAGGGCACCGAGGAGGACACCGCCCACCGCGGGGAACGCGCCGCGGCCGTCCTGCGCGCGTGCGGCGGAACGCCCCTGGGCGAGGAGCCGGGGCGGCGCTGGGCCGACGGCCGCTACTCGGCGCCGTACCTGCGCGACGCGCTCCTCGACGCCGGGGCGCTGGTGGAGACGCTCGAGACGGCGACGTTCTGGTCCCGTGTCCCCGAGCTGTACGCCGCCGTCCGCGACGCCCTGACCGGGACGCTCACCGAGGCCGGCACCCCGCCCCTGGTGATGTGCCACATCTCCCACGTCTACGAGAACGGCGCCTCGCTGTACTTCACCGTGGTCTCGGCGCAGGGCGAGGACGCCGTGGCGCACTGGACGCGCGCCAAGCACGCCGCCAACGAGGCGATCCTCGCCGCGGGCGGCACCATCAGCCACCACCACGGCGTCGGCACCGACCACCGGGACTGGTACCTCCGCGAGGCCGGCCCCCTGGGCGTGGACGCCCTGCGCGCGGTGAAGCGGCGGCTGGACCCGGACGGCGTGCTCAACCCCGGCGTGCTCCTGCCCGCCGACTGAACCGCACCCCGGCAGATCCCCTTCCGTCATCATCCCGTCGGCGCCCGGAGGCACCCGATGCGACAGTTCACCGCCGTCGTCAACCCCAGCGCGGGCGGAGCCGGCGGCGCCGCCGCCCTCCTCGCCCTCGCGCGGCTGCTGAGGGAGGCCGGGGCCGACCTGCGGACCGAGTACAGCCGCAGCCTGGACCACGCGCGGGAGGTGGCCCGCACCGCCGGGGAACAGGGGCGGGTGGTCCTCGCCGTCGGCGGGGACGGCATCGCCGGCTGCGTCGGCGGCGCCCTGTCCGGGACCGGTGCCACGCTCGGCCTCGTCCCGGCCGGCCGCGGCAACGACTTCGCCCGGGCGCTCGGGCTGGACCCGGACCCGGCCGCCCTCTCCCGGACCCTGCTGCACGGCGACCCCCGGCCCGTCGACACCATCGAGGTCGAGTCGGCCGTGCACGACCGCACCGTCGTCCTCGGCAGCGTGTACGCCGGCGTGGACGCGCTCGCCAACCGCCACGCCAACCGGGCCAGGGTGCTGCGCGGCTCCGCCTCCTACTACGCGGGCGGTCTGCGCGCCGTCGCCGCCTGGCGGACGGCCCACTACCGGGTCACCGTCGACGGCGAGGAGCACCCGCACGCCGGGTACACGGTGGTCGCCGCCAACTCCGGCTACTACGGGTCCGGCCGGCTCATCGCGCCGGACGCCCGGGTGGACGACGGCCTGCTGGACGTGGTGATGATCCGTCAGGCCCCCCGGCGCCTGTTCTTCACCCTGATGAACGAGCTCAGGACGGGCGGTCACGTGCACCGGCCCGAGGTGCGGGTCCTGAGGGGCCGGGAGATCCGCATCACGGCCGACCGCGACGTCCCCTACGGCACCGACGGCGAGGTGGAGGCCGTCCTCCCGGTGACCGCCAGGGTCCTGCCCGGAGCACTGCGCGTGCTGTGCTGACGCGGGACGGCGGCTGCCCGTCCGAGCGGCGGAGGAGGCCGGCGCCACCGGAGGGCCGGGGTGCGTCGGCCGGTCTGCTGAGCCCAGCCGCCTCCTCGCCGAATTCGCCTCAGTGGTCCATTGGATGGCGGTGTGTCACCTGACGGATGACGGATGCCGCCCGGAGCGCGGACCCCCACCGGGAGCACGTCCGCGGGGGACGACGGCCCGCTCGTCCACGGTGACGCCGGGGCGACCTCGTCGTGAATCGGTGCGCAACTCGGGAGTCACCCGCCGTTACCGGACAAGCCCCAAGACTGGACTGGTTCGTTCTCTGGAATTGTTCATGTCCAGGACGCTAGTTTCTGCCCATGACCGCGTCCCGGCTCCCGTCCGCCGCCGAGGAGCTGCGCGGCGCCGGCCTGCGTGTGACGGCCGCCCGCGTCGCTCTGCTCGACACCGTCCGCCGGGGCGACCACCTCGAAGCCGAGGCGATCACCCGCGGGGTGCGGGAGCGCATCGGCCACGTCTCGGTGCAGGCGGTGTACGAGGCCCTCCACGCGCTCACGAAGGCGGGACTCCTGCGCCGGATCGAGCCGGCCGGCAGCCCCGCCCGGTACGAGGGGCGGGTCGGGGACAACCACCACCACCTCGTGTGCCGGTCCTGCGGTCTCGTCGCCGACGTCGACTGCGCGCTCGGCGACGCGCCCTGTCTGACCGCGTCCGACGGTCACGGCTTCGTGATCGACGAGGCCGAGGTCATCTACTGGGGCCTGTGCCCCGCCTGTTCCACCGCCCGCAGTGACGGAACTGCGCGACACCTTTAGCCCGGAAGGATCCCCATGACCGAGAACCACGACGCGATCGTCACCGACCCCAAGGCGGAGGAGGCGGGTGGCTGCCCGGTCGCGCACGGCCGCGCCCTCCATCCGACCCAGGGCGGCGGGAACCGCCAGTGGTGGCCGGAACGGCTCAACCTGAAGATCCTCGCCAAGAACCCGGCCGTGGCCAATCCGCTCGGTGAGGACTTCGACTACGCCGAGGCGTTCAAGGCCCTCGACCTGCCGGCCGTGAAACGCGACATCGCCGAGGTGCTGACGACCTCACAGGACTGGTGGCCGGCCGACTTCGGCCACTACGGCCCCTTCATGGTCCGCATGGCGTGGCACAGCGCGGGCACCTACCGCATCAGCGACGGCCGCGGCGGCGCCGGGGCCGGCCAGCAGCGCTTCGCCCCGCTCAACAGCTGGCCCGACAACGCCAACCTCGACAAGGCCCGCCGGCTGCTGTGGCCGGTCAAGAAGAAGTACGGCCGGAGCCTGTCCTGGGCCGACCTGCTGATCCTCGCCGGAAACGTCGCCCTGGAGTCGATGGGCTTCGAGACCTTCGGCTTCGCCGGTGGCCGCGAGGACGTCTGGGAGCCCGAGGAGGACGTGTACTGGGGCCCGGAGTCCACCTGGCTCGGCGACGAGCGCTACACCGGCGACCGCGAGCTGGAGAACCCCCTCGGCGCGGTCCAGATGGGGCTGATCTACGTCAACCCCGAGGGCCCGGGCGGCAACCCCGACCCGATCGCCGCGGCCCGCGACATCCGCGAGACGTTCCGCCGGATGGCGATGAACGACGAGGAGACCGTCGCCCTGATCGCCGGCGGCCACACCTTCGGCAAGACCCACGGCGCCGGCCCGGCGGACCACGTCGGCCCCGACCCCGAGGCCGCCACCCTCGAGGAGCAGGGCCTGGGCTGGAGGAACTCCTACGGCACCGGCAAGGGCGCGGACACCATTACGTCCGGCCTGGAGGTCACCTGGACCACCACGCCGACCCAGTGGGGCAACGGCTTCTTCAAGAACCTCTTCGAGTACGAGTACGAGCTCACCCGGAGCCCGGCCGGCGCCCAGCAGTGGGTGGCCAAGGACGCCCCGGAGATCATCCCGGACGCGTACGACCCGTCGAGGAAGCACCGTCCGACGATGCTCACCACCGACCTGTCGCTGCGCTTCGACCCGATCTACGAGCCGATCTCCCGCCGGTTCTACGAGAACCCGGAGGAGTTCGCGGACGCCTTCGCCCGCGCCTGGTACAAGCTGACCCA
This sequence comes from Streptomyces viridosporus, assembly GCF_002078235.1. Classification (GTDB taxonomy): domain Bacteria; phylum Actinomycetota; class Actinomycetes; order Streptomycetales; family Streptomycetaceae; genus Streptomyces; species Streptomyces viridosporus. Next base: position 35,705 of record NZ_MSGP01000357.1, read on the forward strand.
CCGTGACATGGGCCCGAAGTCGCTGTACCTCGGCCCGGAGGTCCCGCAGGAGACGCTGCTGTGGCAGGACCCGCTGCCCGAGGCGGAGGGCGAGACCATCGACGCCGCGGACATCGCGGCCCTCAAGGCCAGGCTCCTCGACTCGGGCCTGACCGTCCCGCAGCTCGTGAGCACCGCGTGGGCGTCGGCCTCGACGTTCCGCGGCAGCGACAAGCGCGGCGGTGCCAACGGCGCGCGCATCCGCCTGGAGCCGCAGCGCGGCTGGGAGGCCAACGACCCCGACCGGCTGGCGCAGGTGCTGCGCACCCTCGAGGGCATCCAGCAGGAGTTCAACGCGAACTCCGGCGCGAAGAAGGTGTCCCTGGCCGACCTGATCGTGCTCGGCGGCTCCGCCGCCGTGGAGAAGGCGGCCAGGGACGCCGGCCACGACATCGAGGTGCCGTTCGTCCCGGGCCGGGTGGACGCGACCGAGGAGCACACGGACGCCGAGTCGTTCGCCGCGCTCGAGCCGACCGCCGACGGGTTCCGCAACTACCTCGGCAAGGGCAACCGGCTGCCGGCCGAGTACCTGCTGCTCGACCGGGCGAACCTGCTGACCCTGAGCGCCCCCGAGATGACGGTCCTCGTCGGCGGCCTGCGCGTCCTGGGCGCCAACCACGGGCAGTCCTCCCACGGCGTCCTCACCTCGACGCCCGGGGTGCTGACCAACGACTTCTTCGTTCACCTGCTCGACCTGGGCACGACGTGGGAGGCGACGTCCGCGGACCGGACGGCCTTCGAGGGCCGTGACGCGGCCACGGGTGAGGTGAAGTGGACCGGCACCCGGGCCGACCTCGTCTTCGGCTCGAACTCCGAACTGCGCGCGCTCGCGGAGGTCTACGCGAGCGACGACGCGAAGGAGAAGTTCGTGCGCGACTTCGTCAAGGCCTGGGACAAGGTCATGAACCTCGACCGGTTCGATCTCGTCTGATCCCTGCGCCCGACCGCTCCGCACGGCGTCCGGGCCGGCCCCACGGGTCGGCCCGGACGTGAACTCCCGTTCTGAGCACGGGAGAAGAGAAAAAATGATCTTTCGCTGGTGGCTTATTCGGCCGTGTCGTCGTGACGTTGTCGGTGTGGGGTAGCACAATGATCGGAAAAAGAGATCAACACCGGCGCCTCGCTGGGTAGACGGTCTCGAGTCCCGGCTCCGGAAAGGTACTGCTGATGCTCTCCACCGTCGACCAGGCAAACGCCCTCGTCGTCCTTCCGGCCGCGCGCCGCCGACGCCCCCGGACGGCCGTCGAGCCGGGCACGGCCACCACCGGACTCGGCGCGAGGACCGCCACGGCGGTCAGCCCGCCCGGCCCCTTCAAGAGCCGGGCCCGCGGAGAGCAGCCGGCGACCGCGCTCCGGACGGCCCCCTCCCGGTCGCGCGTGCCGCTCGGCAACGACCGCGTCGACGTGCTGCGCATCGTCTCCGATCCCCGCACCCCCACCTACGTCACCGTGTACGCGAACGGCCGCCGCAGGTACAGCTACTGGCGCCCGCTCGACTCCACCACCGGCATGGGAGGCTGCTACGCCGCCCTGCCCACCGCCGAGTGCGACGAACTGCACGCGGCGGGACGCATCGCGCTCGGGGAGCCCGTCGTGGACTCCAACCGGACGACGTACCGGGTCAGTCCGGCCGACCGGGTCCAGCCCCCCGTGTCGATACGCGTGGCGAGGGAGCGCAGGCACGCGGCGTGACCCGGGCGGGCAGCACGACGACCCCCGTCCCCCCGTCGAAGACGCGGCACCGCCCTCCAGCCGTGCCGCATCCGGACGGTGGGCTCCCGGTGGGCGTCCTGGTCGGCGGACCGGCTGATCCGGAGCGGACCGAGTCCGTCCGGGACCACGTGGTCGCCCGGCTCGGGGAAGACCGTCCCGGCCCGGCGCTCCCGCTCGGCGACGGTGCCGGTCGCGGTCTGCGGCGCGGAGGCGGCCGACAGCGTCCGGGCACCGAGACGCCGGTGCGCCCGGGTCCGGGGGCCGAGAGCCGTCCCGTCCTCGCGATTCCGCCTCATGAAGGTCCCGAACGGTGCCGAAGGGCACCGCGCCTTCGTCGTCGGCCGGACCGGGACGATGCCCCGAGCCGGACCGGCGTCCTCGGCGTCCTCGGCGGCCCGGCGCAGGGCCTCGAGGATCTCTCCCGCCGGGCCGCGCCCCTCGGGTGACGGAGCGGCGACCGCACCGAAGGCCGCACGGTGATCGGATTCCCTCCTTGCCGCCACGAGGTACTCGTTCCGGTCGCAAGCCGAGTGAAACTTTCGCCCCCGAAGCGGGGTGGAATGCGGTGCGTTGCGGGGGAGTCGCCTCCCGTCCTGCGAGACAAGGGGCGGGATGAGCCTTTCGACAGGTGGGCGAAAGCGGTCAATCCGAGGTGGTGCCTTTCTTGTCATTGTCATGCCCCTGAAGGGGTTTTTGATCTGGGAGCGCTCCTGCTCCGACTTCTTCCGGAGGTCCCCGGTGCGCTTCTCCCGACACCGGGTCCGCACCTGGACGGTGGCGGTCCTCGTGGCCGTCGTGAGCCTGGTCGTCGCCGCCCTCCTGCCGCACCCGAGCACCGCCGACAGTCTCGTTCCCGTGGCGCGGGCGGAGCCCGGTGCGGAGGACGACTGCGCCGTCCCCGGCACCGGCCCCCGGGAGTGAATCCCGCGCCGCGGGGGAGTGGGCGCCGCGGCGCGGGGGAAGACTGGCCGCCGAACGGCGAACCGGACCACGCACGGGGGCACCATGGCGGCGACCACGTCGGCGGACAGGACGCGCAGGGCACGCACCCGTCGCCGGGCCGGAGCGGCGGCGGCCCTGACGCTGCTGGCCGCCGCGACGGCGCTCGGCTGCGGCGGCCCGGACGAGCAGGACGGGACGTTTCGGGGCGGCGACGGACGCGTGCCGGAGTCGCGCTCCGCGGCGCCCTCGCCGAAATCCCCGCCCGTCGGCCGCACCGCCCGGGCCGAGCCCTCGGTGTCGGCGGCGGACGGGCACGACGTCGGTGCCTGCGCGGACGGGAACTGCGAGATCGCGGTCTCCGAACCGGTCACCCTCCGTTTCGAGGGACCGGCCGGCAGCGTGACGCTGTCCGTGACCGAGGTCGGCCCGAACAGGATCGAGTACACGGTGAAGTCGGGCAACGGCCATTCCCGGGCCGGAGTCGGCGGCCCCGGGCAGGGCTGTCTCACCGTCCTGCGCGGCAACGGCTCCGGCAACTCCTGCGGCCCGCTCGGCACCCGGCCGCCCCGCGCCGAGACCGGCGCGGTGGTCGTCCGGGCGGCGACCGGCGAGGACGGCACGGCACTCCTCCACGTCGTCTCGGGCTGACCGCGGGAAGGACCGCCGCCGGGGCGGCGAGGAGGCCGGCGTCAGGCGATGGACGCCGAGACGACGGCGGACACCGCGAGGTTGCAGGACGCCGTCACCCAGACCGCGGGGTGAGGCTCCGGCTCCACCAGTGTCGCGCCCAGGCGCCCGGGCGTGATGAGGTCCACCACCAGGAACGCCAGGGCCATCATCACCAGCCCCAGCAGCCCGAACGCCGCGGTCGACACCAGCCCTTTGCCGAAGTCCTCGTACGTCGTCCAGATGGACGTGAACACGATGCCGCCGATGCCGAGCAGCGAGGAGCTGAGCACCACGGCGGCGTTGCGGTTGCGCTCCTCCCAGATCTGCCGGCCGAGCTTTCCGGGCGTCAGGACGTCGACCAGGACGATGCCGAGGACCAGCAGGACCAGACCGAGTGCGCCGTAGGCGGTGGCCCGGCCGAGTCCGTTGACGATGTCGCTCATGGGTGGGGCCGGCTCCGTGGCGTGAGGGATCGTGAGTGATCGCGGTCAAGGGCGAGCAAAATGTAGCGCACCCGTTCGGTCTCCCGACCGGCGCGGTCCCCACCGCCCCGGGGGACGGGCGGGCG
>NZ_MSGP01000358.1 GCF_002078235.1 Streptomyces viridosporus
CGGCGCCGCCGGACGAGCCGTACGACCTCGTGTTCCTGGACCCGCCCTACGCCGTCTCGGACGACGATCTCCGCGAGATCCTTCTCACACTCCTTTCGCAGGGCTGGCTCGCGGAAGAGGCCCTCGTCACCGTGGAGCGCAGCACCAGAGGCGGGGAATTCAGGTGGCCGCCCGGTTTCGACGCGCTCCGGGCCCGCCGCTACGGCGAGGGAACGTTTTGGTACGGTCGCGCCGCCTCTACGTGCGAAGACGCACGATGACCGGACCGGAGAGCGAGGGATCACAAGTGCGCCGCGCCGTATGCCCCGGGTCGTTCGACCCGATCACCAACGGACATCTCGACATCATCGCCCGGGCCTCCCGGCTGTACGACGAGGTCTACGTCGCGGTGATGATCAACCAGTCCAAGAAGGGCCTGTTCGAGATCGAGGAGCGGATCGACCTGATCCGCCGGGTCACCTCCGAGTACGGGAACGTGCGCGTCGAGGCCTTCCACGGCCTCCTCGTCGACTTCTGCAAGGAGCGCGACATCCCCGCCATCGTCAAGGGCCTGCGCGCCGTCAGCGACTTCGACTACGAGCTGCAGATGGCCCAGATGAACAACGGCCTCTCGGGCGTGGAGACCCTCTTCGTCCCCACCAACCCCACCTACAGCTTCCTGTCCTCCTCACTGGTGAAGGAGGTCGCGGCCTGGGGCGGCGACGTCTCCCACCTGGTGCCGGAGGAGGTCCTGGCGGCCCTCACCGAGCGTCTGCGCAGGGACTGAGGACGCGCACCGCCGGCGCCCGGGGGCGGTGCGCCGTCCGGCGAACCGCCCGGCCGGTGTCCCGGGGACGCCCCGGGGTCGTACAGTCGTCCCGTCCGTCTCCAACACAGCTGTAGAGAGTGGCGAGCACACGGTGGACGTGCAGAAGAAGCTCGACGAGATCGTCGCCGCGGTCTCCAGTGCCCGGTCGATGCCCATGTCGGCCTCGTGCGTGGTCAACCGCGCCGACCTGCTCTCGAAGCTCGACGAGGTGCGCGCGGCGCTCCCCGGCTCCCTCGCCCAGGCCCAGGAACTCATCGGCGACCGGGAGCAGATGGTCGAGCAGGCCCGGCAGGAGGCCGAGCGGATCATCGAGAGCGCCCATGCCGAGCGCGGCTCCCTGATCGCCGGCACCGAGGTCGCCCGCCGCTCCCAGGCCGAGGCCGACCGCATCCTCGCCGAGGCCCGCAAGGAGGCCGAGGAGATCCGCGCGGAGGCCGACGACTACGTCGACTCCAAGCTCGCCAACTTCGAGGTCGTCCTCACCAAGACCCTCGGCTCGGTCGGCCGCGGCCGCGAGAAGCTGCTCGGCACCGGCCCCGGTCTGGACGAGCAGGGCTACGAGGACGAGGACGCCCCCGAGCGCAGCCACGACCCGGAGACCCTGCGCCGCACCGCCGACGAATACGTCGACTCCAAGCTCGGCGCCTTCGAGGCGGTCCTCGCCAAGACCCTGGAGGCGGTCGGCCGGGGCCGCCAGAAACTGCACGGCCGGATCGCCACCGACGACCTCGGCGCCCTCGCCGACGACCCCACGACCGTGCAGCACTCCAGCGACGCCGACTACCTCGCCGACCTCGCGGCGATCGCGGACACCCCGGCCCCGCCGTCCCAGCCGCCCGCGCAGGCCCCGCAGCAGGCCTCGCAGCAGCAGGACTACGCCTCGCAGCAGCCGGCCTACGATTACCCGCAGCAGGCCCAGCAGCCGGATCCGTACGGCGGCTACCCGGAGCAGTACGGTGGCGGGCAGGACGCCTACTCCCCCACCTCCGGCTACGCCCCGGCGGGAGGCACCCCCCTCCAGCAGGCCGACCCGTACGCCGCCTACCAGGGCTACGACGCCCCGCAGCAGCCGGCGTACGATCCCGGTCAGGCCCAGCAGGGCTACATCCCCCAGCAGGACCGGCCCGCCCTCGACGAGACCAGTCTCTTCGACACGAGCATGATCAGCGCCGAGCAGTTGCGGGCCTACGAACAGGGCCGCGGCAACGGCTGACCGGCCGTCGCCGGCCGCCGGGGACCCGGATTGGGCTGAGAGCGAAAGGTCCAGTATTCTGGCTCTTCGGTCGCGCGTGCGTTCACGCTGATGATGTGGACATCCGCGATCACCGCTGTCCGGACGTACGGGAAGCCCCGGGGGCAGCGTTCCTCCGAGCTCCGCAGACCGAAAGCAGGAATGGCCCTGAACGCCCGCCTCGACCACCGCAACCCCCTTGTGCTCGACACGCACGAGCTGGGTCGGCGGCCCGGTGCGCTGCAGCGCCTGACCCGCACGGTCGACGCTCCCAAGGACTTCGGTATCAAGGAGGTCGTCGGGGTGCCGGAGGGTGCTCCGGTGGAGCTCGAACTCCGGCTCGAGTCGGTCATGGAAGGTGTGCTCGTCACAGGCACCGCCCGTGCCACGGCCGAGGGGGAGTGCGTAAGGTGTCTGGAGCCGCTCGGGCTGGAGCTCGAAGCGGACTTCCAGGAGATGTTCTCGTACCCTGACGCCGACGACCGGGGCCGCGTGATCGCGGAACCGGGCGACGACGCCGAGGAGGACGAGGACAGGCTCTTTGTCGAGGACGGTCTGATCGACCTCGAGGCCGTGCTGCGTGACGCGGTGGTGCTCGCACTGCCGATGCAGCCGGTGTGCCGGGAAGACTGCCCGGGCCTGTGCTCCGAGTGCGGAGCGCGGCTCGCTGACGACCCGGATCACCACCATGACGCCGTCGACATCCGTTGGGCGGCTTTGCAGGGACTCGCCGACACCATGAAGGACGGCGAGAAGGACGAGATGAGCGGCGCCGAACCGGGCGTCGACGAGAAGCAGGAGAAGTAGCCGTGGCTGTTCCGAAGCGGAAGATGTCGCGCAGCAACACGCGCCACCGCCGGTCGCAGTGGAAGGCTGCGGTCCCCACCCTGGTTGCGTGCGAGCGCTGCCACGAGCCCAAGCAGCAGCACATCGCGTGCCCGTCGTGCGGCACTTACAACAAGCGCCAGGTCCTCGAGGTCTGAGCGGCTGGTGAGAGGCACTGTGTCCACTGCCAAGAAGGCGGAAGACGCCGAAACCAGCAGTCCCCGCCGCCGCGGGGGTGCTCCGGCGGACAACCAGGCCTCGTCCCACACGCTTCTGGAAGGGCGGCTCGGCTACCAGGTCGAGTCCGCCCTTCTGGTGCGTGCGCTGACCCACCGTTCCTACGCGTACGAGAACGGCGGCCTGCCGACGAACGAGCGGCTGGAGTTCCTCGGGGACTCCGTGCTCGGCCTCGTCGTCACGGACACGCTGTACCGCACCCACCCCGACCTGCCCGAGGGCCAGCTGGCCAAGCTGCGGGCCGCGGTGGTCAACTCGCGTGCGCTGGCGGAGGTGGGCCGCGGCCTCGACCTGGGCTCCTTCATCCGGCTCGGCCGCGGTGAAGAGGGCACGGGCGGCCGGGACAAGGCGTCCATCCTCGCCGACACCCTCGAAGCGGTGATCGGCGCGGTCTATCTCGACCAGGGACTGGACTCGGCGGCGGAGCTGGTGCACCGCCTGTTCGACCCGCTGATCGAGAAGTCCTCCAACCTCGGTGCCGGACTGGACTGGAAGACCAGTCTCCAGGAACTCACCGCGACCGAGGGGCTCGGTGTCCCCGAGTACCTGGTCACGGAGACCGGCCCCGACCACGAGAAGACCTTCACTGCTGCCGCCCGCGTCGGAGGCGTCTCGTACGGCACCGGCACCGGCCGCAGCAAGAAGGAGGCGGAGCAGCAGGCCGCCGAGTCCGCCTGGCGCTCCATCAAGGGCGCGGCGGACGAGCGCGCCGAGGCGGCGGCCGAGGCCGAGGAGGCCGTCCGGGCCGCCGAGGCACGGGCCACCGCCAAGAGCGTCGACACCCCGTCGGCCTCCGCCTGACCGACAGCACGTCCCGAGCGCCCGTCCCGACCCGGGACGGGCGCTCGGTGTTCGTACAACCGCCCCTGGAGGGGGAACCATGCCCGAGCTGCCCGAGGTCGAGGTCGTACGGCGCGGACTCGAACGGTGGGTCGCCCATCGCACCGTCGCCGAGGCCGAGGTGCTGCACCCGCGCGCGGTGCGCCGCCACCTCGCCGGTGCCGACGACTTCGCGCACCGCCTCAAGGGCCATCGCATCGGCACCGCCGACCGCCGCGGCAAGTACCTGTGGCTGCCGCTGGAGGACACGGACCAGTCGGTCCTGGCCCACCTCGGCATGAGCGGCCAGCTCCTCGTCCAGCCGCACGACGCACCGGACGAGAAGCACCTGCGCATCCGGGTCCGTTTCGCGGACGATCTGCGCACCGAACTCCGCTTCGTCGACCAGCGCACCTTCGGTGGCCTGTCGCTGCACGACACCACCCCCGACGGCCTGCCGGACGTCATCGCGCACATCGCCCGCGACCCGCTCGACCCGCTCTTCGACGACGAGGCCTTCCACCGGGCGCTGCGCCGCAAGCGGACCACCATCAAGCGGGCCCTGCTCGACCAGTCGCTGATCAGCGGCGTCGGCAACATCTACGCGGACGAGGCGCTGTGGCGCGCCCGCATCCACTACGAGAGCCCGACGGCCGGCTTCACCCGCCCGCGCACCCTGCTCCTGCTGGGACACGTCCGGGACGTCATGAACGCGGCCCTCGCGGTCGGCGGCACCAGCTTCGACAGCCTCTACGTCAACGTCAACGGCGAGTCGGGCTACTTCGACCGGTCCCTGGACGCCTACGGCCGCGAGGGCCTGCCCTGCCGCCGCTGCGGTACGCCGGTGCGCAGACGGCCGTGGATGAACCGCTCCAGCTACTTCTGCCCGAAGTGTCAGCGGGCGCCGCGCGTGTCGTCGTAGCGCTCACGCGCCTCGAGCACGGCGTCCATGCTGCCCTCCACAAAGCGGATGAGGGACAGCAGGCGCTGCGCGACCTCGCGGCCCAGCGGGGTGAGTTCGTAGTCCACGCGGGGCGGGTTGGTGAGCTGCGCCTCCCGGTGCACCAGGCCGTCGCGCTCCAGCGCGTGCAGTGTCTGGGACAGCATCTTCTCGCTCACGCCGTCGACCCGGCGGCGCAGTTCGTTGAACCGGAGCGAACCCTCGTGCAGCGCACCGAGCGTCAGCGCACCCCAGCGCCCGGTCACGTGCTCCAGGGTGCCGCGGGAGGGGCAGGCCTTGGCGAACACGTTGAAGGGGAGGCCCTGCTCCTCCGGGCGCCGCTGCGTGGTCGTCATGGTTCAAGACTACTTCAGAGCAGCACCGGCCAGCAGAAAGCACTAACTCTCAGTTAGTGCTTCTACCTGGCGGTTTTCCGGAAAGCGCGGACGGCGGACCCGGGACACCCCGCGCCCGCCGCCCCCGCGCGGACCGCGCACCGCGTAGTGCCGGGGGTGTCCGCGCCCTTCCTAGTAGCCGAAGTTCTGGGTCCACCACGGGCCGCCCGGTCCGAAGTGGACGCCCACGCCCAGTGTCCTGAAGTCGCAGTTCAGTATGTTCGCCCGGTGGCCGGGGCTGTCCATCCAGGCCTGCATGACGGCCTCGGCGTCGGCCTGGCCGCGGGCTATGTTCTCGCCACCGAGGTCGCTGACACCGGCCGCCTTGGCCCGGTCCCACGGTGTGTCGCCGTCGGGGTCCGTGTGGTCGAAGAAGTTCCGCTGGGCCATGTCCTTGCTGAACGCGGTGGCCAGACCCGCCAGGCCGCCGTTCGGGATGACGGGGCTGCAGCCGACCTTGGCCCGCTCCTCGTTGACCAGCTTGAGGACCTGGGCCCCGGCGGCGGCCTCCGCCGGCGTGGCCACCGGGTTGCCCGGCTTCTTCTCCGGCTCCGGCTCGGCCGTGCGGGACGGCGTCTTCTCCGGCTTCTCGCTCGGAGTCGCCGCGGGGGCCTCCTTCTCCGGGGCCTCCTTCTCCGGTGCCTTCGTCGGCGCGGCCGAGGCGGAGGCCGGTGCCGACGGCTCGGGGGAGACCGGGGGCCCGGAGTCGCGGTTCGCCGGGGCGCCGGCGTCACGGCTCGGGGGCTGGGCGCTGCCGGACGTGCCGCCCTGCTCGCTGGGCAGGTTGGTCGCCAGGTCCCCGGCCTGCACCTCCTCACCGGGGGCGCTGTCGCCGCCGAGCTTGTAGTTCTCGAGGCCGGGCACCGCACCCGTGGCCACCGCGACCGTGCCGAGGGCCACCGCGGCCGAGACGCCGAGCAGACCGCTGCGGACCGGCGCCGGAAGAAGAAGAACGCGGCGCCGGTCCGCAGCGGTC
>NZ_MSGP01000359.1 GCF_002078235.1 Streptomyces viridosporus
GCCCGCGGAGGGCTTCGGACACCGGGAGCGGGGGGCGCGATCCGCCGCCGCGGTGCGCGGGCCGTACACGCCGGGTGCTCCGCACCGGCCACCGAACCCTGACACCAATCCATATCTGCGGGTGCCGCAGGAACCGCGTGACCCGCGGGAGTCGCGTGAGCCGCAGAGGTCACGGTCTCCGGAGGACGCGCGGCCCCCCGAGGACGCACGGCCGCCCGGCGGTCCGCCGGCTCCCGGTGACCGCGACGGGCCCGACGACGTCCATGGCACACCCACCGTGACCGGTCCCGTCGGACCGCTCCGGCGCGGGCCCGGACGGGGCCCCGGGCCACGGGACGGGGCGCGCGGCACGGAGCGGTCGTCGTGGTGGCCGGAGGAGGTGCCACCGCCTCCGCCGCCTCCCCCGGCGCCGCGCGGGCCGGGCGAGGGGCGCTGATCCCGGGGCCGGACGGGGACGACGGCGTGTGCGGAGGCGCGGGCGGCGGGCAGCCGCTGCCGGCGGGGCGGCGAGGCGGCGGACGCAAGGTCCGGGACACCTCGGCGACGCCCGGTGTTCGCTGTCCGTCAGGCGGACCTCGGGGGCGCTGGGCACGGGGTGCCGGATACGGTGGTAACACCATGAGCGCATCGCAGACCTCCGAGCTCCCCACCCTCCTTGTCAAGATCTTCGGCAAGGACAGGCCGGGCATCACGGCCGGCCTCTTCGACACCCTCGCCGCCTACTCGGTCGACGTGGTCGACATCGAGCAGGTCGTCACCCGTGGCCGCATCGTGCTCTGCGCACTCGTGACCGAGCCGCCCCGGGGGCTGGAAGGGGACCTGCGGGCGACCGTCCACAACTGGGCGGACTCGATGAAGATGCAGGCGGAGATCATCTCCGGCATCGGCGACAACCGGCCGCGCGGGCTCGGCCGTTCCCTGGTCACCGTGCTGGGCCACCCCCTCACCTCGGAGGCGACGGCGGCGATCGCCGCACGGATCACCAAGGCCGGCGGCAACATCGACCGCATCTTCCGGCTCGCCAAGTACCCGGTGACCGCAGTGGAGTTCGCGGTGTCCGGAGTGGAGACGGAGCCACTGCGCACCGCGCTGGTGACCGACGCGGCCCGGCTCGGGGTCGACATCGCCGTGGTCGCGGCGGGGCTGTACCGGAGGGCGCAGCGCCTGGTCGTCATGGACGTGGACTCGACCCTCATCCAGGACGAGGTGATCGAGCTCTTCGCCGCGCACGCCGGCTGCGAGGACGAGGTCGCCGAGGTGACGGCGGCGGCGATGCGCGGGGAGCTGGACTTCGAGCAGTCGCTGCACGCGCGGGTGGCACTGCTGGAGGGGCTGGACGCCTCCGTGGTGGACAAGGTGCGCAGCGAGGTGCGGCTGACGCCGGGCGCCCGCACCCTGATCCGTACGCTGAAGCGCCTCGGCTACCAAGTCGGCGTGGTGTCCGGCGGGTTCACCCAGGTCACGGACGACCTGAAGGACCGGCTGGGACTGGACTTCGCCCAGGCGAACACCCTGGAGATCGTCGACGGGAAGCTGACCGGCCGGGTCACCGGCGAGATCGTGGACCGGGCGGGCAAGGCCCGGCTGCTGCGCCGGTTCGCGACCGAGGCGGGGGTGCCGCTGTCGCAGACCGTGGCGATCGGCGACGGCGCCAACGATCTGGACATGCTCAACGCGGCGGGTCTCGGTGTCGCCTTCAACGCCAAACCGGTGGTGCGCCAGGCGGCCCACACCGCGGTGAACGTCCCCTTCCTCGACACGGTCCTGTACCTGCTGGGCGTCACCCGCGAAGAGGTCGAGGCGGCCGACACACCCGGCGGGGACTGAGCCGCCCGGTCACGTCACGGGCAGGGCCCGGCTCCCCCGCGTCCGGGAGGGCCGGGCCCTGCCGTCGTGCCGGGGGTGTCACTCGGTCGGCGCCCAGTAGTCGAGCAGCGTGGCGACACCGGGCTCCAGGGTCTTCCAGGGACCGGTGAAGGACAGGACGGCGAAAGCGGCGGCCGGGTAGCCCCTGCGGCTCATCCGCTCGAGGGCGTCGCCCTCGGCCGCGCCGGCCAGGATGTCGGCGAGTCCCTGGACGCCCGGGTTGTGGCCGACCAGGAGGACGTTCTGCGCGTCGTCGGGGGTTTCGTTGAGCAGGGCGATCAGCTCGCCGGGCGAAGCCTCGTAGATCCGCTCCTCGTAGACGGTCTTCGGTCGCTGCGGGAACTCCTGGACCGCGAGCTTCCAGGTCTCCCGGGTCCGGACCGCGGTGGAGCACAGGGCCAGGTCGAAGGCGATGCCGGTGTCGGCGAGCTTGCGTCCGGCGACTGCGGCATCCATGCGGCCCCGCTCGGCGAGCGGGCGCTCATGGTCGGACACCGGGGGCCAGTCGGCTTTCGCATGCCGGAAAAGGACAATCCTGCGGGGTTCTGCGACGCTCATGGAACCCAGCTTCGCACGAAACAGGCCACGGGGCGCAGGGAGTTGACGGCAGCTTCCGGGGTGTTCAGCCGGTTATGAGCTGCTGGGCGCGTTCGACGAGGTGGGTGAGCGCGGGCTCCCCCGCGGCCGCGGGGGCGTCGGAGGGGTTCAGGACCAGGGCCAGCAGCGTGACGAAGGCGAGCACGGGCAGGGCGAGGGCCCACCACGGCAGCCTGGTGTCGGCACCGCCCCGGGGGGCCGGATGGAGCCGGGTGTGCGTGGGCGCCGACATGGGAGGCCTCCGTCCTTCGCGTGGTCCGTGGCCCGCTCTCGCGGCCACATCTCGAAGGTACGGACTCCCCGGGCGCCAACCCATCCGGTGATCCACCCACTTGACCCTGAGCCCGGCCCCCTAGGGGACAGGGGGCCAGCACCACCACGGCCGCCCGGACGGGCGGCGCGGGCCGTCACGGCGCGAGGAAGGTCGCGATCACCCCGATGACGATGAAGATGGCGAAGAAGGCCCCGAAGACGAGCAGCATCTTCTTCTGGCCGTTCTGCGGATTCGGGTCGAGGACTGGCATGGGGCAAGTCTCGCATCTTTCTCCCCCGCGGCGGGCTCCGGGGTCGGAGGGGTCAGTGGGCCGCCTCCTCCTCCACCGTGCGGGCCCGGCCCGCCAGAAAGCCCACGATCGTCTGCGGGACCATCAGGCCGGCCATCAGCGCGATCGGCAGCCCCCAGCCGCCGCTGTGCTGGTAGAGCACGCCCACCAGGAGCGGTCCCGGGATGGAGATCAGGTAGCCGGCGCTCTGCGCGAAGGCCGACAGCTGGGCCACGCCCGCGCCGGTCCCGGCCCGCATCCCGATCAGGGTCAGTGCCAGCGGGAAGGCGCAGTTGGCGACGCCCAGCAGCAGCACCCAGGCCCAGGCGCCGGCGGCCGGTGCGAAGTACAGGCCGGCGTACCCGGCGAGGCCGCTCGCCCCCAGCACGAGCACGATCGGCCCCTGGTGGGGCAGCCGCGCGGCGAGGCGCGGTATGACGAAGGCCAGCGGCACGCCCATCACCATGATGACCGCCAGCAGCAGTCCGGCCGTGTCCGCGGGCACGCCCGCGTCCCGGAAGATCTGCGGCATCCAGCCCATGGTGATGTAGGCGACGGTCGCCTGGAGCCCGAAGAAGACGGCCAGTGCCCAGGCGGTACGGCTGCGCGTGATGCGCAGCGCGGGCGCCGCCGCGGACTCGGGCTCCGCGGGCGCCACCGCGCGCCCGGGCACCCGCTCACCGGGTGCCCGCTCGGCCGGTGCCGCGCCCCGCTCCCGTACGAACGGGAGCCAGGGCAGCACGGCGGCGAGGGCGAGGGCCGCCCACAGGGCGAGGCCCGAGCGCCAGTCACCGCCCACGGCGTCGGTCAGCGGCACGGTCGTCGCGGCCGCCGCGGCGGTGCCCAGGGCCATGGCCATCGAGTACAGGCCGGTCATGGAGCCGACCCGGTCGGGGAAGTACCGCTTGACGATGACCGGCATCAGGATGTTGCTGACGGCGATGCCCATCAGCGCGAGGGCGGTGGCGGCCAGGAAGCCCACCGTGCCGCCCGTGAACGGACGGACCAGCAGGCCGGTGCCGATGGCGGCCATGCCGGCGCAGACCACCGCGCCGGTGCCGAAGCGCCGGGCCAGCCGGGGCGCGGCGACACCGAAGACGGCGAAGCACAGCGGGGGCACCGAGGTGAGCAGCCCGGCCACGCTGCCGCTCATGCCGAGCCCGTCGCGGACCTCCTCGAGCAGCGCGCCCAGGCTGGTGATGGCGGGGCGGAGGTTCAGCGCGGCCAGCACGACGCCGACGACCAGCAGCCGCGTGGTCCACGCGCGCGGCACGGCGCCCCGGCTCTCCGGGATGTCGGGCCTGGTCTGGGCGCGTACGGTCGTGGACTCGTGCGTCCGGGTCTCCTTGCTGGACATGAAGCCCATCATAGAATCATGGGATGATTTATGGCCGTTGTCCAGATCGCCGTCCGGCACCCCCGCCGTGCGAAGGTGGACCATGCCTTTGAGTCATCCTCGCCGTTCGGCACTGTCCGAGCAGGTCATCGCCGCACTGCGGGCCCAGATCACCTCGGGCGAATGGCCGGTCGGCTCGCGCATCCCCACCGAGCCGGAGCTGGTCGAGCGACTGGGGGTCGCCCGCAACACGGTCCGCGAGGCCGTCCGCGCGCTCGCGCACAACGGGCTGCTGGACATCCGCCAGGGTTCGGGCACCTATGTGGCGGCCACGAGCGAACTGGCCGGCGTGATGCACCGCCGCTTCGCCGGCGCCGACCCCCGGCACATCGCCGAGCTCCGCGCCACCCTGGAGTCGGCCGCGGCGCGGCTGGCCGCCGAGCGGCGCACGGAGAAGGACCTCAAGCAGCTCGACGCGCTGCTGCTGCGCCGCGAGGAGGCCTGGGAGTCGGGTGAGGCGGAGGCGTTCGTGGCGGCGGACGCGACGTTCCACCTGGCCGTCGTGGCCGCCTCGCACAACGACGTGATGACCGCGATGTACGCGGATCTGGGCGAGGTGCTGCGGGACTGGCTGCGCGGCGACGTGGGCCGGGAGCTGACTCCGGAGACGCGCATGGACCACGGTCGGCTGGTGGACGCGATCCGCGCGGGCGACGGGGCGACGGCGGCCGAGGAGGCCGCCGCCTATCCGCTGGCGTGCCGGCCGGGGCGGCCCGGACCGGCCGGCGACGGACGGCTCAGTCCGCCCTCCGGTGGGTGACCCACGCCGTTCGGACCTCCTTCCAGCAGCGTCCGGTCAGCTGCACGGTCTGCGCGGGCCCCGCGGCCACCGGGGCGCCGTCGCTGTCGAGGTCCCACCAGTGGACGCACTCGACGTGCAGGCTGACGCGATCGGTGTCCGGATAGGGGTTGTGGCAGTAGGCGGTCACCTGGGAGCCGTCGACGCGGACCCGGCAGGCGGCGCCGAACAGATCGTCGGACTGCGCCTCGGCGGGATACGCACGTGGGTGCGCCACCGCCTCGTACGGCAGGACGACCACGAAGGCGACGGCCGCGGCCGTCGGGATCAGGCGGAACAGGCGCACAGGGAGACCTCCTCGGCCGTGCTGGGGAGGGGATCACGCGACGGACGCGTTGCTCCACGGTGCCCTGCCGACGTCCCGGCCCGCCCGTGCTGCTGAGCCGAACGGGTGATACGTCCGGGGCCCGCACCCCGTGGGGGGTGCGGGCCCCGGACGGCCCTCGGGCCGGGTCGGCCGCGCTCACGCGCCGATGGCGTGCAGGCCTCCGTCGACGTGGACGATCTCGCCGGTGGTCTTCGGGAACCAGTCGCTCAGCAGGGCGACGACGCCGCGGCCGGCCGGCTCCGGGTCCTTCAGGTCCCACTCCAGCGGGGCACGGGTGTCCCACACGGAGGCCAGCTCGCTGAAGCCCGGGATGGACTTGGCCGCCATGGAGCCGATCGGGCCCGCCGAGATGAGGTTGCAGCGGATGTTCTGCTTGCCCAGGTCGCGGGCCATGTAGCGGTTGGTCGCCTCCAGGGCGGCCTTGGCCGGGCCCATCCAGTCGTACTGCGGCCAGGCGTACTGCGCGTCGAAGGTGAGGCCGACGACCGAGCCGCCGTTCTGCATCAGCGGCAGGCAGGCCATGGTCAGCGACTTCAGGGAGAACGCCGAGACGTGCATGGCCGTGGCGACCGACTCGAACGGCGTGTTCAGGAAGTTGCCGCCGAGCGCGTCCTGCGGCGCGAAGCCGATGGAGTGCACGACGCCGTCGAGGCCGCCCAGCTCCTCGCCGACGACGTCGGCCAGGCGGCCCAGGTGCTCGTCGTTGGTGACGTCGAGCTCGATGACCTTGGCCGGCTTGGGCAGCTTCTTGGCGATGCGCTCGGTCAGGGTGGGCCGCGGGAACGCGGTCAGGATGATCTCGGCGCCCTGCTCCTGTGCCAGCTTGGCGGTGTGGAAGGCGATGGAGGATTCCATCAGCACACCGGTGATCAGGACGCGCTTGCCCTCGAGGATTCCGCTCATGGTGTTCAGTGACCCATTCCCAGTCCGCCGTCAACGGGGATGACGGCTCCAGTGATGTACGAGGCCTCGTCCGAGGCGAGGAACCGCACCGTCGCGGCGATCTCCTCCGGCTGCGCGTACCGGGCGAGCGGCACCTGCGCGAGGATCTTCGTCTGCTGCTCCTCGGTGAGCTCCCGGGTCATGTCGGTGTCGACGAAACCGGGCGCGACGACGTTGAAGGTGATGTTGCGCGAGCCCAGCTCACGGGCGAGGGAGCGCGCGAAGCCGACCAGGGCGGCCTTGGAGGCGGCGTAGTTCGCCTGTCCCGCGGAACCGAGCAGCCCGACCACCGAGGAGATCAGCACGACGCGGCCCTTCTTGGCCCGCAGCATGCCGCGGTTGGCGCGCTTGACGACGCGGAAGGTGCCGGTGAGGTTGGTGTCGACGACGGAGGTGAAGTCCTCCTCCGACATCCGCATCAGCAGCTGGTCCTTGTTGACGCCGGCGTTGGCCACGAGGACCTCGACGGGGCCGTGCGCCTCCTCGACCTCCTTGTAGGCCTGCTCCACCTGCTCGCTGTCGGTGATGTCGCACTTGACGGCCAGGCAGCCCAGCTCCACCAGGGCGGCCGGCGGCTCCCCCGAGCGGTACGTGATGGCGACCTTGTCGCCGGCTTCGGCGAACGCGCGGGCGATGGCGAGGCCGATGCCCCGGTTGCCTCCGGTGACGAGAACCGAGCGGCTCAACGGATCACCCTTTCGATAGCGGTTTCGTGCCCCGCCCGAACGCCCGGAGGACGGGCGCCGACGACAGGCGGCTTCCTTGAGAACCTATCGGTCCGGATGCACCGGAGGACATTCGGGCACCGACAGTGCCTCCCGGGGCCTCCTGTCGGGTTCCTACAGTCGGCGCGTCCGTCGGGACGGCTCCGATCAGTCCGCCGTGCCCGGTGCGTGAGCGGGCGGCCCTTCGGCGCGAGCCGTCTCCGGCATCCTGCGGTCGTAGGTCACCACGGCGGTCGGGTCGTCCCGCAGGGACAGGGCGCAGGTCACATGGATCACGTCCGGCGCCCTCAGCCGGCCGGCCGGCGGGGCCGCCCCGTCACGCACCTCCCGGGTGAGGGGGATCTCGGTGATCCGGGCGTCCAGCTCCTCCCTCGCCTTCGGGAAGTGCCCGTGAGGTCCGGCGTTCGTACGGTCCCCACGAAACCGGGCGTGCCGGTGGCGAGCAGCTCCGTGGCCCGCTGCCGGAGGAAGGCGTCCAACGCGGTCCGGTGACCGGCTCCCTCCCGGCTCGGCAGCCGGGTCGTCGAGCCGACGCGCCACCCGTGCTCCGACCGCGTCGCCCCGCACGGGACGGGCCATGTGCGAGACCGGGGCGGTGGCCAGGGCTCGTCGGCAGGCGGAACCGATGGCTGCCCCGGCACTTCGCTCGCCATGGTTCACTGCTCGGTGCGGTGAAGACGCCGCTCTCGCCGAGCATCAGGGAGATCTCCTTCATGCCCCATGAAGTCGATCAGTCGTTCCTCGCCCTCCCCCTGCGCCCCCTCGCCGACGCCGCGCTGGCCCGCGCGCGGGCGCTCGGGGCGGAGCACGCGGACTTCCGCCTGGAGCGGGTGCGCAACGCGTCCTGGCGGTTCCGGGACGCCAGGCCCGCCGGGTCGTCGGACACCACCGACCTCGGGTACGCGGTGCGCGTGGTGCACGGCGGGACGTGGGGCTTCGCCTCCGGGGTGGACCTGACCCTCGACGCCGCCGCCAAGGTCGCCTCGCAGGCGGTGGCGATGGCGAAGCTGTCCGCCGAGGTGATCCGGGCCGCGGGGTCCGAGGAGAGGGTGGAGCTGGCCGACGAGCCGGTGCACGCCGACCGGACCTGGGTGTCGTCGTACGAGGTCGATCCGTTCACCGTGCCCGACGGGGAGAAGGCCGGGCTGCTGGCCGAGTGGAGCGCGCGGCTGCTGGCGGCGAACGGGGTGGACCACGTGGACGCCTCGCTGCTCACCGTGCACGAGAACAAGTTCTACGCCGACACCGCCGGGACCGTGACCACCCAGCAGCGCGTCCGGCTGCACCCGGTGTTCACGGCCGTGTCGGTGGACGACTCCAGCGGGGAGTTCGACTCCATGCGCACCCTCGCCCCGCCCGTCGGCCGCGGCTGGGAGTACCTGGGGGGCACCGGCTGGGACTGGGACGACGAGCTGGAGCGGATCCCGGAGCTGCTCGCCGAGAAGATGCGGGCGCCGAGCGTCGAACCGGGGCTGTACGACCTGGTCGTCGATCCCTCCAACCTGTGGCTGACCATCCACGAGTCCATCGGGCACGCCACCGAGCTGGACCGCGCGCTCGGCTACGAGGCGGCCTACGCCGGGACCTCCTTCGCCACCTTCGACCAGCTCGGAAAGCTGAAGTACGGCTCGGAGGCGATGAACGTCACCGGCGACCGCACCGCCGAGCACGGCCTGGCGACCGTCGGCTACGACGACGAGGGCGTCGAGGCGCAGTCCTGGGACCTGGTGAAGGACGGCACGCTGGTCGGCTACCAGCTGGACCGGCGGATCGCGCGGCTCACCGGGTTCGAGCGGTCCAACGGATGCGCGTTCGCGGACTCCCCCGCCCATGTGCCGGTGCAGCGCATGGCCAACGTGTCGTTGCGGCCGGATCCCGCCGGGTTGTCGACGGAGGACCTGATCGGGGGCGTGGACCGGGGCATCTACGTCGTCGGCGACCGGTCGTGGAGCATCGACATGCAGCGGTACAACTTCCAGTTCACCGGGCAGCGCTTCTACCGGATCGAGAACGGGCGGCTCGCGGGGCAGCTGCGGGACGTCGCCTACCAGGCGACGACCACCGACTTCTGGGGTTCCATGGCCGCGGTCGGCGGTCCGCAGACGTACGTCCTGGGCGGTGCCTTCAACTGCGGCAAGGCCCAGCCGGGGCAGGTGGCGGCGGTCTCGCACGGCTGCCCGTCCGCCCTCTTCAAGGGAGTCAACATCCTCAACACCACGCAGGAGGCCGGTCGATGAGCGCCAGCACCGGATTCGGCCGGGGGTCCGGGGGTCGCCCCCCGGGAAAGCACAGCCTCGACACCACGCAGGAGGCCGGTCGATGAGCACGCGCACCAGCAGGCCGCACGAGGTCGTCGAGCGGGCCCTGGAGCTGTCCCGGGCCGACGGCTGCGTCGTGATCGCCAACGAGCACTCCACCGCCAACCTGCGCTGGGCGGGCAACGCGCTGACCACGAACGGGGTCACGCGCGGGCGCACCCTCACCGTGGTCGCCACGGTGGACGGCGCGCAGGGCACCGCCTCCGGGGTGGTGTCCCGGTCCGCGGTGACCGTGGACGAGCTGGAGCCCGTGGTGCGGGCGGCCGAGGCCGCCGCGCGGGGGGCGGGGCCGGCCGAGGACGCCCGGCCGCTGGTCACGGGTGTGGCGCCGTCGCCCGGGTTCACGGAGGCGCCGGCCGAGACGTCCTCGGCCGTGTTCGCCGACTTCGCGCCGGCGCTCGGCGAGGCGTTCGCCCGCGCCCGTGCGGGCGGCCGGGAGCTGTACGGCTTCGCCAACCACGAGATGGTCTCCAGCTACCTGGGGACGTCGACGGGGCTGCGGCTGCGGCACGACCAGCCGAACGGGACGCTGGAGCTGAACGCCAAGTCGCCGGACCGTACCCGCTCGGCGTGGGCGGGCCGGGCCACGCGGGACTTCAAGGACGTGGACCCGGCGTCGCTCGACGCCGAGCTGGCCGTACGGCTCGGCTGGGCGAAGCGGCGCCTGGAGCTGCCCGCGGGCCGGTACGAGACGCTGCTGCCGCCGACCGCCGTGGCGGACCTGCTGATCTACCAGCTGTGGTCGGCCTCGGGCCGGGACGCGGCCGAGGGCCGCACGGTGTTCTCCAAGCCGGGCGGCGGCACCCGGATCGGCGAGCGGCTGACCGGGCTGCCGCTGAGCCTGCGCAGCGACCCGGGCGAGCCGGGTCTGGAGTCGGCGCCCTTCGTGATCGCGCACTCCTCCGGAGGCGACCAGTCGGTGTTCGACAACGGGCTGCCGCTGACGGCCACGGAGTGGATCCGCGAGGGCGAGCTGAACCGTCTGACCACCAGCCGGCACAGCGCGGACCTGACCGGGCTGCCCGTGGCACCGGGGATCGACAACCTGATCCTCGACGGGGGCGAGGACCGCTCCCTCGAGGAGATGGTGGCGGCCACCGGGCGCGGGCTGCTGCTGACCTGCCTGTGGTACATCCGCGAGGTCGACCCGGCGACCCTGCTGCTCACCGGTCTCACCCGGGACGGCGTCTACCTCGTCGAGAACGGCGAGGTGACCGGCGAGGTCAACAACTTCCGGTTCAACGAGTCGCCGGTGGACCTGCTGGGCCGGGTCACGGAGGCGGGGCGCACGGAGAAGACGCTGCCCAGGGAGTGGGGCGACTGGTTCACCAGGGCGGCCATGCCGGCGATGCGCGTCCCCGATTTCAATATGAGCTCGGTCAGCCAGGGCGTATAACCTCGTAGGCGTTCGCAAGCGGCCGCCACCCGGCCGGCCGAAGACCATCGAGGAGACACGAGAACCGTGACGGACATCGTCGACGAGCTGAAGTGGCGCGGGCTGTTCGCCCAGTCCACCGACGAGGACGCTTTGCGCAAGGCGCTCGCGGACGGTCCCGTCACGTTCTATTGCGGCTTCGACCCGACCGCGCCGTCGCTGCACGTGGGGCACCTGGTGCAGGTGCTCACGCTGCGCCGGCTGCAGCAGGCCGGTCACCGGCCGCTGGCGCTGGTCGGCGGGGCCACGGGCCAGATCGGCGACCCCCGCCCGACCGCGGAGCGCACGCTGAACCCGCCGGAGACCGTCGCCGGCTGGGTCGAGCGGCTGCGCGGCCAGATCGAGCCGTTCCTGTCCTTCGAGGGCGAGGGCGCGGCCGAGATGGTCAACAACCTGGACTGGACGCAGAACCTCTCCGCCATCGAGTTCCTGCGGGACATCGGCAAGCACTTCCGCGTCAACAAGATGCTGACGAAGGACTCCGTCGCCCGGCGCCTGGAGTCCTCCGAGGGCATCAGCTACACGGAGTTCAGCTACCAGCTGCTGCAGGCCATGGACTTCCTCCAGCTGTACCGGAGGTACGGCTGCACGCTCCAGCAGGGCGGCAGCGACCAGTGGGGCAACCTCACGGCCGGGCTGGACCTGATCCACCGGCTGGAGCCGGACGCCACCGTCCACGCCTACGCGACGCCGCTGATGACGAAGGCGGACGGCACCAAGTTCGGCAAGACCGAGGGCGGCGCCGTCTGGCTCGACCCGGAGATGACGACGCCGTACGCGTTCTACCAGTTCTGGCTGAACACGGACGACCGGGACATCTCCCGCTACCTGCGCATCCTGTCCTTCCGGTCCCGTGCGGAGCTGGAGGAGCTGGAGCAGCAGACCGAGGAGCGGCCGCAGGCCCGGGCCGCCCAGCGCGCCCTGGCGGAGGAGCTGACGACCCTGGTGCACGGCGCCGACCAGACGGCCGCCGTGATCGCCGCGTCCAAGGCCCTCTTCGGCCAGGGCGAGCTGGCGGGCCTGGACGAGAGGACCCTGGCGGCGGCCCTCGCCGAGGTGCCGCACGTCCGGGTGTCCGAGCTCGGCCCGGTCGTCGACCTGTTCGCCGAGGTCGGCCTGGTGGCGAGCAAGTCGGCCGCGCGGCGCACGGTGAAGGAGGGCGGTGCCTACGTGAACAACGTCAAGGTCACCGCCGAGGACGCGGTGCCCGCGCGGGAGGACCTGCTGCACGGGCGCTGGCTGGTGCTGCGCCGGGGCAAGAAGAACCTGGCGGCGGTGGAGGTCACGGGCGCCTGAGCGGGCGGCCGGACAGGCCGAAGGCCCTCACCCGACGGGGCGGTTTCCGGGACGTGCCGGAGACCGCCCCGTCGTCGTGCGCCCGCCCCACCGCCGTGCGTCCGTCCTGTCGTCGTACGCCCGCCCCGCCGCCGCGCGCCCGCGGCGCGTGTCAGACCCGCTGTCCCTGGTGCCGCCTGCGCTGCATCGCGTTGTAGAGCATGTCGACGAAGAAGACGATGACGACCGCCGCCACCACCTGGAAGATGTGCCGGCTCCAGTCGATGCCCGGCGTCGCCGCCACGCCGAAGCCGCGGGCTACGGCGTTGCCCACGAGAGCGCCGACGATGCCGCAGATGGTGCTCAGCCACAGCGGGATGTGCTGCTTGCCCGGGATCACCGCCTTGGCGATCAGACCGAGTACGAATCCCACGATGATCGCCCACAACCAGCCCATGGCTGCCTCCTCGTACGACGTGACGCGAGCATTACGGCCAGTGTCGGGCGAGCCCCGGTGCGTCGCACGTCGGGTGGTGCCGTCCCCACGGGGGCGCGGGCCGGGCGGACGGACACGGGGCGACCCGGTCTCGTGACCCGGGCGGGCGCGGCGTAACGTGGACCTGTCCGGGCCCGGTGTCCCCGACCGGTCACGGCACGGTCAGGGTCGGGAAGAGTCCGATGCGGGCGGATGGTGAGATGTGATGCGGAAGCAACATGGCGGCGGCAGCGTCCCGGTGTTCCGGATCACCGGCGCTCGGGCGGGTCTCCAGGACGACGTGCGCGGGCGACAGCGGCGCTACGTGATCTCGATGACCATCCGTACGGTCTCGGTCATCCTCGCGGCCACGCTCTGGAGCGTGGAGCGACACGTGGCGATCGTGGCGCTGGTCCTGGGGGCGGTGCTGCCCTACATCGCGGTGGTGATCGCCAACGCGGGGCGCGAGAGCCCGCCGTCGCTGCCGTCGACGTTCGTGACGACGCCGATGAAGCCGATGATCGCGTCGTCGCAGCAGGACGAGGACGACGCGGAACCGGACGCGGAGGACGTGGCTTCCGGGCCCGCTCCGGGCGCGCGGACGGAGCGCACCGAGCGGTTGTGAGGACCGGACCGGACGGGAAACGGCACCGGAAACGGCACCGAGCGGAAGACGCTTCCCCGCCAAGCTCAAGAAAAGCTCAGATCAATCATGCTGTTCCGGTGCCGGGGGCGGGGTGACCCGTGACATACTTCGTACGCGCTCCGCATCCCCCGTCGGAGCGACGGACCGACGCCGGGCAGCTCCCCCCGTGGCTGCTCGGCGTCGCCTTTTCCCCGTATCCGCGCACTGGGCCGATCGGGTTAGGGTCGGCGGTGTGATGGTCCCTGATCCCGAGACGCCGATCTGCTCCGCCAAGGGCTGCCGTGCCGCCGCCGTGTGGGTGCTCGCCTGGAACAACCCGAAGGTCCACACGCCGGAGCGGCGCAAGACGTGGCTGGCGTGCGAGGAGCACCGCGAGCACCTGTCGCAGTTCCTCGGGGTGCGCGGGTTCCTGAAGGACGTCGTGCGGTTCGAGGAGTGGCAGGTGCCCGGGGAGGCGTAGCCCTCCGGTCAGCCGCCGATCGCCGACATCGGGCGGTCCGGCTGGACGAAGGACGGGTCGTCCAGGCCCGCGCCCGCCTTCTTGCCCCACATGGCCAGCCTCCAGAGGCGGGCGATCTCCTCGTCGGGGGCGCCGGAGCGCAGGGCCGCGCGCAGGTCCGTCTCCTCGGTGGCGAACAGGCAGGTGCGGATCTGCCCGTCGGCCGTGAGGCGGGTGCGGTCGCAGGCGCGGCAGAAGGGGCGGGTGACGGAGGCGATGACGCCGACGCGGTGCGGGCCGCCGTCGACCAGCCAGCGCTCGGCCGGTGCCGAACCGCGCGCCTCCTCGCCCTCCGGGGTCAGGTCGAAGCGGGTGCGCAGGGAGGTCAGGATGTCACCGGCGGTGATCATGCCGTCGCGCCGCCAGCCGTGCTGGGCGTCCAGGGGCATCTGCTCGATGAAACGCAGTTCGTAGTCGTGCTCCACGGCCCAGGCGAGCAGGTCGGGGGCCTCGTCCTCGTTGAGCCCCGGCATCAGGACCGCGTTCACCTTCACCGGGGTCAGCCCGGCCTCGCGGGCCGCGTGCAGGCCGTCCAGGACGTCCTGGTGGCGGTCGCGGCGGGTGAGGGCCTTGAAGACGTCCGGGCGGAGGGTGTCGAGGGAGACGTTGACCCGGTCCAGGCCCGCCGCCTTCAGGGCCGCCGCGGTGCGCCGCAGCCCGATGCCGTTGGTGGTGAGGGACGTCTGCGGGCGCGGCCGGAGCGCGGCGACCCGCTCGACGATGCCGACCAGGCCGGGGCGCAGCAGCGGCTCGCCGCCGGTGAAGCGGACCTCCTCGATACCCAGGCCGGTGACGGCGATGCCGATGAGGCGCACGATCTCGTCGTCCGTGAGCAGGTCCGGCTTGGCCAGCCACTGCAGGCCCTCCTCGGGCATGCAGTAGGTGCACCGCAGATTGCACCGGTCGGTGAGCGAGACCCTCAGGTCGGTGGCCACTCGGCCGTAGGTGTCGATGAGCACCTGGCTCCTCCCTCGACGCGGATCACTCATATACCCGTACCCGCGAGCCTACGTGACACCGCCGACAGCCACAGCGGCCCGTGCCGACCGGGACGCACCGCGGCCGCGCCGCGGAGACCTGCGGGGGTCTCCGCGGCGCGGCCGTCCGGGGTGCGGGTCAGTGGGCGCCGGTGCCGGTCAGCGACCGGACCTCCAGCTCCGCGTACTTCTTGGCGTCGGGCTCCTCCTTGGACAGGACGGTGCCCAGCCAGCCCATCAGGAAGCCGAACGGGATGGAGATGAGGCCCGGGTTCTTCAGCGGGAACCAGGAGAAGTCGACGTCGGGGAACATCGCCGTGGGGTCGCCGGAGACCACGGGCGAGAACAGCACCAGGCCGACGGCCACGACGAGGCCGCCGTAGATCGACCACAGCGCGCCCTGGGTGGTGAACCGCTTCCAGAACAGGCTGTAGAGGATCGTCGGCAGGTTGGCGGACGCGGCGACCGCGAACGCCAGCGCGACCAGGCCGGCCACGTTGAGGTCGCGGGCGAGGGCGCCGAGCGCGATGGAGACGATGCCGATGAGGACGGTCGCCCAGCGGGCCGCCCGCATCTCCTCCTTCTCCGTGGCCTTCCCCTTGCGGATGACGTTGGCGTAGATGTCGTGCGCGAAGGAGGACGACGAGGCGAGGGTGAGACCGGCGACCACGGCGAGGATCGTGGCGAAGGCGACCGCCGAGATGGTGGCCAGCAGGATCGCGCCCCAGGTCGAGTCGACGCCGCCCAGGTGCAGGGCGAGCAGCGGCGCGGCCGTGTTGCCGGACGGGTTGGAGGCGATGATCTCGTCCCGCGAGATGAGCGCGGCGGCGCCGAAGCCGAGGGCGATGGTCATCAGGTAGAAGCCGCCGATGATGCCGATGGCCCAGTTCACGGACTTACGGGCGGCCTTGGCGTTGGGCACCGTGTAGAAGCGGATGAGGATGTGCGGCAGGCCGGCGGTGCCGAGCACCAGGGCGACGCCGAGGGAGATGAAGTCCAGCTTGGTGGTGCCGGTCGCGCCGTACTGGAGGCCGGGCTCCAGGAAGGCCGCGCCGTGACCGCTGTTGTCGGCGGCCTTGCCCAGCAGGTCGGAGATGTTGAAGTTGAACTTCAGCAGCACCAGGAAGGTGATCAGGAGGGTGCCGCCGATGAGCAGCACGGCCTTGACCATCTGCACCCAGGTGGTGCCCTTCATGCCGCCGATGGAGACGTACACGATCATCAGGACGCCGACGAGGGCGACGATGAGGACCTTGCCGGCGTCGGAGGTGATGCCGAGCAGCAGCGAGACGAGGACGCCCGCGCCCGCCATCTGGGCCAGCAGGTAGAAGATCGACACCACGATGGTGGAGGTGCCGGCCGCGGTGCGCACGGGGCGCTGGCGCATGCGGTAGGCGAGGACGTCGCCCATGGTGTAGCGGCCGGAGTTCCGCAGGGGCTCGGCGACCAGGAGCAGCGCCACGAGCCAGGCGACCAGGAAGCCGATGGAGTAGAGGAAGCCGTCGTAGCCGAAGAGGGCGATGGCGCCCGCGATGCCGAGGAAGGACGCGGCCGACATGTAGTCGCCGGAGACCGCGAGGCCGTTCTGGAAGGCGCTGAACTGGCGCCCGCCCGCGTAGAAGTCGGCGGCGTCCTTGGTCTGGCGGCCGGCCCAGACGGTGATGCCGAGCGTCGCGACGACGAACAGCGCGAACAGCGTGATGATGAGCGGCCGGTGTTCGCTGGCCTCGTTCGCGGCGAGCTGGACCTGGGTGATCGCGGGGCTCATGCGCCGCCCTCCATACGGGTCTTGATGGCCTCGGCCTTGGGGTCGAGCTTGGTGGCGGCGTGCCGGGAGTACCACCACGCGATGAGGAACGTGGTGACGAACTGCAGGACGCCGAAGACGAAGGCGACGTTGATGTTGCCGAACAGCTCGGTGCCCATGAAGCCGCCCGCGTAGTTGGAGAGCAGGACGTACAGCAGGTACCAGGCGATGAAGGCGACGGTCAGCGGGAAGGCGAAGGAGCGGTGGGAGCGGCGCAGTTCACCGAACTCCGCGCTCTCCTGCACCTCGGTGAACTCCTCGGGGGTGGGGAGTTTGTGTTGTTCTGTCGAGGGGGGCGGTGCTTCGGCGGCCACGGAGTCTCCTCGCGTAGTGGTGCGGTCGGACGGGGACGGAAGGCGAGTGTCCTCGCGCTTCCTGCACAAGGGCACGGCGCCACGCGAGGACCGGTTCAACCGTGTTCGCTTCTTTCCGGGACACGTCGCGGCGGAGGTCGCGGGGAACGGCGCGGGAACGGCGTGGGAACGGCTCGTGGGAGGGCCGCGGGACATCCGGGACCTTCTTTGTGAAGTCCTTACGGGAAATCGTTGCTGGCCAGCGACATCGCGGGATAGCTTCACCCTGCACCACCCCGTCATGTACCTGCCCGAGCACCACCTGTGTCTCGGGCCGGTTTCGTTTCCGGATGATGTGGAGACCCCATGGCTCATCTGCGGTCCAGACGCCGTCTCGCCCTCGCCGTGCCCGTCGCGCTGTCCCTGACCGCCTCGCTCGGCTTCCTGCCCGCGGCGGCTTCGGCGGCCGAGCGGACGGCACCGGTGGTCGAGCGGGCCACGGACGCGCCCGCCCTGGCGTACGTCGTCAACACCAAGGTGGACCGCCGCACGATCGCGTCGGTGGAGAAGGCGATCGCCGCGGCCGGCGGGACCGTCGTGGTCACGTACGACAGGATCGGCGTGATCGTCGTCCACTCGGCGAACCCGGACTTCGGCAAGGAGATACGCAAGGCGCGCGGCGTCCAGTCCGCCGGCGCCACCCGCACCGCGCCGCTGACCCCCGCCGGCACCACGGACGTCGGCGCCGCCGACTACGTGACGGCCGCCGAGGCCGCGAGGACGCGGGCCGCCTCCGCCAGGACCCCCGGCAGCGAGCCGCTCGAGGCCGACCAGTGGGACCTGCGGGCGATCGGCGCCGACAAGGCCGCGCGGATCAACCCGGGCAGCAGCAAGGTGACCGTCGCCGTGATCGACACCGGCGTCGACGACACCCACCCGGACCTCGCCCCGAACTTCTCCGCCGCCCAGTCGGCCAACTGCGTCGGCGGCAAGGCGGACACCAGTGAGGGCGCCTGGCGTCCGTACACGGACGACGACTACCACGGCACCCACGTGGCCGGTGAGATCGCCGCCGCCCGCAACGGCATCGGCGTCGCCGGTGTCGCGCCCGGCGTGAAGGTCTCCGGCATCAAGGTGAGCGACCCGGACAGCGGCCTCTTCTACCCGGAGAACGTCGTCTGCGCCTTCGTGTTCGCCGCCGACCACGGCGTCGAGATCACGAACAACAGCTACTACGTGGACCCGTGGCTGTACAACTGCAAGGACGACCCGGACCAGAAGGCGATCCTCGACGCGGTCAACCGCGCCCAGCTGTACGCCCAGCGCAAGGGCACCCTGCACGTCGCCTCGGCCGGCAACTCCAACCACGATCTGGCCTCGGACGCCATCGAGGACGCCACCAGCCCCAACGACACCACGCCGGTGACGCGCACCATCGACCCGAGCGAGTGCCTCGACCTCCCGACGCAGCTGCCGGGTGTGGTCACGGTCAGCGCGACGGGCGTCCACAACCTCAAGTCGTACTACTCCACGTACGGCAAGGGGGTCGTGGACGTCGCGGCGCCGGGCGGCGACCGCCGCTACCAGCTGCCGGACACGCCGTCGAAGGACGGGCGCATCCTGTCCACCATGCCGAACGGCCAGTACGCCTTCCTGCAGGGCACCTCGATGGCCTCGCCGCACGCCGCCGGAGTCGCCGCGCTGCTGAAGTCCAAGCACCCGTGGGCCTCCCCGGCCGCGCTGCAGGCGATGCTGAAGGCGCAGGCGGACAACCCGGGTTGCCCGGAGTCCTACGACCAGGACGGCGACGGCGTGCAGGACGCGACGTGCGAGGGCGGGAGCCGGGTCAACGGCTTCTACGGCTTCGGCGTCGTCAACGCGCTGCGCGCCGTCAAGTGAGCCCGCTGGATGCGGACTTCGGGTCCGCCCGCCCGTCCTTCGTGAACGAACTGGAGACACCATGACCGCGTCTCGCCCCCGCCGCGCGCTCGTGATACCGGCCGGGATGGCCATGGCCACGGCGCTCGCCTTCCTGCCGAACACCGCGGCCACGGCCGCGCCGACCGCCCCTCCGGCGGCCGGCGCGGCCGCGTCCTCCGCCGACGCGACCCCGCTCAGTTACGTCGTCAACGTCCGTGCCGGCCACGGCGTACCGGCACAGGTGAAGAAGGCGATCGGCAAGGCCGGCGGCACCATCGTGACGTCGTACGACAGGATCGGCGTCGTCGTCGTCCACTCCTCGAACCCCGACTTCGCCGGGGCCGTCCGCAAGGTGCCCGGGGTGCACTCGGCCGGGGCCACCCGCAACGCGCCGCTGCCGTCGGCGGCCACCACCGACACCGGCGCCCCGAAGGTGCTCAGCGCGGCGGAGGTCGCCGAGGCCGGGGCCGAGGCCGCCGCGGGCCAGGACCCGCTCCAGGGGCTGCAGTGGGACCTGCCCGCCATCAAGGCGGACAAGGCCCACGAGAAGTCGCTGGGCAGCCCGAAGGTCACCGTCGCCGTGATCGACACCGGCGTCGACGACACCCACCCCGACATCGCGCCCAACTTCGACCGGGCCGCGTCGGTCAACTGCGTGTCGGGCAAGCCGGACACCAGCGAGGGCGCCTGGCGGCCCGGGCCGTCGGAGAGCGCGCACGGCACGCACGTCGCCGGGGAGATCGCCGCCGCCAAGAACGGCGTCGGCATGACCGGTGTCGCGCCCGGTGTGAAGGTCTCCGGCATCAAGGTGTCCAACCCGGACGGCTACTTCTACACCGAGGCCGTGGTGTGCGGCTTCATGTGGGCGGCCGAGCACGGGGTCGACGTGACCAACAACAGCTATTACACCGACCCCTGGTACTTCAACTGCAAGAACGACCCGGACCAGAAGGCGCTCGTCGAGGCCGTCACCCGGGCGTCGCGGTACGCGGAGAAGAAGGGCGCGGTCAATGTGGCCGCGGCCGGCAACGAGAACTACGACCTCTCGGCCGACGAGATCACCGACCCGGTCTCCCCGAACGACGGCCCGCCGTCGGACCGGGTGATCGACCCCTCCGAGTGCCTCGACATACCGACCCAGCTGCCGGGTGTCGTGACGGTCGCGGCGACCGGCGCCAAGGGGCTGAAGTCGTCCTTCTCCAACTACGGCCGGGGGGTCGTCGACATCGCCGCGCCCGGCGGCGACTCGACGGCGTACCAGCCGCCGCAGGCCCCCGCCACCAGCGGCCTGATCCTGGGCCCGCTGCCCGGCGGCAGGTGGGGCTACATGGCGGGCACGTCGATGGCGGCCCCGCACGTCGCGGGTGTCGCGGCGCTGATCAAGTCGACGCACCCGTACGCCCCGCCGTCGCTGGTCAAGGCCCTGCTGTACGCGCAGGCGGACGCCACCGCGTGCACGGACCCGTACGACATCAACGGCGACGGCAAGGTCGACGCGGTGTGCGAGGGCCCGAAGAACCGCAACGGCTTCTACGGCTGGGGCACGGCCGACGCGCTGGACGCGGTGACGCGGTAGCCGTCGGGCAGGATCCGTGAGAGCGGTGGGCCAGGCGTCGCGCCCGGCCCTTCCGCTGTCCGGGCCCGTGACCGGCCCCTCCCGCATTGATCGAGTCAATACTGCATAGTGCAGTCATGGATCCTCTCGCGACCGCCTGGTCCGCACTGGGCGGCGACCCCGCCCTCCTCGCGCGCGTGTCGACCGTCGAACGCCCCGGTGCGCTGCGGGCGCGCCTGCCGGTACGGGAGACGGCGCGCGCCTGCGTGGGCGCGTGCGCACTGGCCGCCGCGGAGCTGGGGGCGCGGCGGGCCGGCCTCGTCGGCGTACCGGCGGTGCGGGTGGACGACGGGGCCGTGGCGACGGCGTTCGTCAGCGAGCGCCACCTGCGGATCGACGGGCGGGCGCCGGTCGCCTTCGCACCCCTGTCGCGGTTCTGGCGCACGGCGGACGGATGGGTGCGCACCCACGCCAACTACCCGCACCACCGGGCCCGGTTGCTCACCGCGCTGGGTGTGCCGGACCGTCCGGAGGCGGTGGCGGCGGCGCTCGCCGAGCGGTCCGCGCGGGAGACCGAGGAGGCCGTGCACGCGGCCGGGGGCCTCGCCGTCGCCCTGCGGACGCCCGGGGAGTGGGCGGCGCACGAGCAGGGCGCGGCGGTGGGACGGCTTCCCCTGGTGGAGCGGGGGCGGCTGGACTCCGCGCCCCCGCGGGAGCGCACGCGCGCGGGCCGGGATCCGCTGCTGCCCGCCGCCGGGCTGCGGGTGCTGGACCTCACCCGGGTCGTCGCGGGGCCGGTCGCCACCCGCACGCTCGCCCTGCTCGGCGCGGACGTGCTGCGCGTGGACGCCCCGTGGCTGCCCGAACTTCCCGACCAGCACGCCGACACGGGGTTCGGGAAGCGGTCGGCGCGGCTGGACCTGGCGGCCGACCGGAGCACCTTCGAGGAGTTGCTCGCGACGGCGGACGTGGTGGTCACCGGGTACCGTCCGGGCGCGCTGGAGCGCCTCGGACCGGCTCCCGGGGCGCTGGCCGAGCGCCGGCCCGGCGTGGTGGTGGCCCAGTTGTCGGCGTGGGGCACCCGCGGGCCGTGGGGTGGCCGGCGCGGCTTCGACAGTCTGGTGCAGGCGGCCACGGGGATCGCGGCGACCGAGGGCTCGCCCCGTCGGCCCGGCGCGCTGCCGGCCCAGGCCCTCGACCACGGCACCGGGTACCTGCTGGCGGCCGGGGTGCTGCGGGCGCTCACCGAGCAACTGGACGAGGGCGGCAGCAGGATCGTGCGGGTGGCGCTGGCGCGGACCGCGGGGTGGCTGCTCGACGGGGCCGCGGACGCGCGGGCGGGAACCGGGGGAGCCCCGGACGGAGGGGAGTCCGGGGAGGTGCCCGCCGACGCCTGGCTCGCGCGGCGGGAGAGCCCCCTGGGAACGCTGCGGTACGCGCTGTCCCCGGTGTCGTTCGCCGGCGGTCCGGACGACTGGGCACGGCCGCCCGGGCCGTGGGCGGCCGATCCGGCGCGCTGGGGGTGAGACCGGGCCGGGACCGACGGCCGCTCCTCCGCGGCGAGTTGGGGGCCGGAGCGGCCGACGGACCGAAATGCCCCATCGATGCGGAATTTCACGCCGTCCTCCCGTCGCGGACTTGCCCGGTTCTGTGGGCACTGGCGAAGATCCTGGGGTGAGTCTGACGAATCCCAGGTCCAGGGCGACCGGTACGCGCGAAGGTGCCGGGCGCCCCGGCGCCGGCCGGGCCGTCGCCGTGATCGTGCTGGTGGCACTGGCCTCGCTGATACCGCTCCTCGGCCCGTCCCCCGCGCTGCACGGCACCGGGGAGGCCGACGCGCCCGGCACCGGCGGCATAGCCCTGCTGCGCAC
Organism: Streptomyces viridosporus; assembly: GCF_002078235.1. GTDB lineage: Bacteria > Actinomycetota > Actinomycetes > Streptomycetales > Streptomycetaceae > Streptomyces > Streptomyces viridosporus. The sequence continues at coordinate 22,267 of NZ_MSGP01000359.1, forward strand.
GGTGCTGTTCGCGGCGCTGTCCATATCCGTCGGCGAGCTGTTCATCAACCGCCTGGTCCGCTCCGTGCCCGGTGCTCCCGCGGCCCTGCCCCGCAGCTGGTCCGTCGCGGCGGGCGCCGTCGGCTTCGCGGCCGCCCTCGGACTCGCCTCCGTGGTGGCCACCGGCAACCTGATCCCCGACAGCCCGGCCGCCGTCGACGTCGGCGGCCTGTACGCGACCCGGGACGGCAAGCTCGCCCTCCTGGAGGTCAACGCGTTCCTCGCGGCGGCCCTGTGCGCCGCCTCCCGCCGTCCGGGCACCCAGGTCCTGCCGCTGGCCGTGGTGATCGTCGCGGAGGCCCTGCGCGCGCACCCGACCACCGAGTACAGCCCGCTCCTCGGCTCCGGGCTGACGCTGGTGCACCTGACCTGCTCGTCCCTGTGGGTGGGCGGCCTGCTGTACGCGCTGCGCGTCCTGCGACTGTGGCGGGGGACGGAGGCGGGCACCGCGCTACTGGGGCGCTACGCGCGCCTGGCGGCCCTCCTGCTCGCCGCCCTCACCGCGACGGGGGTGGGGAGTTCGCTGCGCCGGATGCCGCCGGAGACGATCCTGGAGCAGCTGACGGACACGGCGTACGGGCGCGTCCTGCTCGCCAAGGTGATCCTGATGGCCGGGGTCGCCGCCCTCGCCCTGTGGGCCCGGGTCCGGCTCGCCCGCGCGGCCGACCCGCTGACCGCCGCCACCCCCGCGCGGGCGGAGGTGTACCTGCTGGGCGTGGTGGTCGCCGTCTCGGGTCTGCTGACGGCCGTGCCGGTACCGATCCGCTGGTGAGGACCGGTGGGCGGGCCGCGGGCGGCACCTGACGGTCGGCGCTGTCGGTCGTGGCCCGTATCCTCATGAACCATGCTCGAAGACCTCACGACCGCGGCGTCCTCCCCCACCGTGTGGCCGGCCGCGTATCCGCAGGGATACGCGGTCGTCGACGTGGAGACCACGGGGCTGGCCCGCGACGACCGCATCGTCTCCGCGGCCGTCTACCGGCTGGACGCGCGCGGTGAGGTCGAGGACCACTGGTACACGGTGGTCAATCCGGAGCGGGACCCGGGCCCGGTGTGGATCCACGGCCTGACGAGCGAGGCGCTGGAGGGGGCGCCCCTCTTCCGCGACGTCGCCGAGGAGTTCGCGACCCGGCTCGAGGGCCGGGTGCTCGTCGCGCACAACGCCGTCTTCGACTGGCAGATGATCGCCCGGGAGTACGCCCGCGCCCGGAGCGAGGCGCCGGTCAAGCAGCGGCTGTGCACCATCGCCCTTTCGAAGGAACTGGGACTCCCGCTGCCCAACCACAAGCTGGAGTCGCTCGCCGCGCACTTCGGTGTCGTCCAGCGGCGGGCGCACCACGCGCTGGACGACGCGCGCGTGCTGGCGGAGGCGTTCCGGCCCAGCCTGCGGGCCGCGGCGGCGAGCGGGGTGCGGCTGCCGCTGCACGAGTGCCGGCCGCTGACGGAGTGGACGGACCGGCCCCGCACCGGACAGCCGGCGGCGCCCGGCGGCTACCGGCCGACCGGTTGGCGCCCGTCCCGCAGGAGACCCGCCTGCCCCTACCCCAACCCGGGGCGTTACGCACCGGGCGGGCGGCTCAAGCAGGGCATGCGGGTGGCCTTCTCCGGCGACACCTCCGTCGAGCGGGAGCTGCTGGAGGACCGCGCGACCGAGGCCGGGCTGCACGTCGCCACCAGTCTGTCCCGGCTCACCAGCCTCCTCGTCACCAACGATCCGGACTCGGGCACCTCCAAGGCGGTCAAGGCCCGGCAGTACGGCACTCCGGTCGTCGACGAGGCCGCGTTCGGCCAGCTCCTCGGGGACGTCGAACCCGCCGCGGACGGCTGACCGGCGCGGCGGGGCGGTCCGCGAACCGGAGGAGGCGGACCGCGCGGACGGGTGATTGCCGGGCGACTCGCCCGCCGCCCGCTCGCCCGCGCCGGGCCGACGGCCCACCCTGTGGCGCATGGCGACATGTGAAGTGTGCGGCAACAGCTACGGAATGACCTTCGAGGTGCACGCGCAGGGCGCGGTGCACGTCTTCGACTGCTTCGCCTGTGCGATCCACCGCATGGCCCCGATCTGCGAGCACTGCCGGGTGCAGATCATCGGCCAGGGCGTCGAGGCCGACGGCCACTGGTACTGCGGCGCCCACTGCGCCCGCGCGGAGGGGAGGACGGGGATCGTCGACCGGGTGTGAGGGCGCACCCGCCTTTGGGGGTCCGGCGACCGAGTTGTACGGTCGTGGGGTGTACCGCTTCCTGTTGTCCCGCCAGTGGGTGATCCTCACCCTTGTGGTGCTCGTGCTCGTCCCGACGATGATCGAGCTGGGCTTCTGGCAGCTGCACCGCCACGAGCGCCGCGTCGCGCTGAACCGGGCGATCGCCGGCTCCCTGGCCGAGAGGCCGGTGCCGGTCGAGTCCCTGACCTCGCCCGGGGCGAAGGTCGACGAGGACGACCGGTACCGCAGGGTGACGGCACAGGGCCGCTTCGACACCGACGGCGAGGTCGTCGTGCGCCGCCGCACCAACGCGAACGACGAGGTCGGCTACCACGTGCTGACCCCCTTCGTGCTCGACGACGGCAAGGTCCTCCTGGTCAACCGGGGCTGGATCCCCTCCGACGGGCCGAGCCAGACCGAGTTCCCCGAGATCCCCGCCCCGCCGGAGGGGGAGATCACCGTCACCGGCCGGCTGATGCCGGACCAGACGACCGAGGCCAGCGGCATCAAGGACCTCGAAGGGCTGCCCGACCGGCAGGTCATGCTGATCAGCAGCGGACAGGCGGCCGAACGCCTCGACCGGCAGGTCCTCGGCGGTTACATCGACCTGACCGAGCCCCGCCCGGCCGGGGACACCCCGGTGCCGATCCCCGACCCCGAGCACGACGGCATCGGCAACCACATGGCGTACGCCGTCCAGTGGTGGCTGTTCGCCGCGGGCGTCCCCGTCGGCTGGGTGGTCCTGGTCCGCCGCGAGGTCCGGGACCGCGCGGAGGCGGCCGCCGGGAAGACCGGGGAGGCGGACGCCGAGGACGCGGAACCGGCGGCGGTCTAGCCGGCGCCGGCCGGCCCGCACACCGCGCCCCGACCCGCCCCGGCCCGCGGCG